>JALRJZ010000079.1 GCA_023261045.1 Akkermansiaceae bacterium
AAGAGGCACAGAACAGCGAAAATCGCGACCGCAGCTGAACCAACGTTACGTTTGCGTCGATCGACTTCAGTTGCGACATACCAGAAAATGAGTCCAACAATGGCGATACCCGCCATCACGACGAGTTCGGGGTAATCTTTGAGTTCCATAGGTGAGAAGAAAGATGAGATTTTTTGAATTGAGGCCCTACGAGATCATCGAAAGCTTAGCTTTCTTTTTGGTCGTCCTCTGAAGCCGACTCGGTTAACTTGTTTCCTTTGTCGACTGTTGCAATGGCACTTTTGTTGTAAGGAACAAAGACGCCTTCCGAGATTTTGAGAGTCACAGTTTCCTTTGAAATATGATGCACGATTGCATGCATCCCCCCAATAGTTGTCACCTTGTCACCTTTTGATAAGGCGGCGATGCGAGCTTCCTGCTCTTGGCGCTGCTTTTTCTGAGGGCGAATCAGAAGAAAATAGAACATCACGATCATCAGAAAGATCATGACAAAGGGATTTCCCAAAAGACCGGGATTTTGCGCCTGATTAGCGAGAGTGAAAAACGTCATTACTAGGTTTGGACTATGATAATCTGAGCCTCGGGAGGCGAAGCTCATCTAAGAAGGAGTTAGAAATCAGGAACAGGTAAAGAAAGCAATGCTAAAGAAAGGCTTTTCAGCCTTGATTTGCGTTGTAGCGAGCATTGAAGTCCGTTTGAAACTCAAGGAAACGGCCCTCCTTGATGGCATTGCGCGATTTCTCCATTAAATTGAGGTAAAAGTGCAAGTTGTGAAAAGAAAGAACACGTTGTGCGATGATTTCTCCAGCTCGAAAGCTGTGGCGAAGAAATGCTTTGGAAAAGCGAGCGACATGGGGATGGGCCTCGTTGGTCAGCGGGCTCTGATCAAACTCAAATTGTTTATTTTTGATATGGATAGGTCCATCAGGAGTGAAGGCAAGTCCATGCCGTGCGCAGCGTGTCGGGTGGACGCAGTCAAACATATCAACTCCTTGGCCAATCATTTCAAGAAGTTGTGTTGGGGTGCCCAGCCCCATTGCGTAGCGAGGTTTGTCTTGTGGAAGGAAAGGTTCAGCGTTTCTGATGGCAGCAAACATTTCTTCTTCAGGCTCCCCAACGGAAACGCCTCCAATAGCGTAGCCGTCGAAGTCTAAGTCGACCAGTGAACGGGCGGAAAGCTCTCTGAGGTCTGGATAAACACTTCCTTGCACGATTCCAAAATGCAACTGCCTGCCATTTTCACTCGTGGGCTGATTCTCTGTAATCCAATCTTTGCAGCGTTGTGCCCAGCGAGTTGTGAGATTGGTGGACTGCTCTGCATATTTTCGTTCACACGGATAGGGGGGGCATTCATCGAAAAGCATGGCGATGTCTGAGCCGAAAATCGCCTGAATTTCCATGCTGCGTTCGGGGCTTAACATCATTTTTGACCCATCAAGATGGCTGCGAAACTCGACGCCAGCTTCCGAAATTTTTCGGATTTTAGAGAGTGACCACACCTGAAAGCCTCCAGAATCTGTCAGCATTGGTCCGTCCCAGGTCGTGAACTTGTGCAGTCCTCCGAGGGATTCAATGACTTCGGTGCCCGGGCGAAGCCACAGGTGGTAGGTGTTGCCCAATATGATCTGAGCATGCATCGCATTGAGATCTTCGGGGTGGAGGGTTTTGACCGATCCTTGGGTGCCTACGGGCATAAAAATCGGAGTCTCAATGATGCCATGTGGAGTCGTGAGTTGCCCCCGCCGAGCGTTACATTTTGGATCTGTATGGAGCAGTTGGAACATATTTAAAGACCTATTGCTAGGGGTCGAATAGAATGAGAGAGAGGGCTTTTATGAGTCAGACTTGTTAGGAAGGCTCCTCTTCGAGCCACTGTTTCATTCCTCCAGCCACATTTGTCACATCAGTGAAGCCGTTTTGCAGCATCCACTGGCAAGCTCGGGCGCTTCGCATGCCTGCCGCGCAGTGAACATAGTATTTGGTATCTTTCGGGAGATGGGTCGCTGCGGCCGGCCAACCACTCAAGGGGATGAGCTGAGATTGATCAATATGGTTCATCAAATATTCGTCTTGTTCGCGCACATCTAAGAGAATGCCATCTAATCGACTGTTGAGTCTTTCTCTAAGTTCTAAAGTCGAGATTTCTTGTAGTTGATTCATCTTGTGGTTGGGGTGATCGGAGGAAACTGGCTTGATAATCGATGGATGGCCTCCGCAGAGTGGGCAATTTGGGTCTTTTTTGATCTGAATCTCACGAAACGAGGTGTCGAGAGCCCGATAATGAATGAGCCGTCCAAGGGGGGGCTTTCCCAAGTTAGCCAATATTTTAATGGCTTCCATTGCTTGGAGACTTCCAATGATTCCTGGGAGCACGCCCAGAACACCGGCTTCATCTCATGTTGGCACGGCTCCTTCGGGAGGTGGTTGTGGAAGGATGCAGCGGTAGCATGGTCCCGAGAGGTGAGGGGCAAAGACACTTACTTGGCCTTCAAACTGATAAATTGCTCCATGAATGAGGGGCTTTTTTAAGAAGAAGGAAGCATCATTGGCCGCGAAACGGGTTGGAAAGTTGTCTGACCCATCAAGGAGAAGATCATAGGATTCCAGCAATTCCATGCTGTTGCTGGAGGTGAAAAAGCCCTCATGCTGCACCACACGAACATTGGGGTTAATTTGATGGATTTTTGAAGCTGCGCTCTCAAGTTTTTCCTGTCCTATAAAATCAGTTTCGTGAAGGATTTGGCGGTGAAGGTTTGATCGATCAACTCTGTCGGGGTCGATGAGTCCGATTTTTCCTATTCCAGCGGCCGCTAAATAAAGAATTGCAGGTGAGCCTAAACCCCCGGTTCCGATACAAAGAATCGAGGATTTTTTGAGCCGCTCCTGGCCGGTGGCACCAAGCTCGGGTAAGATCATCTGGCGATGATAGCGGGTTTTTTCCTCAGCTGAAAGTGGCACGGGGGCAATCTGTGATCTTTTACAAGATATTCAAGGAACGATTGCGTGGTGTTGAAAGCTAGTGTTAGATCCTTGCCGTGAGAGTTGCGATTGTCGCCCATCCCAAAAAGCCTGATGCACCCGCCGCGATTCAGCGGGTGCGTGAGAGTCTTGTGAGAAGAGGGGTGGAGGTTGTCTTAGAATTGAAAACTGCAGAGTTGGTGGGTGAAAAGGGTGTTGAGGAATTTTCTGAGGCAGTTGATTTTATTATTTCTCTTGGGGGCGATGGGACCCTTCTTGAGACCCTGCATCGAACAGGGCCTACTGAGATCCCAATTGCAGGTGTCAACATTGGCACACTTGGCTTTTTGACTGCGTGCACGGATCGTGAGATTGATGAATTAAGCGATCATCTGACGTCCGATCAGGTGAATATCACGGAGCGCTGCATGTTGAATATTGAGATGATTGACGAAGATGGGAAGAATCGTCGTTTTATCGCCTTAAATGAAGTCGCTCTGATGCGCGGGAATACCGGGCGATTAGTTTCATTAGAAGCACGAGTTGAGGGGGAGCTTCTTCATCATTATCGGGCTGATGGGTTGATTGTATCTACCCCAACCGGTTCAACCGCTTATTCGATGGCTGCCGGAGGTCCCTTGCTTGTGCCTGGAGCAAGTGTCTTTGTGATTACCCCGATTTGTCCTCATACGATGAGTAATCGCTCCCTCGTGGTTGGTGACCATTCGGTGATTGAACTTTCTCCGAGTGGGGAAAGTGATGAGCCGATTCTTTTGTCAGTTGATGGACGTGATCTTCTCCGAATTCAGCAGGAGAGCGTCGTGAAGATTCAACGTCATGAAAAGTCCCTTCGTCTTGTGAGGTTGCCAGGGCATTCATTTTACGAAACGTTGCGCAAGAAACTCCATTGGCACGGAGGTTAATGGCGAAGGTTTAACTCAGAAAGCCATTGCTGAGCCTGATTTTTTGTCCCCTCGATTTCGATTAAATAGAAGCCCTCTGCGCCGTTGGGTGCCTGAAAATTTGTACAAAGAGTTTTAAATCTTGGGCCCCTGCCTCTCATTGGAAAGTGTGATTGGTAGAAGTAAATGTTTTTGCCTGCGACCTTTGTTTTTTGCCAGACCTGAGGGGTTCGTGTCTCGATCATCTTGCCGTCAACGAGCTTTTCTCCTTTGATATCCGGGGGGTAAGTCAGGCCAAAAAAGAAGTTTGGTGATCCTTTGATCGTCAGACTTTCAGATCGATTTTGCGGATTTTCATAAGAGAGTTCATAGCCATCGGCGCTCTGAGATTTCTTTGCCTTTCCCCATGAAGTTTCGCGTGTTGAACTTTTGAGAACGGGGATGTTTTTTTGTTCTGTTGAAGTTGATGAGCTTTGGGAACAAGAGCTCAGGACAAGAAGAGGGAGGGCAAAAAAAATAAATCTCATGAACAAGCTTAAACAATAGCTCAAGATGGGAGGTCTGCATGAAAAATATGAAGGATTTTAAATTCTTTGATGAATGGAATGTTAATTTGTCATCAATCTATCGTGAATTGGAGGCAAGTGCGTTAGTTTTTCTAAGTCTAGGTCGTATTTTACCGGAAAGATTATGGGGCGTAGGGAAAATCATGAGTATGAGGTTTTCATCAGAAACTTCACAAAAAATGAGCAAAATCTCAGGCGTTTTCTTCGTTCACTTCTTCCTTCCTGGGAGGATGTTGATGAGGTTCTGCAAGAGACGGCCGTGGTCTTGTGGAGAAAGATCGAGCACTACGACCCCTCAACTGAATTTATCAAATGGGCGTGTGTCGTCGCTCGATTCGAGGCGCTTGCATACCGTAGGAAGATGGCAAGAGATCGTCTTGTTTTTAGAGAAGATCTTTTCGAGCTGATCGCAGAAGACGCTCAGGATGAACTGGAGGGAGCGAGCTTAGAGCGTTCCAATTTACAGAAATGCTTATCCGAATTGCCTGCCGATCAAAAAAGATTTGTGCTTTTGGCATACACCCCTGGGGTTAAGGTCAAAGAGTTAGCGAACCAAGAAGGGAGCTCTCCTGGAGCCTTTTATATGAGATTAAAGCGAATTCGGCATCAGCTTCTGAATTGTGTTGAACGAAAACTTCAGAATCAATAAAATGAATAAGATATCGGATTTGGATCCTCAGTTGCAGAACTGGATTGAGGGCTACTTGAATCAAACGATTTCAAAAAGTGACTTTGAGTCGCTGCAAAAGGCGATGCTTGGGGATCCGGAGCTGCGTCATCTGATTCGTCGTTATCTGAACCTTGATTGTCATCTTGTTGCCGAAGGGGGGCTTAAAATCTCTGATCTAAGCTTTGTTCCGTGGTCCCAGAGTCGCTCCGATGATTCGCAGAGAGGTTGGGTGAGGAAATTGGCCTTATCTCAGATTGGGGTGGCTGCCGCGATTGCGTTTCTCCTAGGAGCTCTGGCAATGTATTGGCAGGACTTCGCTTGGAAGGATTTCGCAAATGAAGAGAAGAGAGATGCCGAGGAGGGTAATTGGGATGCTTCGGGTCAGGAGCAGTTTGCTGAGGGGTTTGCGGTGATCAAAAACCTCATTGATGTGACGTGGGCTCAAGAAGGGAAGGATTTTCAAATTGGGGAAATCCTTGGAGCTGAGACTCTTTACTTGGCTCAGGGGAAAATCAGTATGCAGTTTTTTTCCGGTGCAATCCTCACTCTTGAGGGACCCGCAAAGCTTTCTCTGAATTCGTCTTGGAAGGCCTACTGTGAAAAAGGATCGCTTAGACTCAAGGTTCCTCCGGCGGCAAGAGGATTCAAATTGCAAACCCCCGCAACGGAAATTGAAGATCTTGGAACGGAATTTGGTTTTGCGATCCAAGACGGCAAAGAAAAACTCGAGGTTTTCGATGGAGAGGTTTTGATTCGCCCAGATGGGCGTGACACTGTTCTGGTTCAGAAAGGCAACGCAATCGAGTTGTCACAAGGCGGTTTACCAGTCGCCATCACCACTGGAGAAGTGCGAGTACCCACCGTCGAAGGTGATGATCAATTACTCCAAAAGCAAATTCAAAGCGACTTTGAGAAGTGGAAATCTTATCGGAACGGGCTTTTTCAAGATCAGCGACTCGTTGCCTTTTACGATTTCGTAAGTGATCCAGAAACGGGGCTTGTTCCCAATCTTTGCTTGCCGCGAAATGCGGATTTTGATGGGGCTATTGTCATGGGTGAATCTGTTTCAGGCCGATGGCCGGATCTGAGCACTGCAATCGAATTTAAGAGACCGAGTTCGCGTGTGCGGGTCAATCTTACGACGACCTTTTCGGCCTTCACCTTTATGAGTTGGGTTCGAGTTGATAGCCTTGATCGACAATATAACGGGTTATTGATGGCTGATGGTTATGAGACGGGTGAACCTCATTGGCAAATTCGTGAAGATGGGAGAATGATGCTCTCGGTCATGGTGGACGAAAGTAAAGAGAATCCCTACCGCAAGAATGCGAGAGGTTTTCATCGTGTTTATTTTTCACCGCCGATCTGGGATCTTTCAATGAGTGGGCAATGGCTTCATCTCGCCTCAACTTTTGATCCAGAGGAGAGAAGAGTTGTTCATTTTTTAAATGGGAAGGTTGTTTCTGTGAGTGAAATTGAGGATGATTACGTTGTTCGAGATTTAAGGATTGGTAATGCAGAAATAGGAAATTGGGGGCATCCATTTCGGGAAGATCCGGTCTTTGCGATTCGCAACCTCAATGGGAGAATGGATGAGTTGGCAATTTTTAATGCTGCGTTAGGCTCCCAAGAGATTGAGGAGCTTTTCACAAAAAGTCGTTTAAGGAAACGATAGGAAATATTTAAAGAACTTAACGAAGCAAATGATGACGGTTAAGAAAAAATTGGGGGTTCAGATTTTACATCTGCTCGTATGGGCTTCGCCTTCCAGTTCTGCTCAAAGTGTCGATTTTGAGAAAGAGATCTTCCCCATCTTTGAAGAATCCTGCGTTGATTGTCATGGTGAAGACAAGCAGAAGGGCGCCTTGCGTATCGATCGCCGAGTGAGTCTTCTGAAAGGTGGTGATACAGGTTTTGCGGCGGTTGTTCCTGGTCAACCAGCCAAGAGTCAAATGCTTCACTTTATCAAAAGTGAGAACTCAGACGAGCGGATGCCGCCGAAAGGAGGCATGTTGAGCAAAGAGGAGATTTCACTCATTGAAAAGTGGATTGAGGAGGGGGCAATTTGGCCCGGTCAAATGGATGAAGTCGCAGTAGTGACGACCGATCATTGGTCTTTTCAACCCATTGATCATGCGGCTTTTTCAATGAAAGGTTATTCAGTTGATGGGTTTATCAATTCGGAGTTGGAACGACTCGGGGTTGTTGCAAATCCACGTGCTGATATGAAATCGCTGATTCGTCGCGCCTCTGTTGTGCTTACGGGATTGCCGCCTTCGGTGGGTCGTGTTGAGAGATTTGTTCGCGATTCTCAATCCGATGCTCAAGGAGCTTACGAATCTCTAATTGATGAGTTATTGGCTTCTCCGCAATTTGGAGAACGATGGGCTCAACATTGGCTTGATGCGATTCGATGGGGTGAGACCAATGGTTCCGAGTCCAATCTGTACCGGAAAGGCGCCTGGACATACCGGGACTACGTGGTGAACTCTTTTAATCAAGATCTTCCTTATAATGAGTTTATCATCCAACAGCTTGCAGGTGATCGGCATGGAGTAGGGGAAGCGACGGGGTTTTTGGTAGCGGGTCCTCATGTTCCAGCGGCGACCGTGGGTCGTGAACCGACAGCAATTCGTCAAGCAAGAGCAGATCGCATGGATGAGATATTGCAAACTGTTGGCTCCTCGGTCATGGGGCTCACGATTTCTTGTGCGCGTTGTCATAATCATAAATTCGACCCCATCAGCATCCAAGATTATTACGCAATGTCTGCTGTGTTTCAGGGTGTTGAATTTGGAGGGAGGCCGCCGGAACTCAGAGAAGAAGATCCTCGTCAAAAACGTTCTATGGAAATTCAAAGCCAAATCGTTGAGGCGCGTGCGATCCTCGAAAAATCGGGTTTAAGTTGGCGAGAGGATTGGGGAGGCTTCCATGAGTATCATTACAAACCAATGGTGACTCGAGCGGTGCGCCTCGATTTTTTACGCCCTGCGGTTTTTATCGATGAAATGGAGTTTTTCGGGGATGAAAGTAAGGAGGTTAATCTCGCTGCAGCGAAGAATGGAACGATCCTTAAAACTGATCCACAAATGATCAATGGCGGGGGAAAGGTGGAACTCGCGAACGATGGTCAATACGGGACGATGATGTGGAAGAGTAAGGCTCCAGATGGGAGTGAACAAAAACCTTGGGTGGAGTTTCATTTTTCGTCACCGGTTTCCCTCAATCGATTTCGCATTTCGAACAACCGCGAATATTATTTTGAAACTGATTTTCTTAAAAAAATGGGGGGAAGCCCTCCTGATTTCCGGCTTTCGATTCTACAGGATGATGGATCTTGGAAACAGGTGAGCCATTCGAAACATGCGCAGGCTCGCTTGTTGGCAAATGAGGAACTGAAGAACGCCCACCAGAGGATCGAAGAGCTCATTGCTCGCTTTGAAAAAGAGGGGGCTCGTCATGCTTTCATTGGTCGATTTATTGAGCCTGTATCCACTCGGGTTTTATTCCGAGGGAGTCCTGAAAACCCCAAGGATGAGGTTGGGCCAAGAGGCTTAGAAGTTTTAGGGGGTGATTTAGGGGTTGAGGCTGATGCCCCAGAGTCACTTCGCCGTCAAAAGTTTGCTGAATGGTTGATTCGTCCTGAAAATCCCCTGACCTCCCGGGTGATGGTGAATCGGATTTGGCACCATTTGTTTGGATCGGGTCTCGTGACAACGGGAGGAGACTTTGGGGTGGCCGGGGCATTGCCAAGTCACCCGGCACTTTTGGATTGGTTGGCACACGAGTTTGTGGAGAGGGGATGGTCGATGAAAGAAGTCATCAAGTTGATGGTGATGTCAGATGCCTTTCAGAGATCAAGTCTCCCTCAAAGTCGAGGCTTGGAGGTCGACGCAGCATCAGCTTTTCTTTGGCGATTCCCTCCAAGGAGAGTGGAGGCTGAGGTCATCAGGGACAGCATTTTGAAGGCCTCTGGAAAACTTGATTCATCAATCGGTGGTCCATCGTATCGGATCCATAATATTAAAGAGACATACGCCCAATGGGAGGTCGTTGACAATTCAAGCGATCAAACTTGGAGGCGAATGCTTTACCAGGAGAGAATGAGAAGGGTTGATGATCAGATTTTCACGGCTTTTGATTTTCCGGATTGCGGGCAGGTTCGAGCGAAAAGACCCGTTTCAACCACTCCGCTTCAGTCTCTGAATTTGCTCAACAGTCCATTTGTGATGAGTCAGTCTCGTTATATCGCTGAACGTGCGATGACTGAAGCTGTTGGTGAGATCGAGAAAGCAGTCCCGAGAGTTTTTGAGCTTCTGCTCGCCCGTCAGCCTTCATCGGAGGAGCTACAACTTTGTTTGCAAATGAGTCGTGAGAAGGGACTTTATCTTATTTGTCGCAGCCTCATCAACTCCAACGAGTTTGCCTTTCTTCCGTAACCTCTGAAACCTTCTTGTAAGCGAATTGATCGACTATGAATCCTGAAAATCTATCTCCTTTTGGTCGAAAGCTTTTGAATCGAAGGGATTTTCTACGGCAAGCGACCCAAAGCATTGGGGGGCTCGGGTTAGCTCACCTCTTAAAGGCGGAAGAAGAGACAGTCGTCAATTTTTCCGGAAAGAGCTCAATTAGGCCTCAGATCGATCCAGATCAGCCTTACCTTCCGCGCTCTAGTCATTTTGGAGCGCCAGCAAAACGCGTTCTTGTGATCTATTGCCCGGGTGCCGTGAGCCACGTGGACACCTTTGATTTTAAGCCTGATCTTGCAAAGTTTCATGGTCAAAAACCGCCAGGGATTCCAGCTGTGACCTTTGAAGGGCCCACTGGGAATATTGCAAAGCCGTTTTGGGATTTTAAGCCGAGAGGGGAATGCGGGAAAATGATTTCAGATCTACTGCCTCATCTTGGCTCCCATGCCGATGAGTATTGTTTTATCCATTCGCTGACAACTCAGACGAGCGCTCATCCTCAGGGTGAGAATTTTATGAATACTGGGTTTACCATGGAGGGGTTTCCCTCCTTTGGAGCTTGGGCGACTTATGCTTTGGGGTCGGATAATCAGGATCTACCTGCTTTTGTAGCGATCAATGATCCGCGTGGAATGGCTCGTTCGGGGAAGAATAATTTTGGAAATGGTTTTCTCCCAGCGGCTTTTCAGGGCACCGATTTTAATGCGAAAAACCCGCCCGCAAATTTGGAAAGGCCACAGGGTCTAAGTTCAGGGGATGATCAGGCAACAATCGATCTTTTGAAGCGTTTCAACAACCAGCACCTGGAACGTTATCCAGGGGATGCAAATCTTGCAGCGCGTATTGCCAGCTACGAGTTGGCTGGTCGAATGCAAATGAGTGTCCCAGAGATCATGGATTTACAAGGTGAGCCCTCTTCAATTCACCGAGAATAT
>JALRJZ010000007.1 GCA_023261045.1 Akkermansiaceae bacterium
AAGTGATTTGGTCGAGACCAATACCGGAGCCTTTGTCGATGCGAGTGATACCGGATCGAACCCCACTCTCTATGATAGCGACGGAGACTTCGCTCGTGATTCGTGGGAGGTCACCCACAATACCGACCCAAATGATGGCGGCTCACACCCTGGTTCGGTGAGCTCCCGAGTCACCATCGTGCCCATCACCGATGATGCCAGCACAGACATTGACCCTTCTAAGGTTTACACCCACGCCATTTCTGGTGGAGCAGCGGCCGTGATCAATGGAGTGAGCTTTGATGTCCTTTCCTCGACGATTGCTCCTGCGAATTTTATTTGGGATGCTGGTGACAAATCCTTCAACGAAGTGGTCCAAAACAATGGCGATTGGCTCCCTGAAGAAGGTTTGGTGACAGGGCTGGGGCTTGTCTCCCTTCTCGAGAGCTTTACCTACTCCAGCACCGGCCTCACCCCTGGCTCAGGTCAAACCTACACCCTCACAAACCTGACTCCAGGAACCAATTATGATCTCAGGCTTTATATCCGCCTCTGGGACACTGAGGGTGATGCTCGCCAAATTGACCTCGTCTTTAATAATGGCAGTGAACAAGCCATCCAGCCCTATGGCGCACTCCCGGAAGATCGACCTGGGGCTCTCACCGGCACGGGCAACCACCATGAAGCCTACTACCTCAACTTCAACTACACTGCTCTAACGACGGAACTCACCATTGAGGCAAATATTGCTGAGTGCAATCCAGCGGCCAACGGAAGCTTCCATCTTTATGGTCTGACCAATGAAGTCTCTACAGGGAGTGCTGACTTAGTCATCACCAATACTTTGATCACTCCTGCTGGCCAATTTGCCATCGGCTTCCAAGGACGACCCTCCACCACTTATCAAATCACCAAATCCCCTGACTTAGTGACTCCCTTTGTGGCCCTCGACACTCCTCTGAGTGTCACCACGGATGTGACTGGCGCGGGGCAGGCCGTCCTACCAGTCCAAGAAACCAGCGAGAAAAAATATTTCTTTAGGGTTGAATAGGGCCGTCATTTTGACCTATCTGACGAAATCACACACAGTTTTTTATGAAGAAAACCCCATTCTTACTCCTTCCTGTGATCTTTGCAGGGTCTGCTTCTGCGGCAGTTCTCTTCTCAGATAACTTCGATACGGCCGATGGCACCAATTTTGATGCATCCGACCCGACAGGCCGATATTCTGGAACTTTAGCCGCAGACGTTGTTTTGAGGTCCTATGGAGCTCAACAGCAAATCAGCGGGGGTCAGTTGCTCTTACCAACCGGGACCACTGGGGTTCGTTTTGAAAACAATGATGGCACTTTTGGTGCAGACAATCGTTTTGACTGGGCCGCAGGTGCGACTGGTTCTGCCATCCTCGATGCTCTTGGTTTTACGGTAAGCTTCGACGTAACACACACTGGTAATGCAACGACGGACTGGGTGTCCTTCCAAGTCGGCACGATCAACGCTGACAACGGAAACCTTACCGACGACGACTACGGTATTCTTTTCCGTCAAAATGGGGCCACTGAGCGCTTTGACAATTCTGTCAACTTAGGCGCAGGAGGAACGTTTACCGCAACAACCACACAGCGCAACATCCAGATCGACTACTCTTTCACTTCGTTTGCCGATGGGTCCGATGTGACCGCAACTTCCTACGTTGATGGCGTGCAAGTGGCGAGCGACACCTTCCAGTGGGATGCCAACAGCGGCGCAATGCATATGGAGTTAGGTCACAATGATCCAAATCTTCTCATCGACAACCTGACCGTCTCAACTCTTGGAGCAGCGATCCCAGAGCCAAGCACCTCACTTCTTTCAGGTCTTGCTCTTCTTGGTCTGCTTTGCCGCCGCAGCAGGTAAGACGCTGCAAACTCACTTTATAAAGCCCGGTCAGCTGAACCTGACCGGGCTTTTTTCTTCTCCTCAAAGAAACAACCCCAAGTTTTTGATGAAATCTCTCCCGCTTTGCCTCCTACTTTCTCTTCCACTTGTCGCCGCCGACAGCGTGGTCACCTTAAATGAGATCCACTACAACCCAAAAGGGGATTCGCAAGATCAAGAATGGATTGAGCTCTACAACCAGATGGCCATTAACGTGGACCTCTCGGGCTGGCGCCTCAGCGGTGGTATTGACTTCACCATTCCCAAGGGCACCACCATCCCGGGTGGGGGCTATCTCGTCATTGCCAAAAACCCCGCGAACCCTGCGCTCGCAGGAGCAGAAGTGGTGGGCCCCTTTGAGGGAGCACTTTCAAATGGGGGAGACACCCTCAGACTCAGAGCCAGCTCCGAGCGCATCATGGATGAGCTCAATTACGGAGATTCTGATCAGTGGCCGGTTGGGCCAGATGGCTCAGGAGCGACCTTAGCGAAGATTGAGGGCTCCTTACTTTCTGGCAAAAGCTCTTCATGGATGACTTCCCCCAAGATAGGTGGGACTCCCGGAGCCATCAACCTCCCAGAAGGTGAGGCTCCCATTGCCTACGTCCTTGTCGCGACGGATGCCTCGTGGAAATATCTCGATACAGGAGCTCAACCTGCAAGCACCTGGCAGACCACCGCCTTCAATGATGAAGCATGGAATTCGGGCACGACGCTCTTTGGGACGACCTCGGCAGGAGGTGGACCAGTGATCTTGCCCGTCACCGATTCCCTCGTAGAGCGTTTCCGAGCCAGTGACCTCTCCTTGAGTGATGGACAGACGGTCAGCACCTGGCCTGACACCGCAACCGATGATGGACAGACCCAATCGGCCAGCGCAACCGGCAACCCCAGCTTTGCGGCCAACGCCACCCCCTCGGGGCAGCCTGCCGTGCGCTTTGATGGCAACGATCAACTCCGCACTTCCATTGCACCAGGGATCGCAGCGAACTCAGGTTTTGTTTATTTTGCGGTGCTCAAGGCTAATGCGACTCCATCGAGCGGGGCCGTTACTGATGGGTCGGGAACCTACCTCTGGGACCGTGATATCAGTGTTTCCGACCCCCCTTTGAATTCGCTCAAGTCAGTTGGAGGCCGCTTCGGCTTCCAAACGAGATACGATAACAACTCCGGCCTCGGAGGGCCCGTTTCCTCGAGCTCCATTTCAACCAGCCAGTATCAAATCGTGGCGATTCGGCGCAAGACCTCAAGCAGTCAGTTCGAGCTTTGGGTCGACGGCGTGCGCGAGTCCACCGCTGGCGATACCGGAGCGAGCCTCACCCCCCAGCCCATTGTCATTGGCAGTCATTCTGGCGGTGGCGGTGGGTTCAATGGCGAGATCGCCGAACTTTTAATCTACAGCGATGAACTCACTGACGCTCAGTTTGAATCTGTCGGCGCTTATCTTGAGGCTCAGTACGGACTCGATACCGAATTCCCCGGAAACGGAGCAGCTCCAACGACAGAGCTCACCAGCAATGGACAAACATCGTACCTACGACAAAGCTTCAACTTTAATGGAAACCCGGACAATACTTCGATTCGTCTCAACCATCTCGTCGGTGATGGAGCGGTCGTTTACCTCAACGGTGTGGAGGTTCAGAGGATCAACATGCCCGCAGGAACCATCACGCATGACTCACGCGCTCTCTCCGAGGTCGACACCCCCTCCTCATCGGGCTTCATCACTCTGACAGCTCCTTCCCTTCAAAATGGCGTCAACGTTCTCGCGATTTCCCTTCACCCCTCGGTAGACAACAGTAGCGTCTCTTTTGCCGCCACTCTGGAAGGCACCGAAACTCCCTCGGACCCCGAGGAGGCGACGGGCTTGGTCTTTCACGAGGTCTCACCAGCAGGCGATGGGTCGTTCTTTATTGAGCTCAAAAACCAAGGAACCACTGCCATTAGCACGAGTCATTATGCACTCGAAATAAATGGAACCTCCATCTCGCTGCCGGAGACCACCCTCACACCCGGAGGTCTGCTTCTACTCGACCAAGCCGTGCTCAATACCACTCCCACCGCCGGTGACAAACTCTTCCTCTATTCCTCAAACGGAGCCACTCTCTCAGACGCTCGGTTGGTCACCAATCGCCTTCGAGGCCTGAGCACTGACTATCCCAAGCAGTGGCTCTTTCCCTCCTCTGCCACTCCGGGAAGCACGAATGCCTTTGATTTCGCCGATGAGATTGTCATCAACGAAATTTGCTACAATCCTCCCATTCTCAACGCCTCTCCCGGTGTGCCTCCAACCATCGTCACCAATCCTCTCGTCGCCAGCGGGGCAACTTGGCGCTACAACGAGGCGGGTGAGGCCCTCCCCTCTGACTGGGCCAGCCAGGCTCACCCCACCGGAGGAAATTGGAAATCGGGTGCCTCCCCTCTTGCCTTTGATCGAGGCATCAATGTCACCAACCTCACCAATCCCTCTTCGAATTTCCCCGCTGTGGTCACCTACTACTTCGAGACTGAGATCAATCTCACCGCACAGGAGGCCTCGACTCTCGAAACTCTCAATCTCAACCACTTCATCGATGATGGGGCGATCTTTTATCTCAATGGCGTCGAACTCGACCGCTTTCAGATGCCTCAGGGAGAGGTCAGCTCCTCGACCTTTGCCAGCTCCTCGGTGGGAGACGCCGCTTGGAGTGGCGACTACTCTGTGAGTGTCCCTCCCGGCGCTGCAGTCGCAGGAGTCAACCGCTTCTCAGTCGAAGTCCACCAAATCACCCTCGGCAGCAGCGACATCGCCTTCGATTTCGAGGCAAGTGCAGCCTTTGTCACTGACCAAGGAATTCCCGCTCAAAAATCCCGCCCTGGTGACACCCAGTGGATCGAGCTCTATAATCGCAGCAATCAAAGCGTGGACCTCTCGGATTGGGACTTTGGGGAGGGGATCAATTACACCTTTCCCGATGGAACAATCCTTGCCGCGGACTCCTATCTCGTCATTTCCAATGATCCTGCCACCCTTGCCGAGAAACATCCCGGCATTACCATTCTCGGGCCCTTTGGGGGCAGCCTTAGCAGGCGCAGCGAAACCCTCACCCTCCGCGATGCGTTTAATAATCCAGTTGATAGTCTTCGTTACTACGACGGCGGAGCATGGCCGTCTAAAGCAGACGCCGGCGGCTCTACCATGGAACTCATCGACCCTCAGGCCGACAACTCACTTCCGGGAGCTTGGAGAAGTAGCGATGAACTCACGCGCACTTCATGGAAAACTTACCGCTTCCGTGCCACCGCCTCAGCCAGCCCAGTTGGCAATGACAATCAGTGGAAGGAATTTGTTCTAGGCCTCCTCGAGGAGGGCGAAATCCTCATCGACGACCTCTCGGTGATTGAGAACCCAGATGGAGCTGCGGTTTCCATGCTCCAAAACGGAGACTTCGATAGTCTCGCTCAATGGCGCGCCCTCGGGAACCACCGAGATGTTGCCATCATCCCCGATCCTGATGGCGACGGCAACGTGCTCTATCTCAAAGCAATCGGCTCTACCGAGCACCAACATAACCATTTGGAAACCACCCTCGCCAGTGGCCGTAGCGTGGTCAACGGGCGTGAATATGAAGTCTCCTTTAGAGCTCGCTGGCTCAGCGGCAATCACCTTTTGCACACCCGCCTCTACTTCAACCGCATCCCTCATACCTTCCAGCTAGAACGCCCAGAAACCTTTGGCACTCCAGGAGGGCCAAATTCGACTCTCGTCGACAATGCAGGACCGACTTCGAGAAACCTTTCTCACTCGCCAGTCGTTCCCTCCTCCGGAGAGCCCGTTGAGGTCCAGGTCGAAGCAAGCGATCCTGATGGAGTGCAATCTCTCATCCTCAACTACCGAGTCGAGGGAGGAGCTTTTAGCTCCACCCCAATGACAACCACCGCGAATCGCTCGATCTGGAAGGGCACCATTCCAGGGCAAAGTGCGGGGAGGGTTGTTCAATTCTACCTCACTGCCACAGACAGCTTGGGTGCTACCTCTGAGATCCCTGCCCAAGGAGCGGACTCGCGTGCCATGTACGAAGTCGAGGATGGTCGCGCTGCAACGACCGGCAATATCAATAATTTCCGTATTGTGATGGATCCCAATGACCTCGCATGGATTTTTACTCCGCGAAACCTGATGAGTAACGGTCGAGTGCCCTGCACCGTCATCGATCAAGAAAGTAAAGCTTACTACAATGCGGGGGTTCGTATCAAAGGGTCCGAGCGGGCTCGCGGACAAGTCAATCGGGTCGGCTTTAACGTGGGATTCCCTTCAGACCAACTCTATCGCAACGTGCATCGATCTGTGGCCATCGACCGCTCCGAAGGTCAAGTGGTGGGACAGAGGGAACTCCTCTTTGATCTGATGGCAACTTCCTCTGGGGGAATCCCTGGAGAGTTTAACGACTTGGCCTACGTCATTTCTCCAAATCCCGCTCACACGAGTGCAGCCGTTCTGCAACTTGCCCGCTTCGGGTCAGTCTTTCTTGAAGATCAGTTTGAAGACGGAAGCGACGGGACAGTCTACGAATACGAGCTCGTCTACTACCCGACTTCCACCGATGCCGGAGGCTACAAAATCCCCGAGCCTGACCAAGTCGCTCGGCGAGACATTAACAATATGGGAGATGATCCCGAGGCCTACCGGTGGACCTACCTGATTAAAAACAACCAAGAGTTTGACGACTACCAACCAGCAATGGCGCTGGGCAAACAATTCAGCAAATCGACCGCTGACTTCAACGCCAGTGTTGCAGACGTTCTCGACGTGGATCAGTGGCTGCGTGCTCTTGCCTACTCTTGCGCGACAGGAGCTGGCGATTCGTTTTATGCCAACTCAAATCACAACGGCCAATTTTATGGGAGACCAGATGGAAAGATTCTCTACTTCCCCCATGACATGGACTTCTCCTACAGTGCGTCGCGCAGCATTTTCGAAAGCTCGGAGCTCAATCGCATCATTTCCAATCAAGCGTATCGGCGGGCGTATCTCGCTCATCTCTACGACATCTGCTCAACTGTTTACAATCAGGCGTGGATGCAACCTTGGACCACGCATTTAGACGCGGGTGTTCCAGGAGGAAACGTTTTTACGGATGATCTCAGCTATATCAATTCGCGTTCTAATTACATTCTTAGCCAAATTAACAGCCAAGTGGCTTCCACTAATTTTGCGATTACCACAAACGGCGGCAACAACTTTACAACCAGTGACTCTCCCGTTGAGCTCAGCGGAAATGGATGGTTAGACATTCACGAGATTCGCTTAGCCTCCTCAGGCAAGCCTCTAGAAATCAACTGGACCTCAACCAATAGCTGGACCCTAAGCCTTCCGCTCAGCTCAGGGGCAAATCCCATCATTTTGGAAGCGTACGACCGCGAAGGGAACCTTCTCGATTCCGATTCCATCAATATCACCAGCAATGCGACTAGCGTCTTCCCAAATCCGAGCAATTTGGTGATTTCTGAAATCTACTACAATCCTCCGGGGCAGGATGAGGAATCGGAATACCTCGAATTGATGAATATCAGTGATTTGGAAGTCGACTTATCTCTTAGCTTCTTCTCTGCGGGAATTGATTTCACCTTCCCTGTCGGAACCACTCTTTTACCAGGAGCACGAACAGTCATCGTTCGCAATCAAGCGGCCTTCGAGGCAACCTTTGGAAGAAGCGCATCGATTGCTGGAGCCTATTTAGGAGGGCTCAATAATGGAGGTGAATTGCTCACTCTCAATGGCAGCGATGGAATTCCAATTCTTTCCTTCAGCTATGGCGACAGCAGTCCATGGCCCCCTGAGGCAGATGGTGATGGCTATTCACTGGTTCTCATCGCCCCAGAAACCGCTCCAAACCATGACCTTGCTGCACAGTGGCAAGCCAGTCTCACGCTCGGAGGGTCCCCTGGAACAACCGACACCCTCACGCTGGCTGATTGGAAAGTTGAATACGGAAATCCTGCTGACGATGCCGACCCTGATCATGACGGATGGAGTGTTGCCGAAGAGTTTTACTTTGGCGGTTCACCAACAACAAGAGACGCTCTCTCCCCAAGCTTTGCCATGTCTTCGGAACTGGGGACCACAACGCTCACCATCACTCGTCGAGCTGGTGTAGAGGCCCAAATGGTCCTTGAATCAAGTAAGGACCTCATAACGTGGTCTGCTCATCCAAGTGCTCAACTCATCTCAAAAACACGCTCTACAACCAATCCTGAGCTCGAAATACTAAGCTTCAGTCTCCCTCTTGAAGCAGACCAAGAGTATTACCGCTTCCGGATCGAAGAATAGGATCAGCATCTCCCTGCCCAACGCGTTAGTATTTGAAGATAGGGTCGCTTGGCAAAGCGATTGGCGAGGCCTCACCCTGCCCATGAGCTGAGGCCAGAAAAAACCTCGCTTTGAGAACCGGCCCTCTCTCAGAATCGCTTCCATGAGAGTACCACGCACAGTCTTCATGGGGCTTTTCTTGATTCTGGGCCTCCCCGTTGCTGCTTCTGAGCGCCCCAATATCATCCTCTTTGTCACCGATGACCAATCTCCCATTGCGGGGTGTTATGGAAATCAGATCATTAAAACCCCTCACCTCGATTCTCTTGCTCGGGAGTCCACGACCTTCACCCATGCCTTTGCAACCACCGCGTCTTGCTCTGCTTCGCGCTCTGTCATTCTGACAGGGCTCCATAATCACTTTAATGGCCAGTACGGACACACCCATCACTTTCATAAGTTTGCCTGCTTTCCCTCGATGAAAGCCTTCGCTCTCCCCCAGCTGATGTCTCAAGCCGGATACCGCACCGTTCAAATTGGTAAGCTCCACGTCGCTCCAGAATCCGTTTTTCATTTTGATCACTATCTCAAAGCAAATCCACGCAACGCCAAGCAGATGGCCGACGCCTGCCAAGAGGTGATCAACGAAGATTCGGATCGACCGTTTTTCCTCTATTTTGCAACATCCGACCCCCATCGTGGTGGGGGCAGAGATCAAACATTTCCCGGCAAGCATCAGCCCGATCTTTTTGGCAACCGACCCAATCAGGGGAGCCACCAAGGCATCGACGAAGTCTTTTATGATCCCAAAGACGTCATCGTCCCCGGGTTTCTTCCTGACACCCCGGAATCACGAGCCGAAATTGCGCAATACTACCAATCTTGTTCAAGGATTGATCAGGGCCTTGGAGCGCTCATCTCACTACTAAAAGAAGCCGACCAGTGGGAAAAAACTGTCCTCATCTTTACCGCCGACCATGGAATGGCTTTCCCGGGAGCAAAAACCACCGTGTATGAAGCAGGACTGCGAGTCCCCTTTATTGTTCGTGATCCAAATGCTCCCAAGAAGGGGGTCAGCTCTGACGCCATGCTCTCTCATGCCGACATTACGCCCACAATTCTCGATTATGCGAGTGCCTTAAACCACCAAACAAATGCCCCTCAGAAGCCCCTTAAGATTGACCCCGTGGGAGTTGGCGAAAACTCGGGTGAGAGGCCCAAAACCTACCATGGACGCTCATGGCGAGATCTTGTCGGCCGCCCCGAACTTCGTGGATGGGATCAAATCTCCTCCTCTCATACCTTTCACGAAATCCAGATGTATTACCCAATGCGCGTGATTCGAGATCGGAACTATAAGCTCATCTGGAATATTGCTTACCGGCAACCTTACCCCTTTGCCTCGGACCTTTGGGCTGCGGCAACTTGGCAAGCCCAATGGTCAAAAGGAAAAGACGCAAATTATGGTCAAAGGACCGTCGACTCCTACATCAACCGTCCACAATTTGAACTCTTCGATATTGCTTCCGATCCCAATGAAAGCCGTAACCTCGCAGAGGACCCGGCTTACCAAAAGATTCTAAAAAAATATCAAGACCTCCTCAAAGCAGAGCAAAAACGAACTGGCGACCCCTGGATCATGAAGTGGAACTACGAGTGACTCGATCGGAGGCGGCGACAGATAAAAAACAGAGGAGCCCAGATGATCAATCGAGGAGATCCAAAACCATCTGAACCGCTTGTGGATAGATCCGGTGCTCTTGAACCTGAATACGCTCGTGAAGGCTTTCTTCGGTATCCTCAGGCAAGACCGGCACTCGAGCTTGCAAGATCACCTCACCGGTATCCATCCCGGCATCAACGTAGTGCACTGTGCATCCAGATTCTTGAGCACCATCTTCGAGGGCCTGCTTCCATGCATACAGACCAGGATAGGCAGGCAATAATGAAGGGTGAATGTTAAGAATACGCCCTTCGAAATCTGAAAGTAGCGGCTCCTTGATCAAGCGCATAAAGCCCGCGAGACAGATCAAATCAATCCCCTCCAGATGACTTCTCATTCGCTGACAGAGGTCTCTGCCGCCTGGCTCATAGATCGTTGGAATCCCCTGCTTCTCTGCTTTTTGAAGAATCCCGGCCTCTTTTTGATCTGAAATCACCAGCTTAATCTGAGAGCCAAACGCTTCTTGTAAGGCCACAAAATTACTCCCCGTGCCCGATCCAAACACCGCGATCCGTTTCATGCCTGCAGAGTGAAGGATTGTACCCTCCCTGACGACGATTATTTCTCAACTCATTTGAGACAAAGTCTCCTGCACGGATCTCCTTCGTTAGCATCAATGTCTTATTTGACCCCAACACAGCTTTTCCGCTTGAGTTTTAATAATTTTCCCTATTTAGTCTGCAGTAGAAAAAGCCTTCTTTTACAATCAAAGCCTTTTGTCCCCATGAAAGCCCTCCTTCCTCTTAGCCTTTTGACCCTGGTGACTGGATCCATGAACGCTGCCGTTCTCATTACGCCTGCCAGTCTTACGAATTCCTCCGGCGTCTCTGAGTTTTTCCCAGCTGCCAATTTGATTAACGATTCTGGTCTTTCTGGAGCTGCGACCATTGATAATTACTCCACGATTACCCACGCTAATGCTGGTGCTGGCAACGCGTGGACGACCGATGCTCCAGGTGGTGGAACTGCGGACTACTTCGCTCTCGGAGAAGCTGTCGCTCCTACACCCGTTTTCACTCTTGGGTTTGATCAAAGCTATACCTTCACCGATCTTGTATTTTGGGGCTATCATTTCGGGGCCGCAAATGGAAATGAGGTCAATGCTTTCACCCTCGAGTTTTCCAATGACAACGGTGCAACTTTCTCAAGTTCAACCTCAGTGAGTCAACCCCTTGATGCACACGCAGTTTCGAGTGCCGTCACTCTCCCGCTTGGGGGAGCCTTCACCGGAGACACAGTGCGAGTGAGTTTGACAGACAATCACTTCGGCGGAAGCGCTGCAGGCGGAGACCGGGGAGGACTTGGCGAAATCAAGTTTATCGGGGACACCATCCCAGAGCCCTCAAGTGCACTGCTCGCTGGGCTTGGCTCACTGGCTCTCCTACGCAGACGCCGCTAGAGTCAAAAACTTCTCATCTTCTGATCAAGATCCGTTGCGGAAGGCACCGTGACGGATTTTTTTATGATCTATGAACCCTCTTTTGCTCCTTCTCTTTGTATGCCTGCCCTTGATGGCAGATGAACTTCTTACCCCAGCAAGAGCGACTCTACTTTCAGGAACAGAATTCTATCCTGTTTCTAATCTCACGGATGGATCTGGTCTTTCCAAGGACCCCACTAAAGAAAACTTCTCTTTGGTGACCCATGCTGCTGCCAGCAGTATCACAGCGTGGACAACCAATGCTCCCGGGGGAGGTTCAGCCGACTATTACGCCCTAGATTCGGCACTCGCTCCTCTCCCGATGATTCTCCTCGAATTTGAACAAAACCACGAATTCACCCATTTTATCTTCTGGGGCTACCACTTCGGACGAGCCAATGGGAATGAAGCAAAATCGTTTTTGCTGGAGTTTTCAAACGATGGAGGCAAAACCTTCCATCAATCTGTTGAGCTCTTTTCGCAAGCAATTTCAACCCTCAATTCCACAATCCTTCCATTAGGTGCTCCTATTTCTGCTAACGCGATTCGCCTCACTCTCACAGACAACTGGTTCGAGGATTTTGCTGGCGGAGATCGCGTAGGACTTGGAGAAGTTCGCTTCCTTGGAACGAGCACACCAAATCCTTATCCAATTCTTCGTGTTCAGAGGCTTGCCGATTTCGGTTATCACCCGAGTAACCCCGGATCTTTAGTGTTCGATCTTCCAATCTCGAATTTAGGAAAGATGAACAACTTATCGATCACGGCCTCCCTCCAAAAAGGAAACCTATTCTTCTTGGATACCCAAACCCTCTCGATCGAATCTGAGGAGACTCAATATTTGAAAATCACCTTCGCAAGTGACCTAGAGGGGTGCTTCCTAGAGACTCTGAAGCTCGAGACAAACGATCCTGATCGCCCGATTGTTGAAGTCACCCTCACTGTAGCGATCAACTGTTCACTTCCTGAAGTCAAACAACCTCATTTTTCTCACGAAGAGGGGACATTTACGCAAGATTTTCTCCTCACTCTAACATCGCCAACAGCTGGTTCGACTGTGATTTATACCCTCGATGGAACCCTCCCTACCCCCGAGAATAGCGTGACTTACACGGAGCCCATTCTTATACGCTCCTCAACTCAAATTAGGGCCGCCACTCACCTACCCGGGCAGCAACCCGCTTATCGCTCTCGTTCCTACATCCGCTTGAATAATGATCTTCTAAACTATCAATCAAAGCTTCCTGTTCTTTTGATTGAAAACTTCAATCGCGGTCAGATTCCGAACAAAAACTGGACAACAGATACCCAGACGGGAGCAGGCCTGAGGCAGGTCGCTCGGCAATCAGCATTCTTGTGTGCGTTTGCGCGAGATCCCGAAACCTCTCTCGCCTCTGTCACTGGACAGCCTCAACAGACATCACGAATCGGCATTCGAGTACGCGGTGCTTATTCCTCAACATGGAATCGCAAACCCTATTCCATTAAAACATGGAAAACAGGAGATGACAGTGGTCGCAGCACTCATATTCTCGACTTCGATCCCGATGAAGATTGGATCCTCTATTATCCAGATCCAAACTTTGACCGCTCGATGCTCTACAATACCTTTATTTGGGAGCTTTCCCGCCAGACAGGTCGGTGGGCACCCGAATTTCAGTTTGTTGATGTCTTTATTAATGAAGATGGAGGTCCCCTCCAATTATCCGACCGCATTGGCGTTTATGTGTTTCTTGAGAAGCCAACTCGAGGCAAAAAACGACTCAACTTTGAAAAACTCTCTGCTGATGGAACAACTGGCGGGTGGCTCAATTCGATCAATCGAATGGATCCGATCCCCGTTGATGGCTTTCCCTCCGAGAATGGAGCAACAAGTCCCCAGTTTTTCCACACTGCAGGTCCAAACCGAATTCAAACAACTCCTCCCAATACCTCCGGAAGGGGTGACGACATTCCTCGTCAATACAATGCCTTTATCAATTTTGAGGACCCTAATGGCTACCGAATCAATCCTATGCAGCGTGATGCCATTGAAGCTTGGTATCGCCATTTCGAAGACGTCCTCTTTGATGAACAAATGTGGCTCGATCGCGAATTAGGATATCGCCAATATCTGGATACGACAGATTTTATCGACTATTTCCAGCTGCTTACCTTGGCCAAACAGGGCGATGGCCTCCTCTTAAGCATGTTCCCGTGGGTGAGCTCAGATGATCGAAAACTCCGCATGGGGCCTCTTTGGGATTTTAATAATGGCGCCTATGGAGGATCAATAACTGGTACGCTGTACTTCCGGCCAGACCGTCTCTGGTATTCACGGCTTTTTCAAGATCCACAATTTCAACGGGAATATGAAGATCGATGGTTCTCACTTCGAAGAGGCCCCCTCTCCAATACCAACATGGCTTCGATCATTGATTCCCAAGCTGAAGAGTTAACGCCGAACTTGGCTAATCAACAAGCAGGTCTCAATGCTGCAACTTGGGCGTCTCGAATCAGCTCTATGAAAACCTGGCTACAGAGTCGCGCAAACTGGATCGATTCTAATTTCCTAGCTCCTCCAAGCTTTAGTCATCCTGGCGGGGGAGTAGTCGCGAATTCAACGATCTCTATCGTAAAGCCTGCTGGTCAATCTGGATCTCTTTATTACACCATTGATGGAACAGATCCCCTCGAATTCGGAATCCCATATAACTCCCCGATCTCTCTCAAGAACTCTGTTCGATTGTCAGCCCGCCTTCTCACTCCAGAAGGAAATTGGTCTGCGCTCATCTCCGAGACTTTTATCATTGGGCTCGCAGCAGCCCCAAGTCATTTGGTCATTTCTGAAATTCACTTCCACCCTAGCGATGAATTTCCAGATACTGAGTTTATTGAGCTCTTGAATACCTCCGATCAGATCATCGATCTCTCACTTGTGAGATTCACCAAGGGTATCTCCTTTGAGTTCGCCGCCGGCACCCTTCTCAAAGCTCAAGAACGCATTGTCGTTGTTGAAAATCAATCCGCCTTTATCTCACGCTACGGAGATTCAATTAACATCGCGGGAGAGTTTTCCAACTTCACCAATCTCGATAATTCTGGTGAATCGCTCACCCTCACAGCTGCGGATGGTTCTCTGATCACGGAATTCACCTATGATGATCAGGATCCTTGGCCCCAAGCTGCCGACGGTCTTGGACACTCTCTGACTTTAATCCTGCCAGAAACCGGACCCGACCCTCATCTTTCCGAAAACTGGAGACCAAGCGTCAAACTTGGGGGTTCTCCCGGTTTCACTGATGCCAAGCCTTTCATGACAGGCTCGTTGAGGGATCATCTTTTGGCAAATTCAGAGCCCTTACTGGATAATCAGCGTTTCTCTTATTCAAGCCTACTAGCAGCTGACGAATTCATCGCTGTTCCTCAAACTTCCAGCGATTTACTTGAATGGAAGGACCTTCCTCTCCCAAGCCAACCAGAAACGATTTCTCCTTCTGGAATGGCATCCTATTCTGTGGCGATTCCCTCAGCCTCAACAAAACAATTTCTTCGTCTCTCAATTCGACGGCGTTGAATTTACTAGTGCGCTTTTGCCAGCCTGCGCTATCCTTACTCCGTGAGCACAATGGTATCAGCGGTCCCCGACGCCACGGGGCACTTTGGACAATTCGGGGGCTGCTTTGCCCCTGAAACACTCATGAGTCCTCTCGATGAGCTTAGCCAAGCTTATCAAGAAGCCAAAGCTGACCCTAACTTTCAAGCTGAGCTCGATGATCTTCTCACAAATTACTGTGGTCGTCCAACCCCCCTCTACTTTGCCGAACGATGGACCAAAAAACTGGGTGGGGCGAAAATCTATTTGAAGCGTGAAGATTTACTTCACACTGGAGCCCATAAAATTAACAACGCAATCGGGCAGATCCTTTTAGCAAAGCGCCTCGGTAAAAAGCGGATCATCGCCGAGACCGGTGCGGGTCAACACGGTGTGGCAACGGCAACGGTTTGTGCGCGATTTGGCATGGACTGCACCGTCTACATGGGCGCTGTTGATATGGAACGCCAGGCTCTGAATGTGACGAGGATGAGATTGATGGGAGCCAAAGTCGTTGCCGTGGAAGCCGGTCAGGCAACCCTCAAAGAAGCGGTGAACGAATCCATGCGTGATTGGGTCGCAACCGTCGACGATACTCACTACATCCTTGGTTCCGCTTTGGGCCCCCACCCTTTCCCAATGATGGTCCGTGATTTCCATCGGGTCATCGGGCTAGAGGCGCGAGAGCAGATCCTCGCGAAGGAAAATCGTCTTCCGGATTTACTCGTGGCCTGCGTCGGCGGTGGTTCTAATGCAATGGGCCTTTTCCACCCATTTGTTGATGATCAGGACGTTCGCATGGTTGGTGTTGAGGCAGGAGGTGAAGGAATTATTCCTGAGCGACATGCCGCTCGCTTCCAGGGAGGAAAGCTTGGGGTTCTTCAGGGCTCCAAGACATGGCTTCTGGCAAACAACGACGGACAAATTGAACTCACCCACTCCGTCAGCGCAGGGCTTGATTACGCCGCTGTTGGCCCGGAACACGCCTACCTCCAAGATATCGGCCGGGCCGAATACACCTACGCCACCGACGATGATGCCCTCAACGCCTTTCGAGAACTCTCGTATTGTGAGGGAATTATACCAGCTCTCGAGAGCTCACATGCGATGGCTTACGTGTCAAAAATTGCCGGAACGATGGATCCAAATCAGATCATCATCGCCAATTTATCGGGCCGTGGAGACAAAGATGTGGAGCAAGCCTCTAAATACCTTCTGGATCATTAAACGACGTGCAATGGGCTTCTACGGTGACTCTCTTCAATGAAACGAGCCTCCCCACTGCGATCACTATGGTGCTTTGCCATTCTCGGTGGAAGCTGCTTCTCTCATCTTCCAGCCCAAACCCATCTAAACGTGAGGCCCATGACGGCCTGCGCAAATGAAACATGGGTGATTCGGTGGAATCGATCAGATGATTTTAATGGCGAGGGAGTTAATTGGAAAAAATGGCAACTCAACCCCGAACATTTTAGTGGATGGCGTTGGGATAATCACCGCAATGTAGAAGTCCAGGGAGGCCATCTCAAAATCTCCATCCGCGAGATTGCCCACCAAACAACAACAAGCACACACGATGGCAAGCACCCAACTCGCTTCACCTCCGGAATGCTCAAGTCTTTTGCCAAAGGGTCCGAAGGATACTATGAGGCACGCATTAAAGGGGCAGCGGTTTTCCCAGGAGTCTCTCCCGCCTTCTGGCTCTTTAGCTCGATCGACGACACGATACTCAAACCTGGCGGAGTTCGATATTGCGAAATCGATATCGTAGAGCTGACTCAAAGGAATTCACATCATCAGAGTAACGAACAAATTACAGACCATAATCTTCACGTCATTCTTTCGAATGGGAAGCGCGGGATCATGGGTCGCGAGTGGCGGCGCCCTCATCACGAAACATTTCGTGAATTTCAGGCGACTCAATTCCGCGCACCATTTGATCCAAGGGACGATTTCCACACCTATGGTTGCCGCGTCGGAAAGAAAGAGATCATCTGGTTTGTCGATGGGGTCGAAGTAGGACGAAAAGCAAATACCTTCTGGCACCGACCGATGAATGTCGCGCTGTCCCTTGGTCTTCGTGCGCCCTTCGTGACGTGGAAAAACAATCAACTCATTCCAAATCAGGACCTCAAAGCCGAAAACTTTCCCACCTCGATGTTGGTGGACTACATCAGGGTTTGGGAACTCCAAGATTTCCCTGAGAAAATCGACTAGCCGATCTTGGCATTTTACCTATTGCTAGGCAGGCTCAAAGACCCTCGGTAAACGTCTACGGCTATGATCGCTCCTGACTCCTCTAGGAATTCTTCCACCAATCAGCGTCTTTTTCCCACTCCTGTAATGGCGCAGCCTTGCCAGAGGGAGTTTTTTCCCATTGCTCCACCTCTGACATCAATTCCTCGATTTCATCAACTTTTCCGGCATTTTTTCTCAAAGAGTGAAAAATCGTCATCAAAGTGCCAATCGCCACCAAAAGAATGGCTAACATTGAGATGGCTAAGGCATCAGGAGGCGACATGGCCAACTACTAGCCCATCTTTTCAGGATGCGAAAGCCCCCAATCACATCAAGCTCTCGAAAAAAAAAACCACGATGAGTTGACAAGTCCGCTCTGATCGCTAGTCTCCGCCTCCCGCGCCAGTGAGGCCGGATATCCTCTAAAACACACCACCCTTCTTTTACGGCCATGAAAATGACTTACCAGCCTTCCAAGCGCACCCGCAAGAAGCAACACGGTTTCCGCGCCCGCATGGCAACCAAAGCTGGTCGCGGCATCTTAAAGAACCGCCGTCGTAAGGGACGTAAGCGCCTCCTTCCGAAGGGAGCCGAAATTCACTTCAAGCGCCATACGGTGCAGAATAACTCGAAGTAAGAATCGACGCCTTTCGGCGTTGATCTTGTGGCACTTATTTGGATCCGGCAATGGAGCTTACTCGTCAGCGGCGCATGCGCCAGTGGGGCGAGTTTCAAACTGTCCGATCCAAAGGCACCTCATCTGGTGGACGTTTCCTTGTTGTTGGAAGCTATCTGGACCCCAACGCCCAAGGTCGTAGGTTCGGTTTCATTACCTCTCGAAAAGCGGGTAAGGCAGTCACACGAAATCTCCTGCGCAGACGCTTCAGAGAAATTGTCCGAAAGTGGGGCGATCATCTCCCCAAGAACGCCATGATTGTCACCATCGCTCGTTGGCGGGCCCATCAAGCAACCTACCAACAACTCGAGGAGGATTGGTTAAAAACCGTCAAACGTCTGCAAATCTGGCAGGATCATACTTCATGAAGGCACTGATCCGTTTGAGCATCCGCAGCTACCAGTTGTTTTTGAGGCCAATTCTTCATGCCTTAGGAGGGCCAAATTCTGGATGTCGCTTCTCACCCTCTTGTTCTCATTATTTTCTCGAAGCTGTCGAAAAACATGGATCTCTAAAGGGGAGTTATCTCGGTATTTGCCGTATTTTTCGCTGTCATCCTTGGGGGGGATGCGGCTATGACCCCGTTCCAGAACCGAGACAGTCTGCCGCCAATCAAAGTGCCCCTGCACAGAGCACGTCATCTCACGAATCTTTTACTCCTTAAACTCATATCATGGATCGCAAAGCTTGGCTTGTTATTATCACCTGCGGAATCCTTTTAGGATACGGCATGCTACAGAACTCGAAGTCAGCTGCTGCTCGCAGAGCGCTCGAGGTAGAAGAAAAAAAAGAAACCGTCGGGGAGCCACTTTCCCAAGAAGAAAGCTCCCAACCAGCGCTCACAGTCAAACCCACCCCCCTTCCCGAAACAAGCGGAAGCGAAGAAGAAGTTGAGCTGGTCACAGGAACAAACAAATTCTCTCTTTCGACACTTGAGGGTGGCATTCGATACACGGAGTTTCTGAAGGAAAAGGCCGTTTTTGGAGAGGGCAACGTTCGGATGAATGATTTGGGGCTCAATCGTATTGGAGCTCTAACAACCCTTTCCGGAGGAACCTTAGACAAACCATTCTACCGTAAAAAAGAACAATCAACGCAAGGAGGCGTCACCTTTGAAGGTGCGACAACGAATGGTTTGGCCGTCGAAAAGAATTGGCAAAAAATCGCTGAAGGGGCAGGCGAAGACTATCGTCTGACCCTTACCCTCACCCTTACCAACACAAGTGAAGATCCGGTCAATCTTGGTGAAATGGCTCTGGCAACTGGATCAGCCGCTCCTGTTTTTGCCGATGAACGCTCAAACTACCTGAACTTCTTTTATTCGACTGAAGGAAAGTATGAATCTGAACATGAAGGCTACTTCCGGGGGGGATGGTTTTCTAAAGATCGATCTGAATTCCGCGAGTTTTTTGACTCAAATATCGATTTTTTAGGCGTAGAAAACCAATTTTTTGCGACCATCATCAGCCCATCACGCCCCTACCCTGCCACGGTACGCGTCATTCCAAAGGCCGTCACCTTGCCTCCTTATCGATCCCTCGAGGCCGAGGAAAAGAAAGCCTTTCATTCCTTTTTGAGCCTTCCTAGCGACTCACTTGCTCCAGGCCAGAAGGCGACATACACCTACGATGTCTTTATAGGACCCAAGAATAACGCGCTCATCCGAAGCCTCGACGGAGACAAGGGAGACGTCATGGATTACGGCCTTTTCGGATGGATTAGCCGTCCCCTGAACTGGACGCTCAATTCCCTCTCTTCCCTGTTTGGCGGGGCTTCAAATTCGTGGTCATTCGGATGGGCGATTGTCGTGCTGACCCTCATTATTCGAACTCTCATGTGGCCCCTTCACGCGAAATCAACTCGCACCATGAAGCGGATGTCTAAGCTCCAGCCTAAGATCGCTGCGCTGAAAGAGAAATATCCTGACAATCCCAACAAGATGAATCAGGAGATGATGAAGCTTTATCGTCAATACGGCGTCAACCCGATGGGTGGCTGCGTGCCGATGCTTTTCCAAATCCCGGTTTTCTTCGGATTCTACAATATGCTGCAGTATGCGGTAGAGCTTCGAAATCAACCGTTTCTTGGATGGGTCAAAGATCTTTCACAACCAGACACGGTTACTGAAATTGGAGGAATTCCGATCAATATTTTACCCATTCTCATGGCGGTAACCATGGTGATCCAAATGCAAATCACCCCAAAAACTGGTGACAAAATGCAGCAGCGGATTTTCATGCTGATGCCACTCATCTTTTTCTTCTTTTGTTATAACTTTGCCAGTGCCCTCGCTCTCTACTGGACCACGCAAAATATCTTCTCCATCGCCCAAACTTGGCTGATGCAAAAAATGCCCGAGCCCGAATTAAAAACGAGTAAGAAAGCGGATAAGCCAAGCTTGATGCAGCGTCTTGCCCAAAAAGCTGAGGAAGCTCAGAAAGCTCAGCAACTTGCTAAGCAGAGAGGCGCCAAACCCGGCCAACCGGGAGCTCAGAAGCCCAAGAAACCTCGGGGCCCAAAAACGGGTGGGTAGAGGGTAAAGCCTTACCACCTCTTGTGCCCTCTCGATATAGGGGTGTTCTCAACTTAGAGATGAATTGCGCCTGTAATGAGGGCGCTCGCTTCAGCTTGAGCAAGGGGCTTGTATCTACCTTCTCACCCTTCGTGATGATATCTCGTTAGGATCCAGGCACGGCGCCCTAACAGGAAGGAAGCCAAAGTCAGCCCGGCGCTCAACCCCCACCACATCCCTGCTGCTCCCATCTTGAAGCCAAAGCAAAGAACGGCCCCGAATGGCATACCGACGAGCCAATGAGCGGCAAAGGTCATCCAGGCGGGAATCTTGACATCATCATAGCCACGCAAAACTCCAGAGGAGATAATCTGTGAATGATCGCCGACCTGAAAAAATGCAGCAATCATGAATAAGCCCGCAGCGATTTGAAGCGGTTCCTCTTGAACTAAGAACCAACTAGGAATGATGTCATTAAATCCTAAGAAAATGAGGACAAAGAAGGCTGAGAGAATCAAACCCATCATCCAAGCACTGATCAAAATGCTTCTTCCACGGCAAAGATCCCTTGCTCCCCATGCTTCACCACTGAGAACAGTGACGGCCATTGAAATGCCGAGGGGGATCATAAAGACCGTAGCAACGCAAGTGATGGCAACCTGATGGGCGGCGAGGGCTGAAGCCCCTATAGACCCGATCACCAGACTCGCCGCAATAAAGGCACTGATCTCGGCTGACACCTGCAGACCCGCCGGCCAAGCAATCGCCCAAAAGTTTGCCAGCCCTTTTCGATGAGGCCAATGAAACCAGTTCTTCGGAATCCAGGGTTTCATCACCTTGCTCTTTCTCATCCACCACAATAACGTAAAAACGGAACACACTCTGGCGATCAGCGTTGCAAGCCCGGCTCCCTCGAGACCCATTGCGGCAAATCCCCAATGGCCATCGATAAAAATCCAATTCAACAGGACATTCAACAAGACCCCACCAAAAAGAATCCAAAACGCCGGCCAGGGGTGGGCCATTGCATCAGCATGACTGCGAGAAGTCATTGAGATTGCCGCCGCTGTCATCGAAGCGCTCACTAAGATAAAAAAGACCGGCATCCGCTCCGTGACTAAGGGATCCTGACCCAAATAAGGTAGCGCTGGAAGCAGGAGGAGACTGAGAAGCAAGGTGAGAAGTCCGATCACCACTCCAAGGAAAAAGCCATATTGTCCAGCCTCCTGCGCAAGGAGTGGACTTTTTGCCCCACGCGCTTGTGAAACTTTGATGGATACTCCAATGGATACTCCAATGGCAACCATCAGGGGTATATGCAGAATGGTGTGCGCAAGGGTCGAAGCCGCAAGTTCGACGGTCCCAATCCTCCCGATCATGAAGGTGTCCACAACCCCCATGAGCATTTGGCTCACTTGTCCGGCAATGAGAGGTAGGGCCAAGACGAGTGTCGCCTTGCTTTCCCTTAAAAGATGCTTCACCCGCTAATCTGCTGTCGATGGACGCTCAACAGAAATTTCAGTCGTCTCTTCGAGGACTAACTTTTCAGGGGCTTGATCCGAACCCTTGTGAGATCCATCACAAAATGGGAAGTTGCTTGATTTGCCACAGGTGCACATCCAATGGGTTCCCGCTTCCAGGGTGAACTTATTTTCTGAATCGCTCATGACCTTTAGATACACTGCCTTGTCTATTTGGCAACTCTGGATCATCTCCAAGCCACCCGTCCTCAAAGGTTCGGCACCAGGCCCTGGTCTTGGGCAAAAAAAACTGCGACCACTTTCGAGGCCGCAGTGTCATCATCAAGAGCTTTCGAAAGAATTATCGTCCCTTGCGCTTGAGTTTGAGCATCGCTTCGGACTTCGCGATGACCATCTGCAGAGCAGCATACTCGTCGTGATCAACATTGATTCCCGCGAGTGTCTCTTGCGCACGCTTCATCGCTTCCTCGACCTTTGCTTCGTCGATTGCGTCCTCACCAATGGCTAAATCAATGAGCACTGAGACCTGATCTCCTGCCACCTCAACAAAGCCTTCCCCGACAGCGAGCTCCTGAACTTGGCCGTCTTTTAAGTAACGGAGAGAACCAGGTTGAAGAGGAGCAACAAGGGCAGCGTGCATCGTTAAGATACCCATCTCCCCCTCGCTTCCAGGAAGATAGACGTCATCAACGGTGTCGGAAAAAATTGTTTTCTCCGGAGTGACGATGTCGAGTTGGAAGGCCATGGAATGCTGAGAAGTTGTTGGAAGGAATTAACCCTTATCGACAGAATCGATACCAGCCTTCATGTAGAAGTTTGATTCGGGAACACTGTCGTGCTTACCGTCAAGAATCTCAGCAAATCCCTTTACTGTATCCTCGATGGAACAAAGAACGCCTGGAACGTTCGTAAAGACCTCTGCCACGTGGAATGGCTGAGTGAGGAAACGCTGAATCTTACGAGCACGGAAGACGCTCGTCTTATCCTCGTCGGAAAGTTCATCCATTCCAAGAATAGCAATGATATCCTGCAGATCCTTATAGCGCTGAAGGACAAGCTGAACACCACGGGCAACCCGGTAATGCTCCTCACCGACAATCTCAGGAGCAAGCGCTGCCGAAGTTGAAGCCAATGGATCGACCGCAGGGAAAAGAGCTTGCTCTGCAAGTGAACGCTCAAGAACCACAGTCGCGTCCAAGTGTGCGAAGGTATTCGCAGGAGCAGGGTCAGTCAGGTCATCCGCAGGAACGTAAACGGCCTGAATGGAGGTAATGGATCCTTTCTTCGTCGAGGTGATTCGCTCCTGAAGACCGGCCATTTCTTCTGCAAGAGTCGGCTGGTAACCCACAGCGGAAGGTGTCCGGCCAAGAAGTGCAGACACCTCAGAACCAGCCTGAGAGAATCGGAAGATATTATCAACGAAGAGAAGAACGTCCTGATTGTCTTCATCACGGAAATGCTCAGCCATCGTCAGTGCGGAGAGAGCAACCCGAAGTCGAGCACCTGGAGGCTCATTCATCTGGCCATAGCAAAGGGCCACTTTTGAACCGTCAGCGAGCACTGGATTGCCGTTTTCATCGAGCTTAGGATGACCATTCTCATCTTTTTGCGTTGAGATAACACCCGATTCAATCATTTCCCAGTAAAGGTCATTTCCTTCACGTGTCCGCTCACCGACTCCCGCAAACACCGAATATCCGCCGTGTGCTTTCGCGATGTTGTTGATGAGCTCCATGATCACCACGGTTTTACCCACACCAGCACCACCAAACATACCGCCCTTTCCACCCTTGAGCAATGGGCAGATCAAGTCGATGACTTTGATACCAGTTGGGAGAATCTCTGCCGCTGCAGACTGTTCTTCGAGTGTCGGTGCAGGACGGTGGATTGGAGCACGTTGATCCGCGCTCGGAAGATCGGTGTTTTCGTCAACCAAATCACCTGTCACGTTAAAGATCCGGCCAAGAACTTGAGCTCCCACTGGGATTGAAATCGGAGCACCAGTATCGGTGACGGTCATTCCACGGCGCAAACCATCGGAAGTTGACATCGCAACCGTGCGAACCCAATGGTCACCGAGGTGCTGCTGCACTTCGAGAATTAGCTTTGTTTCAACTCCAAAGAGATCATAGGTGACCTCGAGGGCATTATAGATTTCAGGCAGCTTATCAGCGGCCGAAAAGTCGATGTCAACGACGGCGCCGATGACCTGGACGATGGTTCCTTGGTTGCTCATGGTGGTGGTGGAAAATGGTTCAGTTAAATGGTTAGGTTTTAGCCTTGGGAAAGAAATGGTTTTGATCGTTTGGTTACTCCATTGCTTTCATCGCAGTGGTGATCTCAAGAAGTTCAGCCGTAATCGCGGCTTGACGTGCCTTGTTATACTCAAGAGTAAGGTCCTTGATCATGTTCTTAGCGTTGTCGGTTGCCGCTTTCATCGCAACCATACGGGCAGAATGCTCAGAGGCCCGTGCCTCCACTAACATTTGGTAGATTTGGAAATTGATGTAGAGGGGCAACAATTTATCGAGAACACCCTCCGGGCTTGGCTCGAATTCATAGTCGACACCCAGAGCTTCCTCTTTATTGGTCTCGCCCACTTCACCTTTGCCAACTCCCTCGTAGTCCTGCTTCTCAGCAAGACCTGATGCTTCGATGGGCAGAAGTTGGGCAACGTGAGGAGTCTGAGTCAACGTGCTCACAAAGTTACTGAAAGCAACGGTGATCCGATCATACTCACCACTCAAAAACTGCTCGGTTAAGAATTTTGCAATTGGCTTCGCATCATTAAAAGGAACGGGGTCCTCGACCTCCCAATCGGCGATCAAATTCTTGCCGGCCTTCGCAAGTTGTTGGCGAAGCTTCTTACCAGAGGTGACGTAATCTGTCGTTTCAGATGAAACTGAAACCACTTTCTTATAGAGGTTGGTATTTAAACCACCACAGAGGCCACGACCTGTAGAAATGACCAACATCAACTCCTTGTTGCCTTCCCGCTTTGCGAGAAGGGGGTGCGACTCTTCGTCTGTATTGCCCTTAAGATTGACGAGAACCTTGTTGAGCTTGTCCGCGTAACCACGACCCGCAATCGCTTGATCTTGAGCCTTCTTCATCTTCGCGGCAGCCACCAATTCCATTGCTTTGGTGATTTGCGCAGTGCTCTTAACCGACTTAATGCGGCGGCGAATGTCACGAAGATTGGCCATGTTCTATACGAGCGAGTAGGTGAAACTTAAAATGAAGGAACTGCTTTACTTCCAGCTACCTTTGAAGTCCTCAAGAGCAGATGCGAGGCCCTCGTTGATTTCATCAGACAATGCTTTTTCATCAGCAATCTTCTGAAGGAGGTCCGCTTTGCGAGTGCTCAGGAACTCTTCGAGAGCAGTCTGACACTCTTTGATGCGATCGACATCAACATCATCAAAATGACCATTTTGCATTGACCAGAGAATCGCAACCTCCATCTCCATACCGAGAGGAGAATACTGATTTTGCTTAAAGAGTTCGACGATCCGCTGACCACGGCTAATCTTTGCCTTGGTCGCATCATCAAGATCTGAACCAAACTGGGCAAACGCCTGAAGTTCGCGGAACTGAGCCAAATCGAGCTTTGTTGTTCCCGCAACCTTCTTAATAGCTTTGGTCTGCGCAGCCGATCCGACACGTGAAACAGAGAGACCCACAGAGATCGCAGGGCGAATTCCCTGGTAGAAGAGGTCTGTCTCGAGGAAAATCTGACCGTCCGTAATCGAAATCACGTTGGTTGGAATGTAAGCTGAAACGTCACCGGCTTGAGTTTCGATGATCGGAAGCGCTGTCAATGAACCGCCACCTTCTTTGTCAGAAAGTCGAGCAGAACGCTCAAGGAGACGTGAGTGGAGATAGAAAACGTCTCCAGGGTAGGCCTCACGACCTGAGGGACGACGCAGAATCAGAGAAACTTGGCGATAAGCAACAGCCTGCTTAGAGAGGTCATCAAAGACAATCAGCACGTCCTTACCCTGATCCATGAGGTATTCGGCCAGTGCACAACCAGAATAAGGAGCAAGAAACTGGTTGGTGGCAGAATCGGAAGCGGAAGCAGCAACAATAATGGTGTTATCAAGGGCTCCAGCTTCTTCAAGAGTGGCAACAGTACGAGCAATATTCGACTGTTTCTGACCAATCGCAACATAGACACAATAGACAGGCTTGTGATCCTTAAGGCGCCCTTCAGCGGCCTGCTTGTTTTGGTTAGCCTGTGAAATGATCGTATCAATCGCAATGGTGGTCTTACCTGTCGAACGGTCACCAATGATCAGCTCACGCTGCCCACGTCCGATTGGAATCATCGCATCGATCGAGGCGATTCCTGTTTGAAGGGGGACAGAGACAGACTTCCGCTTAATGATGCCCGGAGCAATCTTCTCTACGGGATATTGAGCTGCAGCTTCGATGTCACCTTTACCGTCGATGGGCTCGGCGAGGGTATTCACAACTCGTCCAAGGAAGTTTTCGCCGACAGGAACAGAAAGAAGCTTTCCAGTCGCCTTACACTCCATTCCTTCGGTGATGTGCTTTCCATCCCCGAGGAAAACAACCCCGACCTCGCCTTCTTCTAAGTTCAGGGCAAGACCGGTGAGACCACCGGGGAATTCGATCATCTCATTCAGCTGTGCGTCGCTGAGACCTTCAACTTTGGCGACACCGTCACCTGTTTCACGGACGATGCCGATATTGGTTTTTTCAACGGACGTGCTGACGTTCGCGATTTGGGATTCCAGTTCCTGGAGGATGCTGCTCATGACAATATGGTGTGGAAGGATTTTCTAATTAGAGGGAGTCGGAGAGACGTTGAAGGCGTGCTTTAACAGATCCGTCAAAAAGGTCGTTTCCGACCCGGATCCGCAAACCACCCAACAATTCTGGGTTAGTTTTGAAATCAAAATTGAGATCCATCCCATACTTTTGGCGTAGGGAGGTCTGAAGAGTACCGATCGTTGCTTGATCGAGCACCGTGGCGCTTTCTACGGTCACTTGCTTCTTTGCAACTTCGGCGCGCACGAGGCGGCGAAGAGCATGGAGCATTGCACGGTAATCGCGCGGTTTGTCACTGACAAGTTTCTCAATCGCAACACGCAGTTGAGCCTCGCTAATCTGCCCGTCCTGAGAACAAAGGCGGAAAATACGGCGAGCGGTGCTTTGGGCGACTTTGGAAACTTTCATCAGAGGATTCGATAAGAAGAGAAATACTTAAGCTTCTACGCTGGCGACCGCTTCGCTATTGATGCGCTGCTGGTCGGCATCGTCGAGAGTTTTGCCAGTCACTTTCGAAGTCGTTGCGACAACGAGGCGGCCGAATTCTTGCTTGAGCTCTGCACTCATCGCAGCGCGCTCTGCGCGGGCAGCTTCTTGGGCCTTGGAGAGGATCGTCTGGGCCTGTGCCGTTGCTTCTTGAGCCTTTTTATCACCAAGAGCCTGCGCGCTATCGCGAGCCTCGGCAATTAAGCGCTGGGCGTCAGCATTGGCCTTTTCGAGGAGAGCGGCTTTCTCTTTCTCGCTGTCTGCGAGCTGCTGCTCAATTTCGACAAGTTTCGCTTCACCTTGAGCGATGCGATTACGGCGCTCTTCCAGGATGCCTTGGATCGGCGTGAAGGCGAATTTCTTCAACACAAAGAGAACGACGACGAAATTGATGAGCTGGGCAATAAAGAAGGGCCAGTTCACGCCGAAGGTTTCGAAGAATCCTTGTTTGGCTGCTTCTGTTCCAGTTTCTGCGAGGATCAGGATCATTGTGATGAGAAAATTTTAAGGTGGGGTGATCAGGTGTCGTGGTATCGATCCGACGACACCTGATCGAAGTTGATTCGCTTCTGCGGTGAAACTTAGTTTCCGTAGTTCACTGCGAAGGCCGCGAGGATGAAAAGACCCTCAATCAGAGCGGCAAGGATGATTGAAATCACAAGAATTGGAGTCGCAGCTCCGGGATTACGTCCTGTTGCTTCTGCTGACTTCGATCCAAGGATACCGATGCCAATACCACCACCGAGAGCGGCAAGGCCGACTGCGATTGCTTTAAGTGTCGTCATTGTTTTAGTTGTTTTTTGTTTTTTTCGAAAGCCCCCACAGTTTGCCCATGGTCAGACTCCAAAAGTTTTAGTGGTGTTCCTCGTCTCCGTGATCACACATCAGGGCCAAAAAGACTGCGCAAAGCAGAGTAAAGACCAATGCTTGAACAAGGCCGACGAGCAGCTCCATAAAGTAGAAAGGTAAAGCCGGGAGAAAAGCGATGGACTGAGGGACCAGAGCCATTAAACCCTCCAAGGTCTGCTCACCTCCGTAGATGTTACCGAAAAGTCGGAAACTGAGAGCAACCGGCCGAATGAAAATAGAAACGATCTCCAGAATTCCAACGAGGAAGAAGATGACCACCATACCCACCTTCATGACCCCCGAAAACTTCCCCTTAGGGGCGAAAATATGAGCAAAGAAGTTTTTGGCGCCAATCTCGCTGAAGGACCAAAAGATCCAGAGAGCGAAAAACGTAATCGCCATTGCTGCGGTCATGTTTAAGTCCGCGTTTCCTCCCCGAAGCAGCCCTTTGAAGTGGCCATGAGAATCGGTCGTGCCCAAAGTTCCCACCCCCGGAATCAGCCCCAAATAGTTTACGGTAAGGATGAGCATGAAAGTCGCCCCAAAAAACCAAAAGGTGCGCTTTACAAGATGCTCACCGAGGATGTTGCCAAAGAAATCGTAGAGAGATTCGATCAGCCATTCTGCGAAATTCTGCGCTCCTTGAGGCACAAGCGAAAGTTTCTTCGTTGCCGCCCGACAGAAGAGAATAATCAAGGCCGCTGCGAGCCAGACCATGATCATGGAATTCGAAACCCATGAGAAGAAGGTTCCTTCAAAGGGAGATTCCGCATAGAGAGGAAGCTGATGACCGCCAGCCGCCGATGCAGAAGAAATCGACGCAAAAAGAGCGACCAAAAGAGGAAAGAGTCTGGAAAAGAAAGTCATATCGATCTCGCGTTTCGAGGGAGCGACGCGCGGGATTTACCCAGACCACAGAATTCAAGCAAGACTTCTTTGTGAAAAAATTCACAAAGTCGATTTTTTGCCGCCGTTACAGGCTTTGGTGCTTTATTAAGCAAGGTTGATAGTTCGCCAAATCGAGGGGGTGTTAGCTCTATCCCAGCCCTTGAACCTACGGCGTCACAAGTCCCATTGCACCTGCATTCACCGGTGGTTTCTCCCTGATCAAAATGGCTCGGCTCCTCATTCGCTCCCAAGGGGTCGGTCTTGATCCGAATCCAAATTAGGAGAATCACTTGGGCCAAAAGGCGTCAGAGGCATCTCATCTGAGGAAGGCTCTAAATTGGGTAGCAGAGTGTCTCCCGCGCCAAAATCACTCAAATCAAGTCCATCAAGCTCATCAAATTCACCCTGCCGAGCTCCTTGATTACGCCCTTCCTCGAGCAGGGTCCGCGGGAAGGCGCGAATGTCAACCAACCGACCATCATAATAAAGCTCGGCCACAAATCCGTAAAAATTCCGTTTACCAAAGAGAAAACCGCTCGCCCGATCTTGATCGGGAACGAAATACCAAACTTCCGCCATTTCTTCACCGTCTTGCCAATCTGCAGCCCCTGTGACCCATTGACTTCCCGAATCCCCTTCTTTGATCACCGCTTGGGAAACCTTTCCATCGATTTCTTCGTAAAACCTGACCTGAGGTTGGAGTAATTTAGGATCAAAATCCTTCCCCGGCGCCACGGTTACGGGTAACAGGAGAGTCCTCCGCTCTCCTCGAGCCTCGCGAGTGGGTGCTGACATACGACTCCAGCCGATCATCGCGAGATCGGTGACGTCAGGACGAAGGCCTACCGAAAGCTTTAAGCCAGCTTTTTGAAAAAGAGAGCCCGCTTCCATTGGGCCCATCTGATAAACCTTCATGTAATGCACGGTCGCATTGTCAAAAATTCCAAAATCTTCGTAGGTCTTGGCTAAACCATAAATCACGTTGGCGTTCTCAGGATCTTCTTTTTGCGCCTCCTGCAATTTAGCGAGTGAAAGCACGAGATCGCCCTTCACTCTTGCTGCACGAGCGTCACGGACTAAGGCCTCGACAACTGGATCTATAATGGGAGGCGCTGAGTTGAGGACCTTTTCTCGATTCGCCCTCGCGACTGCTTCTTGATCGGATTGAACCGAAGAAGGGGAATCGCCGCCGAGCTTCAACTCAACTGCATGATCCGGCTTCACCTCAATTCCCTTGTCGGGAGTCACGACTGGATCGACCTGCACCGGATCGGTGGTTGACGATGGGATCATCACGTATTGGGTCTGAATCTCCGTCTTCACTTCACGGATGTGCCTTTGAGTGGCCAAGGCCGCTCCGATCGCCATGAGCTCCATAAAGGCAATCAACCCTAACACCCAGCAAGAGAGTTGAAAGGCGCTTAGATTGAGCTTGCCGCTTGCTTGAGATTCCCGCATCAGAGGTCTGAATTTAAACTTTTACTCTGTTGCGTGTCAACGGACATGAAACCGCATGAGCAAAATTGCCAATCTTACGCCTCGTTGCACCGATCTTGTCGGTGAGCCAGAAGACGTTGCGAGGCAACTTTCACATCTCCCTCATCTGGTCTTTTTCGATACAGCCGGAAACCTTCCGAATAATCACGCTCCGCCCATTTCCCTGGTTGCCGCAAATCCGGTAGAGATCCTCACTGGTCATCTTTCAGAAACTTCTCATCTCAAAAAGTCATTTGAAACATGGCAGATTCAAGAGACCCAAGACTACGGCTTTCCTACAGGAGGAGCATTCGGGTGGATCGATTATGATGGCCACTACACCTTTGGGATTTATCCGAAAGTTCTGATCTACCATCACCAAACCGGCCAATGGTGGGAAACTGGAAATCTCTCTCAACAGCTTCGGCAAAACGATTTCCAACCAAGTTATCGAATTGGCCCATGGGAGGCCTCCCTGAATCAAGACGAATTCTGCGAGGCAATCTTAAAGGCGAAGGAGTATATTGCCTCAGGGGATATTTATCAGGTCAACCTATCGCGAAGACTACGAGCCCATTGCGAAGCTCCAGACGGGCTCTTCCCACTTTACCTCAAACTGCGGGACGCCTCGCCCGCCCCCCTCGCCGCTTACTTGAAGCTCTCAAATCGCGAAATCCTCTCATCTTCTCCAGAAACTTTTCTGCGCTTTTCTGGCAATCAAATTGAAACCCGGCCAATCAAAGGGACTCGTCCACGCTTTGCTGATGCGCAACGAGATTCCAAATCCGCTTTTGACCTCCAACGTTCGCCCAAAGAAACAGCCGAATTGGTCATGATCACCGATCTCCTGAGAAATGATATCGGGCAAGTTTGTGAATACGGATCAGTCCAAGTCATCGAAATGCTTCAGCTCGAGAAACTTCAGCACGTTCACCACCTGGTATCCACAATCCGGGGCACCCTGCGTGAGAACTCCTCACCAATTGATG
>JALRJZ010000080.1 GCA_023261045.1 Akkermansiaceae bacterium
AAGTCAACATCGGAGACAGTTTCGCCCGTATTGAGGGTGAAGAAGCTTGGCTTTACGGGTGCGATATTCAGCCTTGGCAAACAGCCGGGAGCTATTTTCAGCACGAGGCGAAGCGTCCACGCAAATTACTCCTTCATAAAAATGAGATTCTCAAGCTTGCACAGGCTACCTTACAGAAGGGGTTTACACTCGTTTGTCTCAGACTTTATTTTAAGGGCAGGCGGGTGAAAGTTCAGCTTGGTCTTGGCAAAGGAAAGGGACACTCTGATCAGCGCCAAGATCTAAAAAAGAAGACTGAGCTGCGAGAAGCAGCGAGAGAAGTTGCTCGTTTTAATAAAAGGAGCTAGGCTGGCGCTTGTCTGTCCAAGCTCAAGAAGAGGCCGCTGGTAGGTGCTTTAGATCTGGCGCTTATTTTCTACGCCTCGCGAATCGCTGTGATCGCGGAGGCCATCTCTGAAACTCCGAAGGTCGAAGAGCCAGCAACAAAGGCGTTTGCCCCTGCTTTGGCCGCTATTTTTGCGGTGTCAGGATCGATGCCACCATCGACTTCGATGTGGTAAGAAAGTCCGTGGGCCTGGCGATAAGCAACTGCTTGCTCAATTTTTGGCATGACTTCCGGCATGAAGGACTGCCCTCCAAATCCAGGGACGACTGTCATGACGAGAAGCAAGTCAATTTCACCAAGGAAATCTTCGATTGCTTCAAAAGGAGTTGCCGGGTTAAGCGAGAGACCTGCGAGACAGCCTGCATTTCTGATGGCTCTTAGGGTGCTTGCAACATCGTGATCTGCCTCCGGTTCCACGTGAACGGTAATGAGATCAGCCCCTGCAGCAATAAATCGGGGAAGAAAATGATCAGGTCGGGTAATCATCAGGTGAACATCGAGGAAAAAATCATTGGTCTCGTGGATTGCCTGAATCATCGCCGGACCAAAGGAGATGTTGTCGACAAAATGGCCATCCATGACATCAAGATGGAGCCAGTCGGCTCCCGCATTTATCGAGCGAGTTGTTTCCTCAGCAACTCTTCCAAAATCAGCGGCAAGCAGAGAAGGCGCCACAATCCGATCTCGATAAGTCCATTTCTTCACAGGCGGAGTCATAGGGGTAAAATCCCCTAATGACTGTAAAAAAAATCGACGATTGATTGGGAAACTAGGGGACGATCGGTTTGATGGCCGTCGCGTGTTGATCATATCTCACTCTACTGTGAGTCATTTGGGTGAGATATTGAAGGATGGCTGACACCGGCACGTTATTCATTCTGAGGGTCACGACTTTCTCTTGGAGTTTTCCGCTGGGATCTTGGATCAGAAAGTTTGGGGTGAAGTCACCCTTGGTTGATTTCACAGTCAGCTCTTCAAGGGCGATGAGGGCTTCAGCAAGTGTTGCACGGTGAAAATGAATCTCCTCGATGAGGGTTGTTTTAAATTTTCTCAGCCGTTGCTCTTGTTTGACCTGCGCAAGCTTTGCGGGAAGGATTTTTAGGTGGTGTCGGGCATGACCGTGTCCTGGATGAAGTTTGAGGACCTCTCTAAAAGAGGATGCTGCTTTCTCACCTTTGCCTTGGTTCATGGCAATCAGACCTTGTTGGTAGAGAGAGGCAACCCGGCGGGCTTTGGAGGTCATTTCATCACCGAAGCTGCAGGGTGCAACAAGCAAGCTGATGACCATCATGGTTTTCAGTTTTTTCATTTTGTTTGGGATTTCGTGGGTGTGTTGGTCTTTTTGAAAAAAACAATCAGACCATCAAACATCCTATCGAATGAAGAACGAGGAGTCAAGAAAGCCTCATCTCATCAAAAATGGCTGGACGAGAAGTGGTCTTGTGAATAGTGTTCAAAAAACCACTTATTTTTATGGCGGAAAAAATCACCAAAAGACAACAAGAGCTTCTTGATTTTCTGAGGCGTTCTCAAAATGAAAATGGTCTCATGCCCTCTACGCGAGAAATCCAAGCGCATTTTGGTTTCGCGAGTCAAACCGCCGCGATGAGCCATTTGAGAGCCTTAGAGCGTAAGGGTGTGATCGTGCGGCTTCCTGGAAAGGCGAGAGCAGTTGTTTTCCCAGAAGATTTAGAGAGAGAAGAGGTCGTCGATATTCCTATTTTTGGAAGTATCGCCGCGGGAATGGCGGAAACGGTCGAGGCTTCTCGAGAAGGGTGTGTTTCGATTGATATCGCCTCGTTGGGCATTCCTAGAAATGCGCGAACTTTTGCTTTAAAAGTGCGCGGGGAATCCATGATTGATGCCCATATTTGTGATGGTGACACCGTGATTCTCGAATTTCGTGAGCCAAGGCACATGGATATTGTGGCGGCCTTGATTGATGGGGAAACAACTCTCAAACGCTTTGTGATGGAGAATGGGCGGCCTTACCTCCACGCTGAAAATGTCAATTTTCCAGATATTATTCCAGCTCGAGAGCTCGTTGTTCAGGGGGTCGTGGTCGGTTTACTTCGGACGGGGCGGATCTAGCTTCGTTTGCTCGATGAGAGCTTGTTTAACGGCGAGCTGCCTTTCGGCGAAGTTGTTCCACGATTCGATCCACTTCAAGGGTTGGAATCGCTAGCGACCGGTGGCGCATCGCTCTGGCAATGTTAATCCCGATCACTTTTCCATCGAGTGTGACAAGGGGAGAGCCCGCTTGGTTTGGTTTGAGGAATTGGTCATGATAGACGGCCAATGGAAACCCGGATTTTCTTTTGGAGAGTTTGCCGCCTTGAGAACTCAGTGAAGAAAGTTGTGAGTCTCGTCGAGAGGAATTACGATCGAATGATTCGCCAGATTGCGCTGGGCGTTCATCAAGAATGGGTTTGAAGGTGAGTTCCTGCTCACCGCGTTTGATTTTAAGAGAGATCTTATCTCCTATGGACTTTTTACTAATTGCGGTAACCAATTCTGAGATTCCCGCGACGGGGCTTCCTTCAAAGGACAAGATTTCGTCCCCTTCGAGAAGGCCAATTCTATCTGCAGGGCTCCCCAATTCGATCATTTCGATGGTTGGAGTGGTCGCTTCTGAGGAAAAAGTGACACCGAGATAAGCAGAAGGAAGCTCTTCACTGTAATTGAGCTCAAAGCCATTCTTGGGAGCTGAGCGAATCGGCTGAGTGACAATTCCCGCAAGTAATGATTCTCTCAGAGGGCTCATGACAAGCTGACCAGTGGCTGGTTCATCAACCGACCAGTCCACGGGGATCAGTCCCGCAACGCGAACACGAATGAGGGCGAGATCAGAGTCTTCATCAACCCCGATCACCTCGACGGGGTGGTCTTGCCCGGCAAAGCTTGCGATGAGAGTTTCAGATTGATTGATTTCGGAGGCTTTGGTGAGAAGTTGTCCACTTTCATGAATGACAGTGGCCAAAGCCAACTCTCGCCCTCCTTCATCCTTAATGGAGAGGACTGATTTTTCGAATTCTTCGACGTATGGCGTCAGGGATTTAAGAAAGTTTTTCTGGCTGAGGCGATTTGACCCTGCCGAATGATCTGCGCTATCGGTGACAATCATTTCGATCATCCCCGCGACGGGTTGGGGGAAATGTTTTCGTTGCGGTGTTTGAGAGGGTTCAAGGATGAGCTCCCCTCCGTTTTTGATTTGTAATTTCACAGTTCCACCTTGGTGAAGGAGGCGGGCAAGAGCGAAGCTATCTGAAATCTCTATTCCATTGGCTTCTGTGATCATGTCGCCTTTTTTAAGCCCAGCAAGAGCTGCCGGACTTTGTTGAGCAACGTCTGCCACAAAAGCGTGGGCGCCGGTAAAACTGAGATGGATGCCGTAGTAAGGACGAGTGCTTGCTTCGGGATTGGGTTCCCATCGGTCTAAGTATTCCTGCATGCGATGAGGGCTCAGAAGTCGAGGGCTCTTGAGTAGCTCGTCTGCTTCTGGATCCTCTTGAGCGAATTTTGGAAGTGCTTCTTCAAAACGATCTCGAAGCGATTGGTAAGGCTCGTCGAAAGGATCCTCATTTTCTTCGCGGGATTGGAGTGAACGTCCAAATGATTCCCCTGCGAGAAGCGCATCCCATTTTTCGACGATACACGGGAGGGGCACGTGTTTGTTTACTCGCCAAGACGAGCTGATGTTACTATTGATCCCAATAACCTCCCCTTTGAGGTTAAAGAGTGGTCCGCCGGAATCACCCGAAATGACGGTTGCGGTCGTTGTGATGGCGTCAGCAAAACCACTTTTGGCCCCAGCTTCGGTGATTCTCCCCAGACGAAGGGGAGCTGACCTCCCGACTATTGGACCTCCAGGATGTCCGACCGCCAGCGCCCAGTCATCGACGCTGTAGGTCTTGGTTTTGACGTAGGGGCGGTAGGGAAATGGACCAGGACTATTGATTTGCAAAAGAGCACCGTCTGTCTCGTGATCGACTCCGAGGCTTGTTGCTGGAAGTTCCCGCCCGTCTGAGAGGAGCACTTTCATTTGCTTGCCTGGTTCCATGGTGACATGAGCCGCTGTAATTACCAGACCATCAGCCGAAACGATCACTCCTGAGCCGGATCCACCACCTACGAGAATTGCAAGGGTCGAACTAATTAAGTCGGGTGCGAGTTGACGGATGGTCCGATCGAGTTCGATGGGTGTTTGGCCTAAGAGGGCGCCTAGACTCAGTAAAATGATCAGCAAATACTTCATGAGCTTAGAAAGGTCGCGATTGAGAAAGCATCCGGGATACTGCTTGTTTGATCTCTTTGGGAACGAGGGTGTATGAGCGTCCTGGGGAGACCGCTGCAATATTGATGCCGAGGGCTTGACCCTGTCGATTGAAGAGAGGTGAGCCGCAGTCCCATGCGTTAAGAGGGGTCGTGTGAACGAAGGCGTCTGGAAAAGGCCCGCGCCAGACGCTTGGAATCATGGAGAGACCTGTGGCATTGTTCATTCCCGTTGCCGGAGGCTTTAGGGTAGGAGCGGATAATTGGATGAGAAAGTCCATCGAACGTTCTCCTCTTCGAATCGAGACAGTCACTTCATCTCCAACTTTTTTCTCTGAAAGTATGGTCGTAAGAGCATCCCGTGAGGAAATTTCTTTTGAATCAATCTCAAGGAGAAGGTCTCCTGGAGTGAGCCCTGAGTCGTAGGCTGGCGAGCCTTTGATGAGTGCTGCAATCGTGAGGCTGGAATCCGATTGTTCGGTGTAGAGACCTAGCGACGTGGTTCGCGAAGAGGAATGCAGGGTGGGAGAGTTCTCCCGTAAAAGATGACTAAAAGTTCCGTAATATGCGCGTTGTTGAGCAAGCATATCTTCCGAGTTTTCTTTGAGAAGAATTGGAGAAAACATCGTTGCTCCAGGGGTTGGGGGCGTCTCGTCCCAACTGATTGTTGGGAGATCTTCAGCCTCGATGCTGATCAGGGCAAGGTCCGTTCTTTCATCGGTGGCAAGTAGAATGGCTGGGTAGTTACGCCCAGAATAACGGACATTTAGAGAAGGCCCAAGTTCACTGGCTTTGGTAAGGATCAGCCCATTTGGTTGAATGATTGTTCCGATGATTGAATTGGTCAGTGGGCTGCCTTCGTTGAAGATGAGGACGCAAGGTAGCGGAGAGGGAAGTGATTGAATGGCGCTGGTAAATCGAGCCTCGATGATTTCTCCGAGATAAAGCTCTCTTTGTTCTTCGCGAGTCAGCGAGGGAGCAACGGGAAGTTCAGGTTGATCTGGTGGAGTCTCTTTGGGAAGGAGTTTGCCCAAGGAGGGGAACTCTAAGGTGGCTTTGCGAAGACTCAGAGCTTTGGTGGCGCTTTGTTCTGAAGCTAGGATAAATCCAATGAGATGTCCGCTGATGTCAAAGACCGAACTGCCGGGGAAATGAATCGGTAGCTCCAACTGAATTGTGTTCGATTGTTCGGCAGGGGCAAAGGCGAGATGATCCACGGTGAGGCTGATCTCTTCGTCTTTAGAGGCAATCGGCGCGCACGAAGCAATGACGACCGTATGCTGGTCGAGGGATGAGACTTGAATAGGAGGCGCCCCTGGAAAGCCCGTTTCGCATTTTAAGAGAGCCAAAAAACGCTCAGGTTTTTCCTCAATAATCTTCAGTTCTCTCCTTCTTCCATCAGGTTCGTAAAGGAGATAAGGCAGCGGTTCACCGTCTGGGCTCGGGAGATAAGGAGCGATGAGATGACCTTCCTGATCAATGATGGTGCCAACATACGTTTCGGCCAGTCCAAGCCGGCCAATAATTACGGTTTGTTGGCGAAGCTTGGGAGTCAAAGCCAGTGTAGTCTGCTCGATAATATCCGAATGATTGCGAGTCCAAGAGATGGGCTCGCCCGATGAAAGGGAGATAAGAAAGATGACGATCAGAAGGGATTTCATTTACCAAACTTGTTGTAGTTCGTTGATCGGGAGCCAGAAAGGTCTGTCTGATGAGGAGACAAGGGCATGAGTTTTTGTCATTTCGCTGACGGTGATGATTTGACCTGCTCTTAATGCGGGGTAATCCCAATTTGGAGTGCCAGCTTCGGGTTCTCTTGGGAGTTCCTCAGGAAGCACCATGTATTGATTTTGAGTATAAACATGTTGTTGGCTCCAGAACGCCGTCGCAACAAAACTCAGGGAGATTAAAACTGCAAGATGTCCCGGCCATCTTGGAATCTTCCGAAACTTTCCGACTCCATAGAACAAAAATGCGATGAGCCAGATCAATGCTGCCACGGTTAGCCATTGATCGGGACGTAGAGAAAAAAGGCGGCTTCCAGTGAGCGTTTCGTCGCCCTGGCGTTTGCGGATTTCACTCATGAGATCATGAGCTTCCTGATCGAGAGGGTCTAGGAGGATCGCAGTGTGGCAAGCTGCACGTGCACGACCCGGATCGTCTAACAGGAGATAAGCTTGTGCTAGATTAAAGTAGAGCGAGGGGGAGCCAGGGTGCTCTTTGAGTAGCTCCTGGTAGAGATTGGCAGCAGAGGTGTAGTGGGATTCACGAAAAGCGGTATTGGCTTTTTCGAGAGTTGCTCCATCGACATTTGAAAACCCTAAAAACACCATCAGTGAAAACTTTGCGAGGCGAGCAGCGATTGCTCTTAAATCGGTTGGATGAGCGCTTGCTGAGAAACTTGATTCGGAGTGGCTCTTGAGGAGCAACCCAAGTTCCTTGTCATCCAAAGTTTCTGCAATTTGTTGTGTTGTCGCTCCCTGGGAAAGCTCGAGGTGTTCTCTCAAGAGGGGAAGAAGATCGTGGTCAATTGATGAACAATCAGTTTGATCTGATTGGTAGAGTTCGATGAGTTTTTTGAGCGTTTTGCGTCTTGCCTCGAGTGCGGGATCTCTGGCGTCGCGGCGTCTTTTGATGGATCCAAAAATGAATGGAAGAAGTGGAGCAAATGCAAAAGCGGCGAAGGTAAGCGTTGGTAAGTTGAGAAGAACAGGGCGAGTGATCATTTCACCAAGTTTATCGCGAGGTTTTAGAGAAGCAGTGGCATCAGTAAAACCTGGTAGGGTAAGGGCCGGAGTGACTTGATGGAATTTCCATTCATCATTAAGAGTATCAAAGTAGGCGAGGGTGCGTTCAGGAAGGGTTCCGGTTTTTCCCGTTGGGATCAAAGTTTGTTCAAAAATGGCATTCCATTCGTCATAATTTGGGTTCGTATTAAAATGCCAATCATCTTCGACAGATGGGAAGCCTTCTCCCGAAAAATCGAGTCGATTTCGTAGTTTAGGATTTCCGGATCCTTGAACTGCGACTCTGATTGAAAGCTGTTTCGAGGCGAGGGGTTGTGGGGGGGAGACCGAAGATTGGATTTTCCACTCGCCAATGAGTCCGCTGTCAATGGCTCGAGAATTGGGCAGAGGTGGTAGAGGTAACACTTCGATGTTAAATGGAATGACGTGAGTCCGCCTTTTTGCGGAATCTGTCCCCAGAGTCGCACTCAAGTGACCGGTTGCCATTCCGAGTTTCGTGAAGTAGAGCCGAGCCTTATAGATTCTTAGATCATATTGTTCGCCATCAATTTCCTTTTCACCAGCTTGGTAATTTCGATTTCCGCCATCCCAAAAACTCCGTGCATAGCTAAAAAAGAAATCCTGTGGTAGGGCACGGCGACCTGCGATTTCAACATATTGATGCCATTGCCCGCCGTTGACTCGATTCGAAGGCATCGAGAGATAAGCGCGTCTGAATGACTCGTTCTCTTTTTTTGCCATCTCAAGGAAGCGAATTTCCACTGACTCACCTAAATGAACTTGTTGAGGAGGGCTGTCAGATTCATTCCAGTAAACAGTCAGACTCGTGTCGGTTTGCGAAGACGGGTTTCTAAGGACACGAACATCATCAAGTCGGATGAAGAACTCTTTATTATCGTAGACGATAGGAATGGGAGGAAACTCAAGAAGGCCAGGAACCGTGACAACAAAATCTAAAGTATTCAGGTTTAGATTGTCCCCAACGCGCCGGCTGGAGTGTTCAAGCCAAATGATTTTTGGATGCTTTGGAAGTGTTCCAAAGACGAGCTCCGAGGTCGTCTGTATTTCAATTTTTTCTAGCCTGTTTTCGACAATTTGCGAGGGGAGTTTGTGAACATAGTAATCTTGAGCCCTCACCAACGTGGGGATCAAGAGCGTCAATATTAAGAGCAGGCGGAGCATGCTTTTGGGTTCTAATGGTTTTTACTTCGTGGGATATATTTTCCGTCACGACCTAACTTTCGAAGCATTCTCTGACGAAGATCTCCTTTCTCAGCATCAGCACGGCGTAGGTCTGCGTCTGCGTCACTTTTGTTTCCTTCTTGATCACCTTCTTCTTCACCTGCTTGAGCTTCTTCTTCGGGTTTATCACCCTGGCGGAATCCTTCATTTTGCTCTTCTTCACCGTCCTCTTCCTCCTCGCCGGGTTGCTGTGGCTCACCCTCACCACTTCCGGATTGGGGTTGTGGCTGCATTTGCTGGGGATCAATCAGGTGGTCGAGTGCATCCTGAATGTGTTGTTGAGCTGTGCTGAGATCACGCTCACGATGGGGCGAAGGCGCCAGTCCGATATCTTCGCTAGCCAGCCGGTAATCCTGAAGGCCTTCTTTAGGAAGAATCGTGGGTGTTTGTTCTATAGCTTCGGCCAGCTCTACGAGATTTTGAATTGATGTCAGAGAAGATTGTATACTCTTTTGATTGATTTCATGGCGAGTGGTCACCTCTCGCTCGAGGGCTCGCACAAGTTGTTTTTCCTGTTCGAGAGCGGTAATGGTTGTCGCAACAGCTTTTTGATAGCCTTTCATGAAGGCAATATAGGCATCGATACGAGCGATGTCTTGATAAGCAACAGCAAGGTTCGTGCTGAGCTGCTGATCGTTTGCTTTGAGCGCTGCTGCTTCCTTATAAAGTGCAAGCGCTTTTAGATAGGACGACCTTGCTCGGCTAAGGAGCTTTTCGGGAGTCAGCCGATTTTGCATTGCCAGTAATCCCATTTCTTCCTCAGAATTTGGGGTCTGAGATTTGGCAAGACGGTGATAAAGCAGTCCAGATTTTTGTTTGGCGGCAAAGGCAAGGTCTGGTCGCGTTGATGGAGCTTCTTGAGCGGATTTTTGATAGAGTTCTCTGAGCAGGGAGAATCGATCCTTCGACGAAACGATGAGGTCAGGCTCTGCTTTCTCAAGCTCAATGGCTTTGTTGAAGAGCCGAATACTCCGTTGAGAAGGTGTGAGGGTGTCTGCTTTGAGACTTTCTTGAATTTCTTTGGGCAAATAATCTATAGAGGCAGGAGTGTCTGACTGAGAGCGATCGCCTCCTAGAATCGCTTCAGCCCGCTTGATCCAAGAGGCTGGGCCATTTGGGTCGTAGCCAAGAGCCCCGATCGTTTCCTCATTGGCCTTAATGAAGATGCTTGTGGGGTAGGCCTCGACTTCGAATTTTTTGGCAAGTTCTCGTCGTTCTGTCCTTTCCTGATCGGAAATCCCCACTCGAGGAAGGTCAATGATGACCAAAACGACCTTTGTTTTTGCCCACTTTTCAAAGACCGCGTGATTGAGAATCTCACGCTCAAAGGTGATAGATTGCTCAGACCAATCAGAACCAGTGAAGCAGAGCATAAGGGGTATTTCTTCGTCTTTGGCTCTTGCGAGAGCACTCTGGTAATCTTCTGAGATTTCGCTTCGCGCGTCTGTAGAAAGGGCAAGCATGAGAGCGATT
>JALRJZ010000081.1 GCA_023261045.1 Akkermansiaceae bacterium
CTGCCGCTCTTGCAGCCTGAGATGGAAGATTTTAAACCGACGGGTGATCCTCGGGGCCCTTTGATCAATGCGGTAGAATGGATCGATTATTCAGAGCAATATACTCGAGAGACAAATACCATGCCTCAGTGGGCGGGCTCCTGCTGGTACTATCTGCGTTATTGCGACCCAAATAATGAGAACGAATTTTTGAGCCCTGAATGTGAAAGCTACTGGGGCAATGACGATGCCTTTGTTGATTTTTACGTTGGTGGTAAGGAGCACGCGGTCCTCCATCTTCTTTATTCGCGCTTCTGGCACAAGGTGCTCAACGATCTCGGGTTCGTAAAATCGAAAGAGCCCTTCAAACGATACTTTGCTCCCGGTTTAATCATGGGTGAGGATGGTCAGAAAATGTCCAAGTCATTGGGCAATGTGGTCAATCCTGATGATGTGGTCGAGCAGTATGGGGCTGATTCGTTGCGTCTTTACGAAATGTTTATGGGACCTCTTGATCAGGATAAACCTTGGTCGATGAAAGGGGTTGAGGGTGTCTCTCGCTTTTTGGCGAAGGTTTGGAGGTTGGCAATGATTGAGAATCAGGAAAGCCAATGGGAGATCAGTGGAAAGATTCAAAATGGGGACAATGAGGATCTTGCGAAGCTTGTTCACCAGACCATCAAAAAAGTTCAGGAAGCGATTGAAACGCTTCGTTTTAATACGGCGATTTCAAGTATGATGGAGTGCGCTAATGGCTTTACGGCTGCGGGTGAAATTCCGCGTGATCTCTTCTTGGTGTTTTTGAGGCTTCTCAATCCATTTGCTCCGCATCTCACCGAGGAAATCAATGCCTTGTTGGGTGAAGATGTCCTTTTGAGCGAACAGAGTTGGCCTGAACTCGACGAATCTCTTTTGGTAGAATCAGAGATTCAGATTGTCGTTCAGGTGAATGGTAAATTGCGAGCGAAGCTCCAAGTTCCTGCCGAGATTTCCAAAGGAGACCTTGAGGCAAAGGCACTTGCTGATGCACACGTGGCCACTCACACCGAAGGGAAGACGGTTCGCAAAGTTATCGTTATCCCTGGCAAGTTGGTAAATATTGTGGCCAATTAGAATTCGCGTTTACTTCAGTGCTTTTTGGAGAAGAGCTTTGAGTTGTCCGACGTCTTCCTTGGAGGCGAAGCGCATGATTTTTAGCCGCTGGCCATTGTTTTTTTGTGCTTCAAGTTGGAAGCGGGGCTGATTGTTGACATGTCCATTCTCATTGACTTTTAGATGAGAGATTTCACGAGTCTCGATCCGATTGGTCACCGAGATCAACAACCAGCGCCGCTCGATGAAGAGGGTTTGATTCCTCAGGGTAATCGATAAGCGATAAACCATTGAGCTAAGAGCTGAGAAGAGAATGATCAGTCCAGTGCCGATAAAAATAGAAGCGAACCAAACTGGGGGTTCCGCTGAGGAGGTATTTTTCATTCCGGAGATGGCTTCATGGAACCAAGGAAAGAGGTCAAAAAGGAAAGCCCTTCCCGTCTTCCACATCATGAGGCCAACAAAGAGAAAGAGGGAACCAAAGATTCCAATGCTCAGACATCCGCCCAGAGAAGTTTTTATTTTCGCCTCCCAACCAGTGATCGTGGGAGTCACATGCATGCGAGGGGATTTGTAGTTGTCTTTTGCTTCAATTAGATCAATCGATACAAGGTTCTGCCGAGTGATTTCTTCGCAGAAATCACTGACTTCAGGAGTCTCTTCATCAAGGGCGGTTCTGAGTTCTCGGTTGAGCCATAGAAGCTCCTCTTCTGGAAGACTTCCGCCTATTCCGATCTTTCGGCTTCCATCATTGAGTGATATTTTGAAATGAGGGACCTCGTTGGTGCGATGGCTTTCTTCAAAAACAAGCTCAAGACGATCGCGTTGGAATTGGCGTCGTTGGAGGGTTTTCCCCCAAAGTTTTCGGTCTACATCGACACTCGCAGCGGCGACTCGCACGGTGGTTTTGCCTCGCCAAAAGAAAAGTCCGATCAAGAAGGTCGCCGCTCCAATCACCAAGAAAGGAATGAGAAAAAGGAGGGTGAATTTTTCATCCATCCTATCCGGATCCGTTTCCATGTTTCCTACTAAAATCGAGAAGACCATAAATGCTGGGAGTCCTCCAAAGAAGCTACCAAAGAAGATGAAAAAACCTGGATGACCTTGCCCTTTGATGGTGAGGATTGTGTCGCCGTTGGCACCCTGGCTTTTGTACAGGCGTTTACCCTGCACCGGGCGGGCTGATTCGGCCGGTGATTTTGAGAGTTTTCTCTTTTTAAGAGAGATTAGGTTTTTGCGAATCATCGGCTCAAGGGAGGGGGGTAGAAGAAAAGTCATCAAGAATACCATCAGGCCGGTGCCAGCTCTCAATGATTCTTTCTTATTTCTTTTCCGGAGAAAAGAGCCACCGAATTGTTGGGTCACTGGGGGACATGATTCTTGGCTGTTGGCGTTCATCAAGCTCGTAGGTGAAAGAGCGATGCTCTTTGTCCATGGCATCAATCGGTTGAAAGTCTAACGAAAACTCCTCAAGAGAAGATGGGTAAGTTTGGTGTTCTAGAAAGAATTGTTCGGCAGCAAGCGAGAGCTGAGCGATTCGGTTCCACGTTTGAGCTTCGAGCATCCCACGTAAAAATGCCCTGAGCGCTTGGGCATTTGCTCTCGCGCATTCGAAGGGGTTAAAGCTCATCGCTGCGTTCTGCTCTTCTCTCTGAGAAAGCTCGATCATGCTCTTGGATTGAAGCTCTGAGAGAAAATCGAGGGCATTGTCAACGAGGATGGCCTTACGCTGATCGGTCCAGCCAGCAGGGCCTCCGGTTTGCAAGGAAAGGGCGACCTTTTCTTGGAGGCTCAGAGTCGTGTCGAAAATAAGAGTCTCTTTCGCCGCTTGTCGTGCCAATTTGATTTGTTGGTCAAGAAGATCGACCGAGCGGATGCCAAAGATGACTTCAAAACCAACCATAATCTCGAGATCCTTGAAATAATCGCGCTCCCTTAGCAGTTTTTTGAGCCCTTGGAGGTCGTCGTGACTCCACGCATGTTTTTTGATTCCAACCCAAATGATTTGGTCGATCACTCGGTGTAGACTCGTTCCAACAAGGGCTCGGATCATGGAGCCCCGGCAAAAGCATTCCTCGAGTCTTGCGAGAGCACGAATGTTGTTCAACGCCGTTGAAGGGTCCGCGCGATGGAGGGCGAGCATCGAATGATCACGCAAGCAGCGAGCAAGGCGCTGAAGATTCGCAATTGGATCCATTGGAATCGGGTTTTGCGTCGTTGGAGCGGTGAGTTTGAGGCAGCGGTGAGGCGGATAAGAGAGTAGGATCTCAACGAATTGCTGTTGCCGGTATTGGAGTGATTCGGTGAGGCTATGCAGCACTTCGATCGCCTCTTGTTCGGTAAGCTTGTCTTCAAAACAATTTTGGTAGTTGAGGAGTAGACCTTTTCTGGGGTCACTCAGGCGAAAGCTTTGCTTCTTAAGATTGAGAGTTGCAATGGCATCCCATCCTTGGAGGGGGGGATCAAGCTCTCCCTCCCATTCTTTGAGGAAAAGGGGGTTGAGTAAGAGGTTTTGTTGATCAGGGGGAGGGGGGCTCTGGTAGTCCGCAAGATTCAGAGAAAAGCTCGCTGCTTGGGCGCGCTCTTGTGCCTTTTGCCAAGCGTTGTTTCCCCGCCAATTTTCAAACCACCAGAAACACGCGAGGATACCAATGAAGCTCAAAAAAATGAGAACTACTCTGCGAATCAATCTCTTCATGGCCAGAAGGGAGCTTGCCGATCTCAGAGGAAGTGGTCAGCTGATTGCAGATGAAGTTTTTGGGGCAACCGCCATCGCTCTACTCAGAAGTTGATGCGCATCGCACTCCAGAGAGTTGTTGCCTCGGTGTCAGCGAGAATTCCACGGTTTTTCTCGTGCTCAATTCCGATCATGGCTTTGGCGTGATCTTCACAGAAGAAGTAGTTGAGGCCGACGTAAAAGTTTTGATTATATCTTCCACTAGGGAGTTTAAAACCAAAGTCATCAAAGGCCACGGGTCGAGTATTTCTTTTTTGAGGATTCAAGTCACCATCTTCCGAATGAGCCCACTGGAAGCGAGCGACGGCTTCCAGTTTGTTTTTGATTAGTTCCGTCGAGGGCATGATGACAATTCCGTAGACCGCTTGGTTCTTGTAGTCTTCTCCGTAGGTCACGTTGGTCATGACATCAAAGACCCCAAGCTCGTTGTCATAGGTTGAGCTAATCGCCCAACGATAGTCAAAAACTTCGTTCTCGACTTTGATCGCGTCGGCATAAAGGCCTTGAATATCGAGATGGCCATCAAAGAGATCAAAATCGGATCCTAGATGATAAAGAATCCCTTTATCCCAGTTGGCAAAAGATCTCTCACTGTAAGCGGTGCTGTAAACCCCCCAAAGAAAATCAATGTTATCTCCCACTTCGAATGAGCCTTTTACTCCCGTGACCCGTTCACCGGCGAATTCATCGTTTAAAGCTGATCGTTCGATTGTTTTGATGTCATTTGAGGAGATCATTTCCTCTCCTCCAAAGCCCAACTTGTAGCGTCCAAAGCCAAGCTCTACTTTGTCGAGCTTTCCAAGATCACCCAAGTCATACTCAAGGGTCATTTGATCGAGGCCCGCATAGCCGATTTGCGTATCGCGAAATCCTCCTCGGTTATAGTTTGCCGATGTGCTGAGTTTAAAATCATCGAGAAATTCGATATCCACGCCCATGCGCAGTCGTCGGAGTTCATACCCTTGTCCACTAAAGGCTCGTTGATTGAGCTTCCCATCCGTAGCGCCCCATTGTTCATGAATGCGTCCACTGAGTGTGACTTTTTGAATCCATTGATTGTCTTTGTCCTTATAAAGCTTTCCTAAATCCTCAAGAGCTTCACACCAATCCCCTTGGTTTTTCTTTTTCTTTGAACTCTTAGCTTCAGCATCATCAGCTAGAGTCAATTCACCTGCAATCATGCCTAAAGTTGAAAATGACAAGAGGAGCCCAATGACTGGTTGACTGTGTGTTTTTTTCATAATGAGTGCCTCAGAGAGAGGCTAGCTAGTGATCAGGCCTAGCCTGATAAAACCAGATTTTGACTGAAGGCTGCGGTAGAAGCAAGCCACGACTTTTGCGGTCATTTTCGGGTTTGGTGAAAAAATCATTGAGGGACTGAGGGATTCCCTATGGCGAACGAAAGATGAAGTTCAAGAGTCATGTATAGTTAGATGCTCGATAATTGTAGGAGAGCATACTTACGATGAAAAAATCTTTGATTCCAACCCTGATGACCACTTTTGCGGTGGGTCTTTTTGCGGCCTCTTCTGTCAAGGATGATCCAGAACGTAAACTTGTTTGGGATGCTTTGCCCTCGATTGAGAAGCCGGCAAAAAAACATCATGTTCTTTGTTTTTCTAAACCATATGGGTTTCGCCACGATTCAATTCCCACTGGTGAAAAAATGCTCTCTGCAATGGCGGAGAAGACTGGAATGTTCGAGGTGACCTTTTCCGAAGATCTTTCAAATTTTCAACCTGAAAACATCAAGAAATTTGACGCAATTTGTTTCAATAACAATACCCACATTCAAAAGGGTTTTACTGAGGGAGCCCTCAGAGAATCCTTGATCAATTATGTGAAGAATGGCGGGGGTATTTTCGCCATTCATTCTGCGACTGATGGCGGTTGGCCGGAATACACAGAAATGATTGGTGGCAACTTCGATGGTCATCCTTGGGGAGCTGGGGGCACATGGGGAATCGCCAACGAAGACCCCCAACACCCCATTGTCAGAGGGGTGCATGGAGGCAAAAACTTCTTACTCAAAGACGAGCTCTACCAATACAAGGGCTTTGATCGTTCCTCTTGCCGGGTTCTTTTGGCCATCGATATGAAAAGCCCTGAAAGCTTGACCCGAAAGGGCAAGAGAGCGGATCAGGATTACGGATTAGCCTGGATTAAGAAATATGGTCAAGGCCGGGTGTTTGTAAGTTCGCTTGGCCACAACAAAGAAGTTTTTTGGAACCCAGAGATCCTCAAAATGTGGACTGAGGGATTTCGATTTGTTCTCGGTGAGATCGATGTTGCAACGGAGTCAATTAAGAAGCCCTAGGCGTTCTTATTTGATCGATTGCGAATTGAGCAAACCTCGGTGAGGACCCCCTTGCTCTGGAGCTCGTATTTATTGATCTTGATTCTTTTTTCGTGAAAGATTTCTTTGGGAAATCACGAATAAGCCAATTCTATTTATGAAATCGTTCCGAATTTTGGCGCCACTTGGATTGACCTTGATGACACCGTTAGCCTTTCTAAAAGCTGATACTAAGGAGAAAGAAAAGGAACCCCCAAGACCCCTCAAAGCGCTTCTTATCGCGGGTGGTTGTTGCCACGATTATAAGACCCAGCATCAGATTCTTTACAAAGGAATCCAAGAGCGGGCGAACGTCAGGGTTGATGTGGTATGGACGGATGACAAATCAACGAATCCGCCACTTCCGATTTTCGATGATCCTAATTGGGCCGAAGGATATGATGTCATTATCCATAATGAGTGCGCGGCTTCGAATAAGGACCTCAGCAAAATGGATCATATTTTAAAAGTCCATCAGACCATACCGGCAGTGCACCTACACTGCGCAATGCACTCCTTCCGTAATGGGACAGACCGGTGGGTGAAACATCTCGGGCTCCATTCGACAGGACATGGTCCTCAGAAGCCTCTCTCCATTGAATATGTGAATCCTGAGCACCCGATTAACAAGCCGCTCGAAAACTGGGTGACACAAAATGAAGAGCTCTACAACAACCACAAGCTCTATGATGCTGAGCCGATTGCCATGGCTACCCAAAAGGTCGGAAACCGTGAGAATACGGCCATCGTCGCATGGACGAATACAAAACAAGGAGCTCCTTCGTTTTCAACAACGGTTGCTCATAATAACGCCACAGTTCAAGATCCGAGATATCTCGACCTCGTCACTCGCGGCCTCCTCTGGGCATGCGGAAAGCTGACCGAAGAATATCTCCAGCCTTATACTGGTTCGAACCTTATTACCGAGATGGTTCAATCAGAAAAGGAGGTTGAGCCGGCCTTTGCAAAGCCCCCTAAAGATGCGGTGATGGTAAAGCTCAAATCTTCTTCAACCCAGACAAGTGATGGGCATTACGCTTGGAAAGCGATTGATGGTAGTGACAAAACTCGTTGGACAGCAGATGGCCCGAGGTATCCCTCGTGGCTTGAGCTTGAATTTGAAAAGCCAACGACGCTGACTGAAGCAACGATCTTATGGGAATTTCGTGACAAGTGGTATCAATACCTGATCGAGTCTTCGCTCGATGGTAAGAGTTGGCAAATTGCCTATGATGGATCTCAAAATCAGCGCCGATCCGATACCAAGGATCCACTCAATGCCAAAAATGTTAAGTTTCTTCGTGTGAAGATTCTTAAGCCCGAGTCAGGTCAGATGTGGCCAGGATTTTGGGAGCTCAAACTCAGGGGAGAAAAGGGACCTTTGAAGCTCTTTGCGATCCTAGATAAGAAGGAGCAAAGTCAGGTCAATACCGCAGGGGGTCAAGGCTTTGAAAATTCAGGCAATATCAAGCCTCGTATCGTCAAGCTCACAGCTCAGCAGGAAGCAGAGATTTTAAAGGACACCAAGGTTCCTGAAGGATTTGACGTTTCGTTGTTTGCCCCATGGCAGACGGCCAATTATCCCGTCTATGTGGCGGCTTCGCCCGGAGGAGACTTGTATGTGTCTTCGGACGGTAATGGTTCCTTGGGACGCCAGCCTGGACGTGGGAGAATCCTTCGACTTCGTGATCACGATGGCGATGGACGCTCTGATGAGGTCACTGAGTTTGTGCGAGATATTGATTCACCTCGCGGTCTCATCTGGGATCATGATCGATTGTATCTTCTGCATCCCCCTCATATCTCGGTCTTCTTCGATCGAGATGGAGATGGTGTCGCAGAGGAGTCCAAACGTTTAATCTCAGATATTGCTTTCGGATTTAAAGATCGACCCGCAGATCATACCACCAATGGGTTGGAAATGGGGATTGATGGCTGGATCTATATTGCGGGAGGAGACTTCGGATTCATGAAGGCTGTTGGGACTGATGGAAGAACATTGCAGCATCGTGGTGGAGGAGTCATTCGCTTCCGCCCTGATGGTTCTGGCCTTGAGCTTTTCTCTACTGGAACTCGGAATATTTTAGGCACACCGATGTCTCCGACCCTTGATATGTTTGCGCGAGATAATACTAATGATGGTGGCGGTTGGGATGTTCGTTTCCATCACTTTACTGGATTAGAAGATCATGGGTATCCACGCCTCTACAAAAATTTTGGCAATGAGCATGTTCAGCCACTCGCCGATTACGGAGGTGGTTCGGGCTGTGGATCAGTTTATATAGCAGAGCCAGGATTTCCGGATGAATGGAATAATGCTCCATTTACTTGTGATTGGGGCCGAGAAGGGTCTTTTCACCATACCGTTGCACCATACGGGGCAACTTTCAAAGAAGCGGCTGCGCCTAAGCAGTTTATCAAAATGAATCGCCCAACCGATGCCGACATCGATGGCATGTCGGCGGTTTATCAGGCTTCTTGGAAGGGACCGGCAACCTTCAATTGGAATGGGCCGAATTGTGGTTATATCGTCCGAGTCACTCCGAAGGGATATACTCCGGAGCCTTTGCCTAAGTATGCTGACCTTTCAAATGAGCAGCTGATTGCAGCCCTTGATTCTCCCTCTCATATCCGCACCTTGAATGCGCAACGGATGTTGATTCGCAGAAAGCTCAACGCGAGTGAGACGGGCTTATTGATGAGTTATGTGACGAGCAATAACTATTCACAAAAGACACGGATCGCCGCCCTTTATACCTATACCCAACTCTTTCCAAAGAGAGCCGCTTCCGACCTGATTAAGCAGAAGTCCGCCCCTGAGACTCTTGCGTATCTTCTTCGTGCCATGGGAGATTTGCCGGTTGAGTCGGTGAAACCTCATGCAGGTCTGTTCAGTCAGCTCTTAGAGCAATCGGATCATCCTAGAGTCAAACTTGAAGCGATGATCTCTGCAGCTCGTTTGAATCTTTCGAGTGTGGCTCCGGCAATCGCCAAGGTCTTGGGCAGTGAAGATCTTGTTCTTCGCCACACGGCATATCGTGCACTCGCTCAAATGGAGGCTTACCAAGCAGCGTTCTCTCAACTTGACTCAGACAATGCAGAGACTCGCAAGGCTGCGGCTTGGGCCTTGATGAGAATGCACAAAAAGGTCGTCGTGGATGAACTTTTAAAGCGTCTTAAAAGTGAAACAAATCCCGATAAGCGCAGACCGGTGATCTCGACTCTGGCCCGCCTGTATCACACAGAAGCTGAGTGGCAGGGTGATTCTTGGGGAACTCGCCCTGATACTCGAGGACCCTACTATCAGCTAGCAACTTGGGATCAATCAGATCGGATTCTTACTTCATTAAGAACGGCTCTTGATCAATCCTCCGCCGAAGAAGCGGGCTTTATCATCGAAAAGCTCAATAAGAATCGCATCCAGTCCGGCGACGCCCTTGCTCGCATTGTAAGTCTTGCAAAAAAAGACCCAGCGATGATTCCCACCGCAATCGCACAAGTCGCTGCGGCGGGTGATGCTCCAGCCTCGGTTCTTCCAATCGTGGTTCAGGGGGCGCTAGATTCGAAAACACCTTCTGTGACCCTTGCTGATGCCATTGGGATTCTCATGAAGTCCGACCATCAGCAAGCCCTCGTTGCTTCTCTCAAGGCACTCGTGAGTCTTGATCAAGCTCAGGGCTCTGAAAAGGATCAAGGACGGGCTCGGCAAGCGTTCTTAAATGCTCCAAAACTTGAGAACTACCACCTTGCTCTCGAAAAAATGGCGATCCAAAAGTCGAATACGGCGGAGGGGCGCTGGGCTGCCATGGCTGTCTTGGAGTTGGCCTCGCGTAAAGGAGGAAGCCCCGAATCGAGGCAAATGTCGCTCAAAGCCATCGATCTAGCATGGTCTGAGGCAAAGCATAGGTTAGTGTTTATCAAGGCAGCGCAGGAGCTTGGGAATCCTGTCATTAACGATCGCATTGCACTTGCATT
>JALRJZ010000082.1 GCA_023261045.1 Akkermansiaceae bacterium
ATGACTCCTCATCGGGAGGAGCTTGCAGCCACCAACCAAGATTCGGCAGGGCAAACACTTTATTTCCTCGCGAAACCAAAGCTGGTGAGGCCAGAGATCAGCAACAACAATAGACCTGCCACAAGAATCTGTCGACCCATCGACGAACTCGATTGAGATTGTTCAAGGTCAAGATTGAGGGCGAGCGCGTGGTCACCGCGGACTTGAATGGCCCGGGTGAAAATGAGAGAATCTCCCGAAGGTGAAATGACCGGATCTAACATCTGGCTCACAGGCTCCGTGACCCGTTGATGTCGTAACATTCGGTTGACTTCGATATCATTACCTTGAATGACATTTTGAAAATCGACCTTCCCGAAATTGAGATTGCCAGCAAAAACGGGGTTGGCATTCGCCGCATCTTCAATTTGGTCATTTTGAGCCGGATCGATGGCCAGTCCAGTATTGCCACGATTATCAAGCCAGAGTCTCTGACGACGAGTATTAAGCCCTACAACCGCTTGCTGTGTCACAAGGTTTTCGAGCTTCACTCTGGCATCCTCATTACTCGCCGCATCGAGATTGAACCCATTATAGACCTGCTCAAGGGTTTGCGCCGCTTTTCCTTGTTCACCAGCTTGCAAATACCCACTAACTTTACCCAGACGTCCTAGCGCCTCTTGCTGCTTGGAAGTATTTCGTTGGGTCACGAGTTCGAGGTACTTTCCACGAGTCATGCCCCCTCCCTCACTCTGCTTCGAAAGGTCCAAATCACCATCTGTCGAGCGCAGACGATAGCCTTCAGGAATCGAAATCTCCCAAGTCACATTTTCAAGTGGTTCTCCAAGTTTAAATGCGCTCAGACCAAAGTGATCGCCCTTCGAAGCCGAATAAGACGAGGCGTAGGTAAAACGAAGCTTCGCATCTCTTCCTCCTGAATCGCCTGTTATGTGGAAACGATAAGAATCACCATCTCTCACCACTAAAGCGCTTTCCTCGTTTACGAAAACTCCGAACAGATAACTAGCCGGAGGAAGAGTCAAAGTCATTGAACCTCGCTGAAGTGTCTCTAATTCCAAATCGGCTTGATTCATGACTTCCCCCTGAGGAGACAAGATGGTTAAGAGTCGACCACTGTTCACCCTAATTTTTGAGCTAGCGATTACGGAATGACGCTTCAACTTCACCTGAACTTTCTCACCCGCACGCGTAGAACGTAAGAACGCGTTTGGCGCACCGCTGCGATCAAGTTGAATGAGTGCTTTTGGCAAGGCCACCCAATCAGTTGAATTCCAGCCTGGCGCAGACTCAACGGCAAGATCCAACCTTGCTCCGGGTCGCAGAGCTAGAAATGATTCCTGCTGTCTCGCTTCAGGAATCAGACAAGATTCTATACCAACCAACTCTCCCGGAGTTTCTCGATTCTGCTCATACTCGATTCGTATTGGAATGTTACCAATCACTCGCCTCTTAAAACGGATCAACCAAGAACCGTCCTCATTTTTTACAATGTCTCTGATTTCACCACCGGATGCTCGAATGGTTTGAGCATCCGTCTCAGAAATCCCAGGAAGAAGTATTTTAAGATCTTTCACCGATGCATTTTCAACCTGAACCTGAAGATTTACCCGGGTCATCGAACGCCCGTCTCGCAGCTCAACATCCGTTAAGACCTGAGCAGCAATCGAAGGTTCAAGTTGATCAAGGGCTAAGTCTAATCTCCAAGATTTTTGGAGGAGTCTAAAGGCCAGAGCCCCTGCTTGAGTTCCACCCACCGATCGAGGATCAAGAGCGGAAAGGTCTTTGCGTTGCTCCACTCGAAGTTGAATTCCTCGACCAGGCACTAAAATCAATTGTCCGGTTTGCCGAGCTGCCTCACGAAGTTCCACTTTGGGAACGCTCCACTGGTTTACAGGCATTTGAGGAGTCACTCCAGCAAGCACGAGAGAAAACTTCTGCTCTCCCAAGGTCTTACCATTCAGATTCATGATAACGACAGTTTGACCATCCTCTTCTACTTCTGCCCAATGGTTCAAGGCAGCTCCTGTTAAGGACTCAACTTCAAACCCCTCAGGCAAAGGAAAGCTTAACCGAAAAATTCCCGCTCGAGTAATCGTCGCCGTTAAATCAGAAGCCAAAATCGTTCTCTCATCGCCAAGAGACAGTCGATGTTGAGAGGTGACCCGGATCTCAGGAGCAACGGGAGCGACCTTTATGCTTAACGAGGCATCGCCTTGCGAATAACGATAAACTTTCTGCAACGAGGCAATCGGCTGCTTATTCTTATCTTGAGGAATTAACGATGAATCAAAATCGGCAAGATTTACCAAAGACATCCCCGACGGTTGATCCTGCTCAAGCTGGGCTTCTTTTCCAAAGGCAAGTGCCATCATGCCAACCTCGCCCGAAGAATCCACGACCTTTAAAGGAGAGACTGAAACTTCGGCAGGAAGCTCTTCCAAAGGCTTCTGCGTTTCGATTTGCAAGAGAAAGGGCTGCGACTGACTTGTTATTAACTCCACAGTGAGCAATCCCCGTTCAGGATCAAATCGCCATGGTCCAGCCACCTTACTCTCAACATCACTGACAGTGAAACCGCTTGGAACGCCAAAAATCAACTGTTTGACTTGTCCTTGTGCTGGACGAACGCGCACTCGGTGAATTCCATCAACCACACCTGGACCGGGAATAAAGAGATCATCAATCTCTGAGTATATCTGAGTCACCTCAGAAGAGACATCACGCAGCTTTGGAGTCAAAACCACAACGGGATTGGGATCTGGAGCAAGCCACAATTGACTTGTGCTTCCCTTGTCGCTTTTGAGAACCTCACGCCTCACCGCCGAAGGCGAATCAATCGACCATCCGAGGGCTTCATAACTCACTTTGAGACTCTTGAGAGCCGCAGCACCAGTCATTACTGGAATCCCCTTGGCAAGGTCAACTGCAGGGGCTTGATACGAGAATTTTAGTTGATGAATCCCCGCTGACATCGCAACCACAAAGTAACTTCCCTTCTCCACCACAATGCGAAGGTGCTCACCCTGAAAACTCATCAACGTTGCTGGAGAGCGCAATAAAGCAAAGCGTTGCCCCGCTTCCGCAGTGATCAATAACGAGGCATCAGATTCAAGGCGTTCGGATCGAATCGTCCATGATTCTGTCAGTGAATCTCCGGTAAGATCTTGAGCTTTTGAAGTCAATGTACTCATAGACAAGACAAAGAATGCCACGAGCAAAGTCGTCACCCCACCCATTGAGCCACCTTTCAATTCCTTTTCTGAGTCCAGATCTTGATCACCATCGCGATCTTTCTGCTGCTCATCATCATTTCTTTTCTTTTGAAACTCCGACCTCAAAAGCGAAGGCAATGATTGAGCGTGAGGCCACCAAAGCAGTAAAATGATCACCCCAAGAAAACAAAAGAAGACTCCAGCTCCACGCACCTGAAGAAGCAGTCCAAATGAGAGCAAACCTGCTGAGAGCGTGATGAAAGATCTCCTTGAAGCAACAAACTTCAAACCAAGAGCTCCCAGAATTCCACCAATCACAAGGAGAACAATTCCCACCTCAGATGTGAGGACATCACCTGCTTCGAGATGCTCCACGGTAAGCGTGAGAAGCTGATCAGGCCCCAGAATAGGCACGCTATACTCCAAAACCTCTGCGAGTTTATGGGTTTGTTCAAACCCCTTAGCACCTAGATAAAACGCACCGGAAGCAGCGAATAAAACCACCAAAGACCCCAGCAACGAAAAACCAGATTTTACGCGCACCAAAATCATACCCATAATCCAGCTTGCAATAAGCAAACAGAAGCTCAGCAATGCTTCTTTCTCAATCCAACTAAAACCATTCTCAGTTTCCATTACGGTGAGGAGATCCATTCCTTCGGAACGAACGGGTAGTAATGCATAACCTGCGTCAGTTTCGACTTTCCAACGAGTCATGAGCTGCGTTGTCTCACTAACAGCAGGGGCAGCGAGTTTAATAAGAGACCCGCCACCTTGGCTACTTGAGCGAATCACGACCCTCACTGGTTCATTAGGTCCAATTGTATCTGGAAGTGGAACGAGGCGCTTCTCTCCAGATTCCCGAACTGGCACTGAGGCTCCATTCACGGTCACCTCTCCTATTAGGAGGCCATCGGGAACATCGAGATCAAGATTTCTTCCCTGGCGTAATCGAACATCGAAAGTGGAAATCGTAACAACTCCTCCATCTTGATCGATCCGACTTGAAAAATCGGCAAATTCAACAATTTGCTTTGCGGTTTCACCCCGGCTAAACCATTCGATGCCAACCTCCAAATCTTTTGGTCTCGTGTTGTATTGCCAAGCTGCCAACGACGGAGCGTAGGACATCAAACGGTATTCTGCGGGCAGCTCCAAGGGATCGAGCTTGATTAAGCCCGGTTGATCTTTTTTCTCTGATTCAGAAAGCTCAACTTGCCCGGGACTGACAACTTGCACAAAACCTCTCTCGCCCTGAACATGCAAAGGAGTCAACTCCCCCAAAGAAAGATTCGCTTCAGCCTTCTGTTCGTAAGTGACCAAAAGCTGATAAGCACCCATGACGGGCCGATGGAGAGGCACGGTGATGACCCCTTGCTCACTGACCCTCGAATCTCGAACATCTCTTCCATCAACATTGAGGTGTTCAATTCCCTCTGGGACCTTTAATTCCCACTGATCAACTGGTGCCCCAGTGACAAAAAAGTTCACCAAAACGGAGACATAAGCGACTTCCTCTTTGAGAGAATACAGGTGAAAAACGTCGGCTTGAACGTTTTGATCAAGAGCTTCAATAAGCATCGAGGCTTTCCAAGTTTCACCACGAATTCGAAAAGCCTGCTGAAGAGTAGGCCCCCTCTTTACAAAATGGATTAAGGGCATCTCGATGAGACCTTCCTGAGCCTCTGGACTCACCCGATAGCCAGGGGCCGCACTGACTCCCAATTCACTTCGCACAACCTGACTTCCAGGATAAGATAAAGACGGCAGAACCCACGATCCAGCTTGCGCGGATTGGTTTTTTTCAAAATGCAACTGGACGAGTCGACGACCCGATACTTCTTTGCCGAAAATCACTTTAATCCGACGATGATTTTCATCTGAAGTGCTGGCAACGTAGTCAGCAACATCGACCCCTGTCACCGAAACAATCGAATAGTCGCTAGGCCCTAATAATTCCCATTCACGAATCGGAGCTTCACGGACATCTAGTTCCAGATCGGCTCTCAAAATGCGATCCGTCTCGGTGAGTTCATAGCTGAGAGTCTGGGAGATATTGACCTCCGGCTTCACTCGCTCAGCGGCAATGGTAAAAGTCCGCGAGGCTGCCGGAAAACGATAATAAAAGACCTGGCGCGGTTGATCAGGAAGTTGAGCTGCTTCAGGATACTGATCAGGAGAAAGCTGCGTCAGCCCTGAAGTATTCATGACCTCGATGCGCACTGCTCCCCGATTGTAGACCCTAAAAAATCCTGAATGACGAACAGCTCCCAAAGGAGTCATCCGTAAAACTTCTGTTTTCACAGGCAGTGACGCGAAGGCAGACTGAGAACGAATCACGAAGGTTGCTTCCTCCGTCACCGGCCGACTTAATCCGATTTCCAAATGGTTTTGCTCGCTGATTTTCCAACTCAGTAAATGATCCCCCTCAACGGAGACAACCTCACCAGCTCCCTCAAGCTTGAATGCAAGCGCATCCAAGGAACCCTGTAAGGCTTTGGCTTTAAGAACCGTCATTTGTCGAATGAGTCCCGCATCGACCGAGATCTCTCCCATCGATTCCGTCGTGTAAAAAAGCTTTCCTTCCTCTGTTTTTCTCTCCTCTTGCCAAGCAAATTGGCATGCACCACTTGCCGGAAGAAATCCCATCATCTTACCATCTTGTTGATTTGGAATGACCGGAAGAGCTGGATCAAAAACAGTCGCCTGATCCACCCCGTTGAGCAAAACGGGCACCACCGCACCGCTCGCTACGATGAAATCAATCGTTTTCCATTCACCCCGCTGAACCACTGGCGTGACAAAACTCAGATGAATCGGGTAAACACCTGGTTTTTTAAATTCGATTTCATAAGCCCCCTCACGAAGGCGTAAGCGATAATCTGGGGTTGAGAGTGAAGAAAGAGGCGCTGCCCGACCTTTTAAAACAGGGAGAGAAATTGGCTCACGACTCGCTACGTGCACTGTTCCAACTAACTGAAACTCAGCACAACCCTGCTTTGAATCAATCTTGCCGATCAAACTCACATCGCGAAATTCAACTGGTAAGGGTTGAGTTGATTCTTGCATTGAGCGAATCACAAGCCGGGAGCTTTTATTGGTCGAAAAGCGACTTTCTTGCTCACCGCTTTTCAAGATCTGCAATCCATCAGTGGCTATCGATTCGTGCACCACCCCCTGACTATTTTGAATCGCATAGACAGCGGAAAATGCCGATGAAGAAGCAGGACCAAATGTTGTTAAAACAATTTCAGAAGGAGTCTTGAGATCTCCGCGCTCAAGGGTGATTGTCGCCTGAACTTGACGAGCTTTGGGATCCTTCAAGGCGAGATCAACAAACCTCTTGTCTCCTTCCTGACGAACTGACCAACCTTGAATTTCCTTTCCCTCTACCTTTAAAACGGAAGCAGGGCCGAAGACTTCAAGAGAAACTCGGTTAGCGGCACCCTGCACCACCGTTGCGGTAAGCGCTACAGACTCGCTTAGAGAGCTCATCTTAAGGCGAGCGGTGGATAACACTTCTACGGTATAGAAGAGAGGGATGTCCACTTTGGGTGCAGGAGCCTCGATAATAATTCGGTGATCGACTTTCTCCGAAACAAGCTCGTCTGAGATCGCGGGAGAATCAGCATTCGCTGATGGAGGACTCTGCGGCTCGCTTTGCGCAGCGAGCGACAGAGAAAGAAGGCAAAAAAGAAAACAAGAGCGTTTCATGAATGGGGAAGAAAAGAAGTGGCTGATCATTGAATCAAAAGAGAGGTTTACAGAAAAAAGTTGGCAGGGGGCTTATTGACTAGCCTGCTCAAGCATGTTCTCGAGTGATGAAAATCGAGGTTGATTTTGATAGAGGGGCTTTAGCCGCTGCAGTTCTTGGCGGAGAGTTTTTAACTCGACTCGCTCACCGACTGGACTGGCAGTGAGTTTTTCTGCAAATAAGCCAGCGATTCCTGCGAGCCGAAGAGAGGGGCTTGATTGAGAAAAGAAGTCAACTTGAGATTCATAGGGGATGGTCCAAGTTCTCTCGATCATTTGACGGGTCGAGGGATCTAAAAAACGAACTGAGACACTTCCAATATCACCCCTCCCCTGCGGAAGCGACTCAAAGTGATAGAGGGCAACGCCACTTTCCTCTGCCGCCATTTCCGCGGCATCAACAGAATCATTACGGAAGTCTTTTTTCGCCAATTGATGTTTCTCAAATCCATATAATTTAAATCTCGAGACCCGCTCCGGATTAAAGATCACCTGGACTTTTACATTCTGAGCTGCAGGTCTCAGGGAACCAGCAATTTGACGTGCAAAGCCCTCATCAGCATCCTCTGGCCGATCAAGAAAGTAATACCTTCCATCTCCTTGCCTTGTCAGCGCAGTGAGGATGTCGTCATTAAAACCATCTGCCCCAACCCCACACGCATCAAAAGCAATCTGAGCATTGCGCATTTCAATGACATGCTTTGCTAAATTCCGCGGGAGAGCATCTCCGAGATTTGCCGCTCCATCTGTCAAGAGGATGATCCTATTTTGGGCACCTTCTAGAAACTGCTGCCGTGCTAAATCCAACCCCAAGGAGAGTGCTTGTTCTAAATTTGTTCCTCCCTCTGTGATGGGGTTTTCCAAGTACTTTATGAGCTCATGGCTTTGGTCACCCTGCACCTTGTAAGCCAAAAGCCGAGGTTGCCGAGAAAAACCAACTAAGGTGACGAGGTCATGGGCACGAAGTTGTGCGCATAACAACTCAAAGGCGCGCCGCACACTCTCAGCTCGATCCCGCCTTTCCATCGATCCACTTTGATCAAGTAACACTGTCAGACAAAGTGGCGTCGACGCGCTCCGCCCCAAAGCTGCCGTAGTCATCGAAATACGCAACAAATTGCGTTGCTGCATGAAGGGGTGACTCCCCTGCTCTATCTGACAAGCAACTTTCTCCAATTGCGTTGGCACACGATCGCTATAATTCAGAGCATTGACAAATTCTTCTGGTCGGATCTGAGAACTCTCCGGCCACTGCCCCTTTTGCAGAGAGGATTCAGCCAACTTAAAGGAAACATCACTGACATTGAGAGAAAATGTTGAATCAGATTTCCTTGCGACCACAGTCTCGAAAGCTTCCCCTATTCTTTTTGGAAGCTCTTTGTCTCTTTGAGCAAACATTCGCTGCTCTAATGCTTCTTGCAAAACACCGTTCGAAACGCCTTGCGCGAGCTGTCGACTCACCGTCGCTCGTGGCTCGCCCTGAGGTTTCGTTGCACCAAACCAACTGCGGTTTTTCGCTTCGATCTCACCAGGCTCATTGAGCGCTCCATTCAATCCCCAACCAAATCGTAACTGCTGCTCTTTTTGAGCTCGCTCACCAGTGACATCACTCGAACCACCCTCTCCAAATTCCATCATTTCAGAACCAACTTCTTCCAGAAGGGCACGAGCCTTACTTAGGGACTTACCTTCTTGCTGATCGACGCCAAGCGCCGCTTGTAAGCCTTCACTTTGAGGTTCTTGTTTTGCTTTTTGATGACTCGGATCTTGAAAATAATAGCGGTCAATCTTCTCACTTTGCCCTCCATCGACCGTCATCGGCATCGTCTTTACTTCAGAAAGACTTTGAGAAAAGCCAGACTGCATTTGTCCTTCACCTTCGCGCTTCTTTGCTCGTGCGACGCCAGAAAACTCCACCGCGCCCGCTGGTTCATCAAGAAGCTTCTCGATCTCAAGAGAATCAACCGCTGCGACCCCACTGCGCGCTGCTGCAGTCACAATCTCAGCAACGGCTTGATTCGTTGAAGTTGGATTTCCTGGAATCTTTTCGGCGTCGACTGGACTGATGAAATCGCTGTTAGAACGGGTGAGCTCATCAGCGGTGATTCCACCACCAAGAAAAAAAGATGATCCCTGAGGCCCAGATTGTGCTCCTTCATCTCCCTGAGACCTTCCTTCTTTCTCGGTTGGCATCGCGAATGGATCATTGTCTCCAAAATCATTAACCCCTAATTTCGAATTGAAACCATCGGCATCTTTGTCCCCTAGAAAATGATCTTCAGAAAGACCATTTTTATTCGACGATTTAAAGAGAGTGCTACTCGAAGGACGGGATTCATCTTGCTCAGCGAGCAAGTGCTCAGCCCCTCCCGAAACACTCACTTTTGCGGTTTGGGTCTCTTCATCTTCATTCAGAGATCTTTTCCCAAACTTCATTGCCGAATCACTGGGGGTGAGCCCACTCACCAGTGCCACAATCTTTTGTTTTGAAACCTCTCTTTCATCTCCCAGTGCCTTTTTAAAATTAGACTCTGCAATGGTCTGATCGCTCGCACTTTGAGGCTCTAATTGGACGCTTTGGGTCTTTTCTTGAACGCTCAAAACTGAATCATCTGACTGCTCAGAAATATCGAACTGAGAAACGCTCAGATCAGCACTATCAAGAGCTTTGAGATCCGCTCGAGCCTGCTCAACTGATCCAGCCATTCTCCATTGCTCAAGTCCCCGTAGATTTTCTTCTTTAGTAGAGGTCGTTGTTTGAGCCCTAGTCGCAGTCGTCGATCTAAGCCCATCAAGACTCGTGCTTTTCGCCAGTTCACTTCCAAGTTGACCTCCTGAATCGGAGGGGAATCTCAATGCTGGAGAGTTCGGCGGACCTCCCGGCGCAAGGCCCTTCTCTTTTTTTTCTAAAAACGCAAACCCTCTTTCTGGCTCACTCACAGGATCAACACCAAACCCATCTTCAAAATCATGCTGTGCGATCCCCAAATCTTGCCCGTCAAGATGATCCTTATTCAATCCTGCCGGGGGGGAATCTTGCGGTTTTTGCTCAGGCGCGCGAAACCCCTCAAGCTCGCTTACTTGTTGGTTTTTTTCAGAGGCGGACTCTAAGACCAGGAGATCCGATTTCTCTCTATTTTT
>JALRJZ010000083.1 GCA_023261045.1 Akkermansiaceae bacterium
TGATGAAGATGATAATAATAACAATGAGGATGGTGAGAATGAAGAGTCGGATGCTGATTTAATGACAGATGATGAGGGACCGGCAAGTCCCAAGAAGAAGAAAAAGAAGCCATTCCAGCCGAGGAACACCAACATCTCGAAGAGCAGAAAAGAAACTAATGCCGCTCGCTAATTGAGGATTTTTTGCCTCAACCCCTCTTCAGGTAATCCGCAGCCTTGGGTTTTCACCAAAAAATGGCGGCGAATGGCAATCTGTCGATAAAGGGAGTTTCTGACAAAGAGAGGAATGCAGCGAAGGATCATCGATAGGACGATTCCCAGACCTCCTGCTGCGAGAAGACTGACCCGAATGGCTTCACTCGCTCGGTAAACTTTTCCATCTCTGAGAGCTGCCATCGAATTGTCAGCGAGAGAGAGGCCCCACTTTTTTGCCATTTCTCCGCTGAGCGGAGCAAAGAGAAGGTGGTCATGCGCATCAAAACGATGCAACCACGCCAAAGATGCCTGACAGAGAAGGCAGTCGCTATCAAAAAAGACAATTGTCTTCGGTCTCACGGTCCTTAGCTAGGTTGGTTCGTATGATTAATGAACCTCCATTGGTAAATGATGAAGGCTACTCTCTCCCACAACAAGTGGAGATCAAAAGAGCAAATGCCTGAGGTCATCGTGCGCCAACAAAGAATCGAATTCAACGGCAATCAGCGCATCTTTTCGACTCCACTACCCCTCTCTACCTTCTTGCTAGGTCGCCATGCCTGAGCTCATTGCTTCTCATCCCGATTCTCTGCTCTTACGAATGCCCTTGGGTTTCAGATCAAAGCTTCGCGCCTTTGCTGATCTTTTTTTTTCTGGTAGACTCACGTTTCCTTCGTTCTGTTCTTATGAATTTTTGGCATCTTATTCTTGTCCTAGGTCTTGGGTTGTCGCCGCTTGCGAGAGGGCAAAATCAATCGCTCATGCCTGGTCAGAATGGCTACTTTACAAGCCCCATCCTTACTATCGGAGAATCTATCGGAGATTATTATCCCCCAGGGCGACTCGATGGCCTTGCGGCCTTCGAGGAGGATGACCACGTCTATGTGCTAGCCAACCATGAACTTCCGATTAATCCAGCAACAGGAGGAACATTGATCAATGCTGAGTATGAGCTCAAGAATGGCTTAAGCTTGTCGGGAGGACGTATTTCTTATTTTCGCATTCAGAAAGAGACTCGCACCATCACACAAGCAGGATTAGCTTTCGACGAAATCATCAATCGATCCGGAAAAGTTGTCGAAGAAGCCGCGGATCTTGTTTTTAAGGGACTGAGTCGATTGTGTTCTGGCTATGGTGCGGAACCTGGTTCGCATGGCTTTGTCGATCGGATCTTTTTTGCGGGCGAGGAAACCTCCAGCGGGACCATGTTCGTGCTTGATGTCAATGCAAGAAGACTTTGGGCAGCCCCTGCTTTAGGAGTGGGTAAATGGGAAAACGTCGCACCTCTCGAGATCCCCTCTCTCAATCAAACTCATATCGTTCTTTTGTTAGGAGACGATGCCGCAGGCGCCCCCCTCTATCTCTACATCGGAGAAAAAGATTCATCACCCGAAGCCAACTTCCTCGCCAGAAACGGACTGGCTCAAGGTGAGCTTTATCTTTGGAAAGCCAACGACCTTTCCGTAAAACCCCGTGATTTTACGGGAAGTGAAAATCAGAAATCTGGCCAGTTTATCCGTATTCTAAACGTTAGGCCTGACTTAGCCGGATCCGATGAATTTGATGATTTAGGATACGCTCGTTACCCATTTCTCAAACAACAACAAATCCTCTATCAAGCTTTTCAATTCTCCCGCCCCGAAGATCTGGCAACCAATCCCGAAAAGGGCAATCAGGTCGTCTTTACGTCCACTGGAGGAAGCTTCGATGCAGCAGATTACTGGGGCACTACCTACATCATTGATCTCGATCTTTCCTTAGCACAAATCTTACAAGACGATATTCAAGCCACGATTCAAATCCTCTATGATGGAGATGCCTATCGTGAAAATGGGCGCACCTATTCTCACGAAGGACTTAGAAATCCAGACAACCTCTGCTGGTCTTCTGACGGCTATATCTATGTTCAGGAGGATCGGGCAAACTTTACGAATCGAGATGCTTTTGGAACTGAATGTTCCATCTGGCGTCTTGATCCGACACGAAAGGACAAACCAATAAGGATCGCTGCGATGGATCGCGATGCCCTCCCTCTTGGCATCAGTGATATCACAGGGCGCCTTCCTGGAATTTGGGAATCTTCCGGGATCATCGATGTTTCTAAACACTTCGACGAGGCTTCTGGTCATCTCTTCTTACTCAACGTACAGGCCCATGGAACAAGTGGCTCAATATTGAGCTCAAATCTCCTCGCAGAAGCAGGGCAAATGCTCTTGTTAAGCAAAGACGATGATCCAGCGAATCTCGACCAAGATTTCGATGGAATCTCAGAACTAATGGAACATGCCTTGGGCACGAGTGATTTGAATCCACATTCCGGTCCAAATAGCCTCAATATCAGACGAAAGCTTACTGGCTCGCTCACTGTCACCTTAGAACATCGTCCTGAAGTCGATCATCACAGTTTTGTCTTAGAGGCATCTTCCAACCTTGTGGATTGGCAGCCAGCCGATCTCTTGTTTGAACAAGTGGACACAGGAATTTTAGGTAGGAGCCAATGGATCGAACTTAAAAAGAATGATGCCTCTCTCAGCAAGGGAAAAGCAACTTACCTCCGAGTCCGTCTCCTTGAAAACCCATGATTGCCGGGACCATCCTTGCAAACAACATAGAGCTCGAAATCGGGCTTATTCCTTTGTTCTAGGAGAGCTCAACTCTCGCAGTCGAATATTGCGAAAAGCAACTTTACCGGAATTTTTCTGTAAGCCGATCAGCCCCGCTGGACGGGGGGGGGTCATTTTTTGTGCGATGATCTTTTGCCCATTTAGAAAGATGGTTACCGAATCGTCTTCGACAATGAAACGAAACTGATGCCAGACATCACCAGCTGCCGCGACTTCAACCTTCTTGCGTTTCACAATACTGCCAGTTGGGAAAGGATTACTCGGTGGAGCAATATTAATCTCATAGCAATCGACACCGGGATCTTTGGGGTTCGCTACGGTGTGAAGAAACACCCCACTATTCGTTTCTGGGTCCGCCTTAAACTCTAACTCGAGCTCATAGTTTGCGAGAGTTTCCTTCCAAGTCAACAGGCCAGCTTTCCCATAGTCGACCGTCAACGTAGCGTCAACCACACTCCAATTCGCATCCCCTTGATTTGTCCAGCCATCCATGGTTTTCCCATCAAAAAGGGAACGCCACGGACCTCCCACCAGAGGGAGACAACACAATGCGAAGAACAAAAAAGACCCGATCCAGTAGCTTCGATGATCACTCATGGTTTCTAAGAATCTAAATCGCCCTCTTCATCTTGAAGCCGCTCAACAACAAGACCCATTCCATCTTCACGAATGACACGCACCCTTTGTCCTTTCGTCAAAAACTCCCCTTCGGCCATGACATCATGAACCTCTTGCTCAAACTCCGCTTTCCCTGAAGGGCGAAGGTCGGTCAGGGACGTTCCCATCAAACCAATTTTAGAGTTTTCAACGAGATTGACCTCCCCTCCTGAACCTAAGGGAAGACTTCCCGGCAATAGATGACGATTAAAGAATGGCAGGTCTGGAAGATACTTCATGAGGAGATACAGGAGAAGTATCGAACCAAAGATACCAAGACCGAGATGGAGGGATGCTTGATTAACCGCATCGAGAAACGAACCGTCTTGGCTTACCTGATACTTCTGCCATTCAACTTGATCAACCATCGCAAATCCAAGTGAGCCCATGACAAGAATCAGCCCAGTAAGACCGGGCAACCCGAAACCAGGAAAGACAAAGATTTCGATAATAATCAAAAGAATCCCCAAAGCAAAAACCGCAGCGAGCTCATATCCTGCCATCTTTCCAGCAAGGTAATTCCCAAAGAAAAACAGAGAAAAAGCGATAATCGAAATGATTCCGCCGAGCCCAAAACCGGGGGTCTTAAACTCTAAATACCCCCCAAATAAACCGACTGCGATCAACAAGCCTGAGAGACTCGCAATCCACCAAGCCACTTTCTCAAAACCGCTTGGAGTAGCTTCAATCAAATCGTTTTGATCCCAATTTTCTCTCGCTAACAACTGCTCAAGAGAAGCAATTTCCGCCTCGGCCAAAAGTGGCCCATCTTCCATCACTTGCACCGCATCCGCCGAGTTTAAAGCAAGTAGTCCTCCCTTCTCGACTCGCACATTTCCAAATTCCTGCACCTCATCCTGTCGGATCATCATCGCTCGAATGACTTTCTGATCATGCCCTTTCCGATCAGCAATCCAACGCACATGAGCATCAAAGAAACTTTCAATTTTTGCTCTCATCGTCTCATCCATCGTTTGACCAGTTCCTAAGACAACACCTGCCGAACCAATGACTGATCCCGGCGTCATGTAGATCCGATCAGTTGCCACCGAAATCAAGGCCCCAGCGCTCAATGCACTGTCATTAACAAAAGCTCGGGTGGGGATTTCCAAATTAGCAATGGAGGTCATCAATTCCTTTGTAGGGATCGCCATGCCTCCCGGAGTATCCAGATCAAAGATCACTGCTTTTGCCTTTTCTTGGGTAACGCGTTCAAGAGTGCGCTCCCAAAATTTAAAGCTTTGACCATTCATGAGATCATCCTCTCCAACTTTAATGAGCACAATCTTCCCCTCAAAACTTTCTTCTTCTGATTTTCCGAGGACGTTCTTATCTGCCGCCATCGCAAGGCAAATCATTCCCAAAAACGTGAAAATCAACTGTTTCATGGCCATATTGTATCCTGAAATGTCCGGTCTGCAAAATTCTCATTTCCCTCTTCGCCATCACACGCCACATTTACTTCGTGGGCCGAATACCGGAAGAGACAGTCAAACAAATCCTCGATGCAACAGACATCGTTGAATTGATTGGTTCTTATTTTCCACTCCAGAGATCTGGCTCAAATTTCAAATGTAACTGTCCGTTTCACAACGAAAAATCCCCCTCGTTTAATATCAATCCGGTCGGCCAGTATTATTACTGCTTTGGATGCCAAGAAAGTGGCAATGCCATCAGTTTTCTGATCAATTATGAGAATCTTCCTTTTATTGAAGCGGTTCAGAAACTCGCTCAGAGAGCTGGAATCACCATCGTCGAAGAAGCCTTTGACCCAGAAGCCGATAAAAAAAGAAAAAGAATTTCACGGATCAAGGAGCTCAACAATAAAACAGCCCGCTATTACCACCAACTTTTGATGAAATCTCCCGCCGCCGAGCATGCTCGTGCATACCTCAAATCGCGGGGGTTTAATCAGGAAGTTGCCGAAAAGTGGCTCATCGGATGGGCCCCACGGGATTCCCGAAAATATCTACAACTCGTCAAAGAAAAAGGCTTCACGGGACGTGAACTCATCCAAGCAGGTTTGGGAGGACTTCGAGACAAGCAAAACCCGCGCGCGGGCCTTTACGCCAAGTTTTACGATCAGTTAACTTTCCCTATTCACAACGATTACGGAGACGTGGTGGGATTCTCAGCTCGGGTGCTCAGAGCTGATGATAAGCGAGGAAAATACATCAACACTCCTGATTCCCCTCTCTTTAACAAATCGAATCTTTTGTTTGGGCTTGATAAGGCACGACGCCCCATGGGTAAGAAAAAATTCGCTCTGATTTGTGAGGGGCAAATCGACGCAATTGTCCTTCACGAAGCTGGTTTTGACCAAACCATTGCCCCACTCGGCACGGCTCTCACCGCTGAGCAAGCAAGGATGCTCAAACGCTACACGGACCAAATTATCCTCTGTTACGATGGGGATCAAGCTGGTCGTAATGCAGCTGACAAGGCCTTTAGCCACCTGTCAAAAATTGGCCTGCCCGTCAAACGGATCAACTTACCACAGGGAGAGGATCCCGATTCCTTCATCAAATATCAGGGAGTTGAAAAGTTCGCCGAGCTCATTGCGCAAGCGAAGGATTTTTTCGATGCTAAGCTTGATCTTGAACTTGCAAATCTTGATCTCGGATCCGCTTCTCAGCGAGCAACTCTGCTCAAAGAGCTCACAAGCTTAGTGGCCTCTATGAGCGATGACCTCTCTCGAGATACGACCATTCAAAGCCTCGCAACTAGGATGAGAGTTGGAACGGATGAATTACGGAAGGCCGTATCCGACGCTCGCCAAAGACCAGATTTCGAGACCCGAGAATCAGATCGAGACCAAGAATCTTCAATAATTGCTTCAACACCAATCGATAGGCCCATTGCGTATCTTTGCCATCTCGCGCTTCATTCTTACGATGCCGCAGAATACCTTTGCGAACAACTAGAGACCCTCGATCAAGCACTCCAAAGTTTTCCTGGAAACTCTATTTTGAGAGCCATTTTAGCAAAAAGACCTGATCCGCGGAGTGCTTCGGCAAAGCAAGCTTTCCTGATGACACTCGAGCAATCCGACCAGAAGGCACTCATGTCGGGCTTCCAAGAAGAAATCCCCTCAGACCCTGTCAGTTCGGCCTCTGACACCATCGCCTTGATGATGGCCAAGTACTACCAAAATCAGGAGAGTGCCTTACGAGCAAAGTTGAATGATCCGTCGCTCACCAAAGACGAAATCATGAGCACCATGGAAGAAGCAAAACAGCTTCAAGAAATCTTAAAGCAACTTGATCAACGCTTCTAGATGAGGGGCCCATGATTTGCAGATCTTTGAAATAAATGACTTGTCAACCTTCGCTCGCCAAATTACCACGGACTTATGAATATTCGTCTTTTCTTAATTGTTTGTTTGGCCGCTTTCGCAGCAGGATCCCTTTCCTCTTGTAATACCGTCGTTGGGATGGGACGAGACATCCAGCGAGTTGGACAAGGGTTTGAAAACACTGCCCACTGGAAGAGATTTTAATCTTTGATACTTTCATAAGAACCAAAAAGGGAGAATCTTTCGATCCTCCCTTTTTTATTCAAAATGTAATGGTCGCCAGACTTAGGCGAGGCCTTTGAGCTTATCGGCAATCTGTGCTTGAGTAACCGAGGCACCAACGATCTGGTCTTTCACTTCACCATCTTTGAAGAAAAGCAAAGTAGGAATTGATCGAATGCCATATTTCGCGGCAAGCGCTTGACCATCATCAAGATTACACTTCCCAACTTTAGCAACACCCTCCACCTCTTGGGAGACCGCGTCGACGAGTGGGGCAATCATCTTGCATGGACCGCACCATTCCGCCCAAAAATCCACAAGAACAGGAACCTCGGCATTGAGGACCTCAGATTCGAAATTCTCTTCAGTAATTGTTAGAGCCATGTGCGGACTATGGACGCAAAAAGGGCGGCGTCAAGGCCACCCTTTGCATGAAGCGAGATCTCTTGAAGATCTCTCAAATTCGCAATGAACCAAAAAGCTCAATTAGAGCCCATTGGTCATGAAATTAAGCGCTGCCACACCAGCAGCGATCAGAAAAATGAGAATTGGTAAGAACATGACTGAATAAAAAACTTAGTTAAAAAGGTCACCAATTTGATGCTCCTGTGTCCAGGTCATCAAAGCCAAAGCAAGAACAGCAAGGCTCAGAACAAAAGCGATGATCGACAGAACCGTTGGAATGGTATCTGTATCCTCGTCCTCATCATCAGAAGAAAAAGAACCGATCGTCGACATGGGAGGAGCAGCTGCGGTCGTCGCTGTTGGAGCACCAAGCTGCTGGGTTGTCTGAAGTTGCACCGTCGCTTGCGGAAGTGCCTGAGTCGCTGGAGCCGGAGCCGAGGGAGCTGCAGCACTTGGCGCTGGAGGAGTGTTCAAAGGAATGGTCGGAGCGGGAGCCGGAGCACTTGGCGCCGGAGGAGCAGTCTTTAGTGGAATGGTCGGAGCTGGAGCCGGAGGCACCGGAGCACCACTCGCAGGAGCGGGAGGAGGAGTCGGAGCACCAGCAGTAGGTGCTGGAACTGGTGGCTGAGGTGGCTGAGGTGTTTCGTCGCTCATAGTACTAGATTAATGGTAAACTTAGGAAGTGGCTTTAACCACTGTGTTGTCGGATTAAACAAGATCACGACCGATACTGTCAAACACCCATCTCTGAAAAATGAAGCTTTCTTCAACGCTTCCCCAATTTTGGGACCGAAAAAGGGTCAATCTTGCTCTTCAACCGGCGGTGCCGTTGGTAATTGGGCGACTTGATCAAGCAAATTGACAACATCAACCCCTCGAGATGCCGAAGAATCGGCCCGAAATGACAGAACTGGAGTATTCCTTAGGACCACTCGCTTAGAAACTTTACTCTGAATAAAGCCCCTCTTCTTCTCTAACTGCTCTAAAATCCCAGACGCAGATCCCCCCAGAACGCTGACGAAAACCTTCGCTTCTTTGAGGTCTTGAGTCACATCCACATCACTGATGGTTACGAGAACTCCATGCCATTCAAAATCCCGTGCAATCACTGCACTGATTTCTCGCCGGAGTAGCTCGTTGACCCGATCCAATCGCTTGGCCATGAACTTTAGAGTGTTTGATCGATCTTATCGAGGGTGTAGCATTCGATGATATCCCCCTCTTCATACTCGTTGAACGAGCCAAGGCGAATTCCGCATTCGATTCCCTCTTTGACCTCTTCGACTTCTTCAGTATGGCGTCGCAGGGTCGACATCTTACCATCAAAGACAGGCTGTTTACCCCGCAAGACTCTTGCGTGAGCTGTCCGCGAGACCCGCCCACTCTTAATCACACAACCCGCAGCCCTTCCTTTATTGACTCGGAATACTTGCTTCACCAAAGCCCGACCAATGACGGTTTCACGGATTTCTGGATCAAGCAGACCCAACATCGATTCCTTCACCTGATCGATGAGCTCATAAACAATTGAGTAGAGTTTGACCTGAACACCCTCGGCCTTTGCTGCCTTTACGGCCTTGCCGTCTACCTTGACATTAAAGCCTAAAATAATGGCATCCGCAGAGCTTGCCATCAGAACATCAGACTCATTAATCGCGCCCGCTCCAGCAATGAGGAAATTCGCTTCGACCTTATCGGACTCGATCTCCGTAATGGCATTTTTGATCGCTTCGGCAGTTCCCTGAACGTCGGTGCGCAAAATGAGCTTGAGCTGAGTTTTTCCTCCTCCCGAAACCGTCTGAAGCATGTCTTCGAGACGAGACTTGCGAGGTTGAACAAGACGCTGCTTACGCTTTTCCTCAAGCCGCTCTTCAGAAAGCTTTTTGGCCGCCCGTTCGCTGTCCATTCCTACCAGGGAATCCCCCACATTGGGCAGCTCCGCAAACCCAAGAACCTCGACAGGCTTTCCAGGGCCAGCTTCTTTCACCTGCTCACCCTGATCATTGACCAACAGTTTGACCTTTCCTGCGAAGGGACCGCAAATGAAAGCTTGCCCTCTTTTGAGAGTTCCTGTTTCAACAATGACCGATGCGGTGGCCCCGCGACCGGCCTTAACGCTTGCCTCAATGACTGAAGCTCTCACGTTCGCTGTTGGATTCGCCCTCAGCTCGAGAACTTCAGCCTGAAGTGCCATCAGATCGAGAAGATCTTCGACGCCCTTACCCGTTTGAGCCGATACCTGAACACACTCTGTATCACCACCCATCTCAGTGGGGACCAATTCATGCTCCATTAACTGCGTCATCACCCGCATTGGGTCCGCAGCAGGAAGGTCGCACTTGTTGATGGCCACAATAATTGTTTTGCCGGCCGTTTTCGCGTGATTGATCGCCTCTTTGGTCTGAGGCATGATTCCGTCGTCAGCAGCAATAACGACCACAACAATATCGGTCACATCCGCTCCACGAGCTCGCATTTGGGAAAAAATTGCGTGGCCTGGAGTGTCCAAGAAAGTGATCTCACGATCCCCTTGCACCACATTGTAAGCCCCCACGTGCTGGGTGATTCCACCCGCCTCGCCACTGGCTACTTTCGTCTTGCGAATGTAATCCATTAGGGATGTTTTTCCGTGATCGACGTGCCCCATAAAGGTAATGATCGGCGCGCGA
>JALRJZ010000084.1 GCA_023261045.1 Akkermansiaceae bacterium
ACTCCTCCTCTCAACAAAACGGTATCATCGGAAGTCAGATGTTTGACCCCGTAGACGTCACTCGGCCCAAAGACATCTTGCACACCCTGCAAGATTGGATGTCTTTCCTGACCCTTCTCAAGGACCCCACGAGCACCCTGTCTCTTGTGTCCTCCGTGATGACTGACCCAAGTTTCGCCCACGATTTTTAAACCCCACTGACCCGCCGCGATCTGCCCAAAAGCCCCTTCTCCCACAAAAGCATGGGTGGAAGTCCGGAAGCCAATGACAGGCTTTCCTGCATTCAAGTAGGCAGTCATATACTGAATTGCCTCATCATTGACTCTCCGAAATCGAGTGCCAACGATGATCAAATCCGCATTCTCAAGCAACTGCCAACCGTGAGTTCCGTGCTGGTTATTGGGATCAATATAGGAACCATCCTCACTCCAAGAAAAAAGGACCGACGTCTCAAAACCGTGATGCTTTGAGAGGATTTTTGCGAGCATCGGCATGGACTCTTCCGAGCGGTATTCCTCATCACCAGAGATCAAGACGATTCGCTTACCTTTACCAAGCCCACTTCCACCTTCAAAACTTAAGACCTTATCTTCGGCTCTTGCTCCCAACAGCCCAAGATAAATCACAAATAAAAATCGAAACATTGACTTCATGAATTGCAGTAAAAAACGAATTGATACCGATGAAAAGCATGAAACTCAATTTCACCACAAGGAGATTCGCAATCCTCAAAATCGTCGATAGACTAACTCCATGAAAAGAGGTCTTTTTATTCTCTTTGCCACACTCAATCTGTCAGCGGCAGAGTCTCCAAATGTTGATTTCTTCCCCCCTCGACCACTGGCAGATGATGCTCTCTGGTCCGAGTGGCCTCGATTCTTTGGCCCCTCCGATAACAACATCACCACGGAAACCCATCTCCTTGAAAAATTCCCGGAAGAGGGCCTTTCAAAAATCTTTGAACTCGAGCGAGGGGAATCCTACGCCTCGCCAATTATCGCTGATGGGAGGCTCTTGCATTTCCACGCTCTCAAAAATCACGAGACTCTCGATTGCCATCATCCAGAAACTGGCAAACTGATCTGGACGTATCGTTATCCGATTCAATATCGGGACCGCTACGGCTTTTCCAACGGGCCGAGGACAAGCCCCGTGGTGTCTAATGGACGTGTTTATCTCATTGGGGTCACAGCGATGATGCATTGCTTCGAACTGAAAACCGGCAAACTGATCTGGAAACGAAACCTCAAAGAAGAGTTTGATATCCCAGATTACTTCTTCGGGTATGGTCCCAATTGCCTCGTCTATCAAAACCTTGTTATTGTCAATGTTGGCGGCAAGGAGAACAAAAGCTCTGGGACCTGTGTTGCAGCTTTTGATGCTCTGGATGGATCTCTCACATGGAAACATCACGATGAGTGGGGTGCTTCTTATGCTTCGCCAGTGATTTCAAAAATCCATGGCCAAGACGCCTTACTTGTCTTGGCAGCCGGCGAATCAAAGCCCGCACATGGAGGCTTACTGACTCTTAACCCTAAGACTGGAGAACTCTTCTCTCGCTTTTCTTGGAGAGCAGACATCTATGAATCCGTACTTGCCTCCTCCCCCTTATCTTTGCCCAACAATCAAGTGTTCATCTCCGAATGCTATGAAAAGGGAGGAGTCCTTTTACAATTCAACAAAGACCTTCAACCCAACCCGGTTTGGACCAAACGATATTTCGGCATGCATATGATGACCCCTCTACTGATTGACGATCATCTTTATGGGTTTGCTGGACGTAACGTACCTGACACTCAACTCAAATGTGCGAATCTCAAAACGGGAGAGATTATCTGGGAGGATGACGCTCGTTGGAGGGAGCAAAATCGAATTAGCGGGCTCTTTAGAGGATCGTTTATCAAAACTCAGAATCGTCTCTTTTCATTGGGAGAGGACGGAGCGTTTGTCGAACTCTCATTAACACCTGAGGGACCAAAGATCCTTCAACGCACGAGGCTTTTCACCGCCACTGAATCATGGACTCCTCCAGCGATTGTTAGAGGACTTCTTTATATCGTTCAAAATAGCAAAGGATTTGATGGAAGCTTACCGAGACTAATTTGCTATGACTTAAGAAAATGATAGCATAAAAACCATAAAATATAAATCCCTTGTATTACTATCTTTTAATTGTATCTTATTTTCAATCTAATAACTAGAAAATATGCCCAAAGCAAAAAGATACAGCACACAAGAAAAGCAGGAGATCTTGGACTTCATTGCCTCAGAGGGGCGCGGAGGCCAAACCAAAGCTGTCAAAAAGTTTAAAGTAACAGCGGCCACCATCGCTTCTTGGAAGAAAAAAAGCGGCGGGGCAAGCAGCAGCGCTCGTGCCTCAAAACAACCAAGCGCCTCAAAAGAACTTCGGGCGATTCAAGAGCTTGCATCCATTCTCTCAGAAATTGAGCGCACTGAAGCTCAGCTCGCTAAGCTGCGCAAAGCTTATCAGAAGGCAAAGGCAAAACTTTGATTCTAAAATCAACTCACGTTCTCTCCTCGTGCTCGCTCTCTTGATGCACGGCGGCGGGCCGATTTGAGTCAACTCAAGCAGAACTTTTATAGCCCTCCTAGGGCCAACGCTCTATGAGGGCTTTTACGTTACCCTCCTAGATAACTCATTTCAGCTTTTTTCCCAAGTAGGGACTTCCCTCTCTCTTCTGAATAGCGGTCCGTTCGAGCCTGCCAGACCGTTCTCAAGAATTGTTCGGGATCGCCCCCATTTGGATCTCTTAAGACGGCACGTAGATCCGCTCCGTGAGAGCCAAACAAGCAAGTAAACAGTTTCCCTTCCGCGGAAACACGAATTCGAGAGCAATCACCACAAAAAGGATGAGTGACCGAGGAGATCACTCCAAATTCACCTTCGCCATCCAAGAACTTCCACTTCTTTGCCACCTCTCCAGGGTAGCTCGCATCCATTCTCTCGATGGCAAATTGCTCCCCTACTAAATTCACGATTTCTTCAGCCGAAACAACATGTTGGTGGCTCCATCCATTACTCTCTCCGACATCCATGTACTCAATGAATCTCAAGGCCACCCTCTTCTCCCTCGCCCAACGTATCATGGGGATGATCTCTCCATCATTGACTCCCTTCTGAACCACCATATTCACTTTGACTACCATCCCCTCTTCAATGGCGCTATCGATCCCTAGTAACACGCGTTGCACCTTTGCCCCAACTCCATTCATTTGTGCAAAGACATTTTCATCAAGCGCATCGAGACTCACCGTCACGCGATGCAGGCCAGCCGCAGCCAAACGACTCGCATGATGATTGAGCAAGATCCCATTGGTTGTCATTGCGATGTCTTCAACCCCCGATACCGAAGCAATCATCGCCACGAGATCTGCCACACCTCTGCGCAAGAGGGGCTCCCCGCCAGTCAAACGCACCTTTTGAATACCCAGGGCGACACCGGCTCGAACCACGCGAACCAATTCATCAAAGCTAAGAATCTCATCCTTAGGAAGGAATTGATATTGAGGACCAAACGCTTCAACGGGCATACAATATCGACACCTAAAATTACATCGATCAGTTAACGAGAGACGCAAATCCCTCATGGGTCTCTCTCGTTTATCTCGAAGTATCGGCATCGTAATTAATCACACAGGTCGTTAAATAGAATCAGACATCACAATTCGTTCTTCAGCCCAATCCTCAGGTTCCCGATTCTTACGATCACAAATCCTCTCCAAACACTGTTCCCATACCTCTTGCCCATTGAGAATCTTCACTTCGATTCTTAAATAATAAATTGGCACGTCGATTTCTGCAGGCCTCGGGAATCTTACAGCATCTTTTTCAGTGGTCACCACCATATCAACCCCTCGTGTGATACAACGATACATAAAGGGTTCAATTTCCTTCGCGGTAAAGGCATGATGATCAGCAAAAGTAGTATGGAATAAAACCTTCGCTCCCAATTTTTTTAAGAGGCGGTCAAAACTTTTTGGCTGAGCAATTCCTGAGATTGCACCCACGTATTTCCCTCGAAGAGCTTCAAGCGGCAAAATGTCATCCTCAAAAACACTCTTTAAATGCTTAGGGCCATGGGTGCATTCCATGATCTCGGCGACCTGATTGTACTTGCGAATTCTTTTGACCAGCTCTTCTCGATTCACACCATCACTTTTCGTAAGGAAAATGTAATCAGCCCTTTTCAAATTACCTGGCGGCTCTCTCAAGGTCCCTCTGGGAAGAATATACTCAATGCCAAAAGGTTGCTGACTATCTACTAACACAACATCGATGGAATGCTCCAAACCAAGATATTGGAGTCCATCGTCAAGAAGGAGGATATCCGCTCCAAGCTCCTTCACTGCAAACCTGCCACCTCGAACGCGATCACGGTCAACCACCACCCCGACACCAGGAAGATTTGTCGCTAACATATAGGGCTCGTCCCCTGCATACTTTGCTTTGAGAAGGATATCCTTACCGTCACTCACGATTTTAGGAGGGCTGGTCACAACTTCCCCTGTCGTGGGGTTACGCCACTGCTGAGGAGACTCAAGATCGGCACTTTTATAACCACGACTTAAGATCACCACTTTGCGTCCTCGAGCAGTCAGTTCACGAGCAAATCGCTCAACGACCGGAGTTTTCCCTGTCCCACCCACTGTCAGGTTGCCGATACTGACGACCATGGTCGCAAGATTAGACTGTGGTTTCCATTGCTTTCGGTAGAGCCAGAGACGCACTTTGACTCCAAAACGATAAATCCACGAAAGGAGCCTGAGAGCCAGCCGCATCAAGGAAGGCCAAAACCCCTGTGCCCGACCAAAAATGATATCGGTTGCCCAATTTTCTAACTCATTTTTACTTCCTGCCATGCACCTGATCGATCGCGGTCACAATCGTCGTGCTCTACGTCATAGATACAAGCATATTCGAGTCAATCACCCTAAGGGTGCTCTTATAAAAATACGGTGCGTTATTTTCAGTGCTTTACCCCCCATGAAAGCAAACTTGATCCAAAGCTCTAGTGATTCTGGACATTGAGTTTTCCACCCTTCGCTAGGGTATAAAAGGTATCTGCGACAACATCTCGATAAGTCGAAGAAAAACCATCTGGCCAAATCACTCGCACCAGATCTGCTTTGAGAGCTTTGCCTAGACCAAATCGACAATCGGTATCATCTCGATGGCCTGCATGACCAAGCCCGCCGTAGACTTCTCGGACTTGTTCCCGCTGGCCAGTTTTGACAAAGACCCGCGCTCCAATTGCCAATCCTTCCAAACGAATATTTAAGAAGTGATTACCCAAACGCTCGGGAAGCGTATTTTTAAAGAGCCCAATATGAGCAGAGCGTCCTTGTTTTTTCTCCTTAGTAAGACGTCGATTACTCGAACTTAAGACAATATCTGTTGAACCATCTCGATCAATATCACCCAAAGACAATTGATTGGCATTGATCCAACGAACTCCAAGACGATCTGTCCATTCGTAGAAAGAATGATCTTCTTCCTGATGCCAAAGGCGTAGTATTTGCTCATCGGGATAATCACTACTCGCGATCAACAAATCAAGAAGACCATCGTTATCAATATCGATCCAGCCTGCATGCATGTCACCTTGATTCCAATTTGTATGAGCATGGGTCCGATTGATGCGCTTTGAGTCACGAGTAAATGCAAACTGCTTTTCCCTGCCTTCGTTGATTAGGAGCATTGAGCGGTCACTCGATTGCCCTGCCCACCAGTGAGTGATCTCAGCGAGAAAACAATCCATATCACCATCATTATCAAAATCCGCAACTGCGGCATCGAAGGTATTCCCATGCGATCGAAACGGTGGCTCGGGAGAGCGTCCCAGACTTGCCACCTCTGGCGGATATAAACCGCTGCGCTCAGCATCGCCATCAAAGCTTGTTTCTTTACCCACATCAGTAAAGGTGCCATCTCCATTGTTTTTCCATAGACGATTCCCCTGACGACCATAACTCATCACCAAGAGATCCTGATATCCATCGTTGTTCCAATCAGTATGCGTCACACCATAGGTCGGTCGCCGGCTTTCTTGGAGTCCTGGCATCGATTTGAGGAGGAGCCCTGCCTTTTTTGTGATCTCGCAAAATTTTCCATCACCACTGCCTTGATAGAGACGATCTGGAAAAGCCTCATAACTTTTTCCATATGCGGTATACGAGCTGCCAACAAAAAGATCTAGAAACCCATCTCGATCAATATCCAAAAAACAGGCGCTCATTGAGGTTTCCGCATGTTTACCAACACCGTGGTCCCCCACGACCCGAAACACCCCAGTCCCTTCACCAAGCCAAATCTCATTACGCAGACCATCATCAATAAACTTCGCATCACTTAAGTCCGAACTTCGCCCAAGAAAAAGGTCTAGATTACCATCATTGTTAACATCAGCGATTGCACAATAATCAACTCGCTTCTGCGCTTCCCACGCAGAGCGTTCAAATCTCGTTGCTCGATTCATCCAAACCCGGGTCCCACCCACCACAAGATCCGGCAGACCGTCATGATCAAGATCGGCAAAAGAGACACGCTGTGACTGCTGCCCCGAAAGACCATAACTCTCAGTAACGTCGCGCAAAATCGTTCCTTCTTGAGCCACTGAATTCCCAATCTGGAGAATCAAAAAGGAAAACACAGAGATGACGATGTCTATGAACCTCTTTAAAAATCCAAATTGATAGTGACCGTATTGCCCCATAAACTGATCGCTGGCTTCAACGAGTTTCTTGTATCAGAGACTCCTTCATTGCACGAGTATCGGATCCACATTTTGAAAGCGACCGCATTGAAATCGATTGAAAAGCACTTTTGCTGTGATAAACCTCAGCAGTTTTACGCGAGAGAAGTCACTTGCTGACTTCTGCTTACCCCCTCATCAACTTATCGATATGAGATTTATCATTCTTTCAATCTGCTTCATGACGACTCTCTGGTCGAAAAGTCAGCCTAACATTGTTTTCATGATTGCCGACGACTGCACCTTTCGTGATCTCGGATGCTATGGGGGTCAAGCAAAGACCCCTCACCTCGACAGACTGGCAAGAGAGGGAATGAAGTTTACTCGTTGCTTTCAAGCGGCACCCATGTGCTCACCGACACGCCATAATATTTTCACCGGACTTTACCCTGTAAGCTCAGGAGCCTATCCAAATCACACCCGTGTTGACCCTGGGGTTCAATCCATCGTTCAATACCTCACTCCACTTGGGTATCGTGTGGCCCAAAGTGGCAAAACTCACGTTGCACCTGCTGAGGTCTTTGATTGGGAAAAAATCCCGGGAGGTAAAAACCCTTCGTTTGAAGAAGTCTCGACCTATGTGAAAAAGATTTCAAAAACGAAGACTCCCTTTTGTCTCTTACTCTGCTCAAACGAGCCTCACACTCCGTGGACTCATGGAGATCCTTCACAATACCCTCCCGAGAAGATCAAACTTCCTCCCTATCTCCTCGATACCCCTGAAACTCGGGAAGGCATGTCCCGTTACTTTGCCGAAATAACCTACTTCGACTCCCAAGTAGGTGAAGCGATACGAATCATTGATGAGGCCGGAATCGCCGATAACACCCTCTTTATCGTGGTCAGCGAACAAGGTAATTCTCTCCCTTTCGCAAAATGGACCTGTTACGATAACGGGCTGCAATCTGGATGTCTTGTGCGCTGGCCAGGGGTCATTGAAAAGGGATCACTCAATCACGCGATGATCGAGTATATCGATTTTCTTCCAACATTGATCGAAGTTGCTGGAGCAACTCCGCCACCTCAGCTTCAAGGGGTGAGTCTCCTACCAACCTTTTTCGGAAAACAAAAACACAAAGAGTATGTTTACGGAATCATGACGACCCGAGGAATCATCAATGGGTCCGATCATTATGGCATCCGCTCCATTCGCTCTGAGCAGCACAAACTAATTTGGAACCTAACCCCCGAGGAGGAGTTTCAAAATGTTTGTATGAAATCTCCAGAGTTTTTGAGCTGGGTCAAAAAAGCGCAAACGGGTGATCAACGAGCTCGTGAGCTTGTCACCCGTTACCAAAAAAGGCCCCCCTTCGAACTTTATGACATCAAGAGTGACCCTCTCGAATTAAAGAATCTTGCTGACCACCCCGACTACTCGACAGTCAAAGAGAACCTCCATAAACGGTTGATCAAATGGATGGAGAATTGCGGCGATTTAGGCCAACAGACCGAACTGAGCGCCCTTGAGAAAATGCCTGAAAGAAGTCCTCGCAAAGTAAAAAAGAAGCAAAAGCAGTGAGATCAATCACTCTCGCCCAAGTTTTCGAATTCTTTTCTCTGATCGAACAATCAGCGATCGATCCAAAATAATAGGAGACGCGAAGATCGGTTCACCGTAGTCATTTTCAGCGATCAAGGTTGCTCCTTGCCGAGAAACTCGGTGAAGAAAGCCTTGGCCCTCCTCGGTAAAAGTCAACAGCTGGTCACCTACAAGCGTCAGTGAGCTGGAGACCTTTCGACGTAACTGCTCCATCCAGAGTCGCTCACCTGTTTCTAAATCGAGGCATGTCAGTCGCCCCGCATCTTCAACCAAATAAATCTCCTGACCTGAAATCACAAATGAAGGAGTTTTCGGAATATCACGAGCTGCTGACCACTTTACATGAGATTTCGTCACATCTCCTTGGGCCCCTTTCAAATCAATCGCTAAAAGATTAGGGCGATTAAAACCCGTTGCAACATAGACGATCTCCTCTTTGAGAAACGGGCGAGGAACCACCGAATAACCACTCCCATAATCGACGGACCAGATCAGGTGACCATTCTCTGGATCGAATCCCCCAACCATCCCGCTTCCTTGACTGATGATTTGTTTTCTACCTCCAATGTTGACGACAAGAGGAGTGCCGAATGAGAACTTTTGTCGGACATCCTTCTTACGATCATATTCCCAAGCCTTTTTACCTGTCTTAGCATTCAGGGCCCTCAAAAGGCCTCGGTCTTCTCCGTCTGCGCTAAACACAAGATTGCCATCGACGAGTACGGGGCTCCCTCCATTGCCATGCTTTGCTGAATAAGGTTCATGATACCTCCAAAGAATCGCCCCATCATTCAATGAAAGAGCAGCGGTCCCCATGTGCCCAAAGTGAGCGAAAACAATCCCTTCAGAAAGGAAAGGCGTGCTACTTGCAAAACTGTTTTTCTCATGGAGAGCGCCCAATTCCTCTGCAGTAGGCTCAAAGACCAACTGGTTCCACTTGATCTGACCAGAATTGGCATCCAGCGCGATCACCCGAAGCTCCACTTCTGCTTCACCCACCGCAGTGGTCACAACCAGAGTGTCGCCACTCATCACTGGCGATGACCAACCTTTCCCTGGAATCTCGCACTCCCAGATTAAATCCTTTTTAAAATCAATCTTTTCGGGGGAAACTCTCCCCTCAATCACTCCCATTCCAGAAAGCCCTCGAAACTCGGGCCACTCAAACCCTTGGAGAATTCCTAAGACAAATAGAGGAAGACAAATCACTCGAAGCATCCTGAAGTCAAGCAACTTAGGCCCCACCAATCAAGACGATCATTCCCTAAAACAACTCGTCTTGAATGTGAGTGGGGCGATTCTTTAGAAATGGACTTGGAGTTTGTTTAACCACTAACAATCGTGGATCAGGAGCAAAAGTTTGCAGCTCGTTGTTGAGATATGCCGGACGTTCAGCTTGATCCAAAATCACTGGCATTCGATGGTGAATTGGAGCAACGACCTTGTTGGCATCAGTCGTCAACATCGAAAAACATAAACCAAACTCCGATGACCTCTCCCAGATTCCCGCTGCAAAAATCCATTGGTTCTTTGGAGATTGAAACAAGTATGTTCGGCGGTTTTTTTTGCTCCCTCTCCATTCATAATAAGACATCAAGGGAATTAAACAGCGCCTCTTTGCAAACGCCTCTTTCCACATCTTACTGGTGAGATTATCGCACCTCGCATTATTAACGGCTGATAGATTTGACCGTTCGAAGCCCCATCTCATCTCAACAACCTCCCCACT
>JALRJZ010000085.1 GCA_023261045.1 Akkermansiaceae bacterium
TAGGAAGTTTAGATGTGGCAAATACCGCGTTGGGGAGGTATCAAGCGGCGATATACCAAAAGCTTGAGAGAAGTTGGCAGGTAGAGGTGATTCGTAATCGATCGTTGATTGTTCCGGGAAATATTACGCTCTACTTTACGGTCAATCAGAATGGTGTCGTGGGGAATCGGAGTTGGGTATCAATTAATGGGACCTCTTTTGCTCAAAGGGGGATGATCGTAAATGCGTTAGAAAAGATTGAGATTGCTCAAATGCCACCTGAAGTCCTTCAAGAACTTCAAGGCGATACGCTTGAGTTAATTGTGACCTTCGATTACTAACTACTTTATGAATCTTTCTGAGGCCTTCGATACCACTTGGAATTTCCTGCGAGGCGGAGGTTTTTTTATGGCTTTGTTGGGGCTTTGTTCTCTGGCTTCTCTGACCGTCATCCTGATGAAGTCGATCAGTTTGACCCGCTTGCGTATTCTTCCGGATCAATTAGGTCAGGAAGTAGAGAGATTTGAGCACTACCTTGAAAGTGACAATCTTGAGCAGCTGCAGCGCGAGTTTGCACGGGGAGATAACTCATTAGCTCGCTTATGTTCCGTGGCCTTAAATAATGCCGGACGATCTCAAAGTGAAGTCAAGGAAGCGGTTCAATCATCAGCCCGTGAAGAGATCGTTAAAATGAATGCAGGAATGTCGGTTCTTGATGTTGTCATTACGATTGCTCCTTTGCTTGGATTGCTTGGAACCGCTGCTGGACTCATTACCGTATTTGCGGACCTTGATGACAAAGATAATATCGGTCGGGGAATTGCTACTGCTTTGAGCACTACGATTGTTGGTATCGCCATTGCCGTTCCCTCAGTGATTGCACAGAGTATTTTTAATCGAAGAATTGAAACTTTTTCAGCGCGTTTGGAGGTGCTTTTAGGTCGAGTGGTGTCGGCCTGTCATCAGCATGTCTTTTTTCGAAACCAGTAGTCTCTGATCTGTGGAGTTTTACCGTCCTCAAAAGAAGCCAGTTACAGTGCCGATCGTTCCTTTGATCGATATTCTTGTGACTTTGCTCTTCTTTTTTATCGTGACGATGAATGATCTAACCGAGAAGGTTCCTCGCCCGGAGATTCAAGTTGAGCTTCCCTCTGCAAATTCGTTAAAGGTTAAAACAGTGACGATTGCTCGTTCGACCCTGACCTTGGGGCGAGATGGGAGTGCTGAAATCGATAGCTTGCCCGTTCCGACTGGACTCCTAAAAGAGTATTTGAAGGGCAATCTTTCAGAGCGTCCGGGAATGAAACTAGCTCTCCGAGTTGATCAAGGCTGCCCTTGGCAAAAAGTTTTGGAGGCGCATAGTGCAGCACTCGATGCTGGATATGCTCCCCAAGATATTTTTTATCCCGTAAAACCTCCTCAAGAGAGACAAAAAGAAGCGCCAACAGAAGACAACACATGATTCTTGAAATTACGCAGTATGGTAATCCAGTCCTACGCAAGAAATGCAGGCCGGTGGCAGAAGTTGACGATGATATTCGAAAGTTGGCGCAAGATATGATTGAAACCATGATTGACGCTCAAGGGGTTGGTTTGGCTGCTCCGCAAGTTGATCGGGATCTTCAATTGGCGGTTGTCGATGTCTCCCATGATCCTGAGTGTATCAGTTATCTACGAGTCAACGGAGAAGATGTTGAATTAGCTCAAATGATGCCCCTTGTCTTTCTGAATCCCTCTCTAGAGTTCGGCAGCGAAAAAGAATCCTCAACAGAGGGATGCTTAAGTATCGAAGGGATTAGTGCCGAGGTGCGACGTCCAACGGAGGTGAAGGCTTCTCTGGAAACGTTAGATGGCACAAAAATTGTTGTGGAGACTGATGGATTGTTGTCACGAGCGATTCAGCATGAGACGGACCATCTCAACGGGGTTCTCTTTGTGGACCGCTTAAGTGCGGCTGCGAAAGTGTCTATCCGCCGGAAGCTCAAAAGGGTTGGGGGTCCAAGGTGAGATCAACGGGGTCTCTTCAATAAAGGACAGGAGGTTTTAAGGTGCTTTGAGGAATTGCATGTCAGCAAGATCGGGGTAGTTTTTGTGTGATGTTTGGTCAGTCCGATGGTTCTTCTGCTGCTCCTCGCTCAACGAAGAGGGGGATTCCCAATCCGTTCAAACTAGCAGAAAATAATGAGCAAACTCCAAGGAGGTTTCCAGTAAGTGATCATCTAGACGCTCAAAGTGAGGGTGAGACAAGTCATCTGCATTCTCTTGCGGTAAAAAAGGGAGAGATTGAATCCCCCTTTCGCCTTGATACCTCTCCTGAAGCGCTCAGGCCACCTCTTGGTGAGCTTGATGGCTTTGCCCTGCCACAAGCTCTTCCAGAGCTAGAGATTCAGCCCGCTCAAATAAGGCCAAGGGCATTAAAACGCCAGGAAATGACTCTTGATGATGACCCGTTTGATCTCCCTAAACTTGATCATGAAACCTCCCGCGAACGGAGAAACCTTCATCAGCGATCGGATGATGAGTTTTTCAATCAAGGTAGCGAAGATCCCCAAGCGGCCTTGCAGAGGATGCTCGAGGGAGAGTTGGATGAAGTGGAAGCTCAAGAGCTTTTGGAAAAGACAAGTTTGCTTCCTGGGGTTTTAAAGGTTCAAATTTTGGAAGGGCGTGATGTCGATGCGATTCGAGATTTGCGTTCTTGTTTGGATCGTTTGAATCTTGATGAACCTGATTCTTTGGTGATCTCGACTCATGAGGGGATTCTTGATGTGGTGGAATCTTGTGGAGTCTCTCTCCTTGTCCTTCGAAAGGGGGACTATGAAGTAGGTGTCAGGGATTGCATGATTGACGTTGCAGAAAAGTTAGGTGGCCTAGGGTCATAATTGTCTATGTTGGATTGGCGTGTTCGGGTCGATGTTGGAGGAACGTTTACCGATGGCTGGGCTTTGTCTCCCAAGGGTGAGCAATTAAAATGCAAAGTTTTATCAAGTGGAGTCGTTCGGCTAGAAGTTGTTTCAAACGAGGAGGGGTGGTTGTTTTGTGGAAAGAGTATTGGCCCTCAGCAAACCGGCCTCGAAGGGTTTCGCACTCGTGATGGATATGTCGTTGTCGAATCAAACCCGAAGGAAGGGCGGTTACGCCTCAGTGAGCAAATCGATTTAAGAGGTGATCTAGAACTTTTCACCGGAGAAGAGTCTGCTGTGGTGGCAACTCGTTTACTTACTGGAGTGGGAGTTGGAGGGGAGTTTCCCGCTCTGGATCTGCGGGTGGCTACGACACGAGCAACGAATGCTCTCTTGGAAGGGAAAGGTCAGCCGGTCGATTTGATTACCACAAAAGGTTTTGAAGACCTTCTTAAAATCCGAGATCAACGGCGCCCAGATATTTTTGAATTGTCGCCCCAATTCAGTATCCCGATCACAAGAAAGATTTATGGGATTCAAGGTCGTTTCGATCGCCAAGGTCATCTGTTGGAGTCTCTCTCGAAAGAAGACTTGGAAGGGATTGATCCAAAGCGAGCGGTTGCAGTCGCACTCATTCATTCGGATTGCTGTCCTAATCATGAACTAGAAATCGCCGAGGTGCTTGCCAAAAAGGGCTGCGAGAACGTTAGCTTATCTCATCAACTTGCTCCAATGATTCGCCTCTGGCCTCGAATGGAGACGGCGGTTGCCAATGCCTACCTCAGCCCGATTATCTTTGATTTTATCAAGAAGCTTCGAGAGGCCTTTACGAAGAGTCCGGTCTCATTAATGACAAGTTCAGGGCATTTGAAAGCTGCCGAGGGATATCGGCCAATTGATAGTCTTTTAAGTGGACCGGCAGGGGGTGTTTCGGGTGCTTATGCTTCAGCCCTCTCTGCTGGTTTATCAAATGTGTTAACCTTCGATATGGGAGGGACAAGTACTGATGTTGCAAGAATTTCAGGGCGTCCCCACTACCGATATGAGCAAGAGGTTGGACCAGTAAAGGTGCTGACTCCGGCCATAAAGATTGAGACGGTCGCCGCGGGTGGAGGGTCGATTTGTCAGTTTAGAAATGGAGGTTTGGAGGTTGGTCCGGAGAGTGCCGGATCAACTCCGGGTCCCGCGTGTTATGGTCGAGGAGGGCCATTAACGATTACAGATGTGAATCTGTTGCTTGGATTAATGGATGAAAAAAAGGCAGGGATTCCCTTAATTCGAAAAGATGCCGAAGCTCGTCTTCAAGAGCTCTGTCAAGTAATTGGCGCCCATTGTGATCCGCAGAATCTATTACAGGGGCTGCGGCATCTCGCAATTAGCCAGATGGCCGATGCTTTACGACTCGTTTCTACTCGTGAGGGTTATGACAGTCGGCGTCATAGTTTGATCGCATTTGGTGGGGCAGGGCCGCAGCACGCATGTTCCCTAGCGACTGAATTGGGTATCGAAGAGATTCTCATTCCCGGCAACGCCGGTCTTTTGAGTGCATGGGGTCTCGATCAATCTGGAGATCGAACGATTCTTACTGAACAGCTTTTGGTGGCGTTGGATGAAGAGGATGTAGGGGCAAGAATTGAGAAGCTTTGCGGGGCAGCTCAAATTCATCGGTGTCTATTTGAGCTTCGTCTTTTTGGTCAAGATTCTTGCCTAGAAATCGAGTCGGAGAAAGCAATGGAAGCTTCGCAACTCAGAGAGTTGTTTTTTGATCGGTATCTCGATTTATACGGCTACCAATGTCCTCGTAATCGTCGTATTGAATGGGTGACGCTGAGAGTTGAAGTGGGTGGTCAAGAACAGTTCTTGAGTCAGGAAGAATTTTCAGATGATGAGGCGGTCGATGAGCTTAGGGTCGAGCAGGACTGTTTTTCTACTGTTGTGATTGAACCAGGTTGGGTGCTTTCTCGAGGAAGCTTGGGTTCGGTTCGTCTTAGGTGGAGCGGGTGCCAAAAAGCGCCAGTTAATGAAGTTGCTCGTGTTGATGTCGTGGAGGCAGAATTATTTAGAAGGCGCTTTGAGGGAATTGTCTCAGAAATGGGCGAGCTTTTAAGAAGAACGGCGCTTTCAACCAATATTAAGGAGCGGCTCGATTATTCATGCGCACTTTTAGATCAGAACGGATTTCTTGTGGTGAATGCTCCGCATATTCCGGTTCATCTAGGGGCTCTCGGGCTCTGCGTTCGAATGGTTTCGGAGAGCTGGGAGTGGAGAAAGGGAGATTGTGTTGTCGTCAATCATCCTGCGTTTGGTGGTTCTCATCTTCCCGATGTGACTTTGATCACCCCCGTTTTTCTCGCTGATGAGCTCATTGCGTTTGTAGCCAATAGAGCACATCATGCTGAAATTGGAGGTCAAACTCCTGGATCAATGCCGCCGAACGCGATCTGCCTTGCACAAGAGGGGGTCGTGATTGCGCCAACTCGGTATGAGGATCTTGATCTTTCTTTTTTTGCTCAATCCCGGGCACCCGCTGATAATATCGCAGATTTAGCTGCTCAGTTTTCAGCTAATGAGCATGGAGTGGCAGAGATGGAGGTATTCATCAGAAACTCGGGAGTGGAGAGTGTGAAAAATCACATGGGAGCGTTGTTTCAACGGTCTGCAATGTTAATGGAGGAAACTCTCGCAAACTTCCGCGAAGGAAGAGCAACTGATTATTTGGATGATGGTTCGGCCATCAATGTTCACCTCTATTTCAAAGAAAAACTTTTTGTCGATTTTAGTGGGTCATCACCAACGCATCAGCAGAACTTAAATGCAACTCCGGCCATTGTTCGCAGCGCTGTCCTTTACGCTTTAAGATTATGGGTAAATGAAGACATTCCTCTCAATGAAGGATTATTAAAGAATGTTGAGATCTTAACCGAAGAGGGAATTTTGGCGCCAAATCTTAAGGATGACCCAACGATTTGCCCTGCAGTTGTTGGGGGTAATGTCGAAACCAGCCAGCGATTGGTTGATGTTTTGCTCGAGGCTCTCGGGATTCAGTCCAATGGGCAAGGGACGATGAATAACTTTCTCTTTGGGAATGAGCGATTTGGATTTTATGAAACCATTGGTGGGGGTGCGGGGGCTGGCCCGTCTTGGCATGGCAGAAGCGGGTGTCATGTCCACATGAGTAATACGGCAATCACTGATGCAGAGATCCTTGAACAACGCTATCCCGTGCGACTCAGAAACTTCTCACTGCGCAAGAATTCTGGTGGAGAGGGACTTTGGAAAGGGGGGGATGGTTTAATTCGTGAAATTGAGTTTCTAGAAGAAATGACAGTCTCACTTTTGTCTCAGCGTCGAAATCGGCATCCCAGGCCCAATGGTCAGCCAGGTGCCCAGTTCCTATTGCGCGATGGAAGTTGGAAAGAGCTGCCAGGGATCATTTCTTTAAAGGTGAATCCTGGGGAGCGTCTAAGAATTGAGACTCCGGGTGGGGGTGGATGGTTGCAACCTTCGTCAGGCTTGCTATAATCTTCGCATGACAGGCGAAAAACCTCAGATTACCGCATATCTCAAAACCTACTGTGGTTGGAGCGAAGGAGTGCGTGCGATTATGCGCAAATACGAGCTCGAATTTGAGGAGAAGGATATTATCAAGAATCCTGCGTTTCGTTGGGAGATGGAGCAAAAAACTGGTCAGCCATTGAGCCCTTGTGTCGAGGTCAATGGCGAGATGCTTCCTGATGTGAGTGGTGAAGAGGTTGAAGCTTACTTGCTCGAACAAGGTCTTGTTGAGCAAAGCGATCTTGAGCCGGACGCACCCATTGATTCGTCTTGTTCGCCTGAGCAACATGAGCGTCAGGCTGCTGCTGAAGCGGAAGCAAATGGACAACCCGGAAAAATCGTCTTTTTAGACGATTAATTTGCATTTGGATCATCATACCTAGGGCGTTCTGTTACATCTTCTTGGTCCTTTTTAGGGCCCTGTAACGCTCGTCGGGAGGGCAAAGCAGCGTTTATGGTAGAACAGTTTTGTTTTTTTCGCCCTGTTTGATCGAATGGCGCTTGATTTCATCGCTTGAATTCTATTGATTCGTCTATGGCGGAACCTTCTTTGGCCCTTTCTTTCGATGACGTTCTCTTGACTCCTGGGTTGAGCGATCTCCTTCCATCTGACTCAGATGTGAGCACTGAACTTTGTGACGGAATCCCCTTAAATATTCCCGTCGTCTCTGCGGCAATGGATACGGTTTCAGAGACCGAGTTAGCTATCGCATTGGCTCGGGAGGGTGGAATTGCCGTGATTCATCGGGCGTGTCCGATTGATGAACAAGCATCGATGGTTGCTCGAGTGAAGCGTTCGGAAAACGCTGTCATTCACCGTCCTTTGACTGTCTCACGCAAGTTTACGGTTGCTGAGGTGCGTCAGATTATGGCGCGCGAGGGTTTTTCTGGATTTCCGGTGGTCGACGAGGCTGGGAAATTGGAAGGCATGGTTACCGGTAGAGATTTGCGCCACATTCCAAGCGAGAATTGTTTGGTGGAGGATGTGATGACTCCTATTGAGCGTCTGCACACGGCACCTGCTGACATGGGGCAACGAGAGGCACGAGAAATACTTTATAAGAATCGGATCGAAAAACTACCTTTAGTGAACCCTGACGGGACTCTTGCTGGGCTCATTACAGGAGCTGATATTGAGAAGCGAATCACTTTTACAAGTGCTTCAAAGGATCCCAATGGGCAACTCCGTTGCGGGGCTGCTGTTGGTCCGGGCCCTGAGTTTTTAGATCGCGCTCAGGCATTGATCGAGGCAGGGGCTGATGCCTTATTTATTGATGCTGCTACTGGCCATACTTCACGAGTGATGCACGTCATCGAGACCTTACGAGGATTAGGCAAGGTGCCGGTTGTGGCGGGTAATGTGGTGACGGCGCAAGGTGCACGTGATTTAATCAAAGCGGGAGCGAGTTGTTTGAAAGTCGGAGTCGGACCTGGATCAATTTGCACCACTCGAGTCATTTCTGGAGTTGGAATGCCGCAGTTTACGGCGGTGCAAAATGTGGCTCAGGAAGCCCACGAACATGGAGTTAAAGTCATTGCTGATGGAGGAATTCGCTATTCCGGAGATATCACCAAGGCTCTTGCTGCTGGTGCCGATCTTGTCATGCTCGGATCATTATTGGCTGGGACAAGGGAAAGTCCCGGGCAGACCGTACACTCTCAAGGACGGAGATTTAAGACTTACCGGGGAATGGGCTCAATTGGCGCAATGCGTAAGGGGGCTGGTGATCGTTATGGTCAAAACTCGAGTGGCAAGCTGGTTGCAGAGGGGGTTGAGGGTCGCGTTCCCTATAAGGGACCGCTTGCTGATGTTGTCTTTCAATTAATGGGAGGATTGCGATCAGGAATGGGCTACATCGGGGCACGTAATCTCCAGGAGCTTCGCGAAAAGGCTCAGTTTGTTCGCATCACACCAGGTGGGCTGAGGGAGAGCCATGCGCACGACATTACCATCACTGAAGAACCCACTAACTATCAGCCTGCTAGCTAAAGATGCAAGAAAATCAACATGTCGCCGTTCTGGACTTCGGCTCGCAATATACGCAACTCATTGTTCGTCGCGTTCGTGAGTTAGGTTATTTTGCGAAATTGTATTCTCCTGAAGATCTAGGGGAGATCGGTTGTCCCGGTGCGATTATTTTGTCTGGAGGTCCAAAGAGTACGAGTGAACCGGATGCTCCTGATATCGACTTTGAAAAGCTGCAGTCCTACAATGTTCCCGTTTTGGGGGTGTGCTACGGCATGCAGTTGTTGAACATCAAATTTGGCGGCTCCGTCAAAGCGAGTAATAAGCGTGAATACGGGCCAGCGGCTCTCAAGCCTCTTTCTAAAGATGACCTCTATGCCGGCATTTCAGACGAGTCACAGGTTTGGATGAGTCATTCTGATACGGTCCAGGATCTTCATGAAGATGCAGAGGTGATCGCGACCAATCAGCATGGGACGCCTGTGAGCCTGAAATGGCCAGGATGTTTTTTCGGAATCCAATTTCACCCGGAAGTGACTCATTCCCATGAAGGATTGCAGATTCTTAAAAACTTCTTAGAGCAGGCTCAAGAGCTGCAGTCCTTTCACATTGATGACTTCAAGCGAGAGATGATTCAGGGAATCCAGGATCGAGTCGGTGAGAAGCAAGTTGTTTGTGGAGTGAGTGGAGGGGTGGACAGTACCGTTCTTGCGGTCCTTTTGAAGGAGGCTGGCGTGAATGTGCGGGCCATCTTTGTCGATAATGGTCTGTTGCGTAAGGATGAAGCAGCCGAAGTTCAAAAGAACTTCCATCGAATGGGTGTTGAGATTGAAACCATCGATGCTTCCCAAGAGTTTTTAGCCGCCTTAGCAGGTAAGAATGATCCCGAAGAAAAGCGTAAGATTATCGGAAATCTTTTTATTAAAGTGTTTTGGGATACTGTTGGTGATGCTGAGATGTTAGCTCAAGGCACGCTTTATCCAGATGTGATTGAGAGCGCTTCGAACGCCAAGTCGAAGGCGTCTGTCATCAAGACTCATCATAACCGCGTCGCTAAAATTCTCGAGCTGCAAGAGGAAGGTAAGGTCCTTGAGCCTTTGGCTGAGCTCTTTAAGGACGAAGTTCGAGAATTAGGATCCGCTCTGGGCATTGCTCCAGATATCCTTGGGCGCCATCCTTTCCCTGGACCAGGCCTCGCCGTGCGCTGTCCCGGCGCGGTTGATAAAGAGCGACTGGATGTGATCCGGGAATGCGACGCAATTTTTATCAGTAAACTTAAAGAGCACGGCTATTACGATAAGGTATGGCAAGCCTATGCTGGCTTGATTCCGGTAAAAACCGTGGGGGTCAAGGGAGACGAACGTAGTTATGAGTGGGCGACTAACCTACGAGCGGTCATTAGCGAGGATGCGATGACTGCGGAGTGGGTTGACTTACCGGCTCAATTACTTCGCGAGGTGAGCCAAGAGATTTTGAATGAGGTTAAGGGAATCAACCGGGTGCTTTATGATATCTCGACCAAGCCTCCAGCAAGCATCGAGTGGGAGTAAGAGGCTCACGAGCGCTTTGATTTTTGATGGGCGGGCTCGTTATTGGTAAGCTCTAAGTTTTT
>JALRJZ010000086.1 GCA_023261045.1 Akkermansiaceae bacterium
CTTGTCGGAACAACAAGAGACGTTGTTACAAAGTCAAGCTGCATTGCAAAACCTAGAAGAGCGGATTGGACAGAAAGAAGATCAGGTTCAGGTGAAGCAAGATTCTTTGTCGGCGATGATACAGAGTCGTCAGGAAGTTGAGCAGGAGCTGCGTAAGGTGCGTTCTGAGGCCAATTCAACCCAACAAATCATCGCTTCTTCTCAAGCGAAAATTGAAAGCGCTCTCAGCCAGATGGAAGGGAATCGAGAGCGAATGAAGCAGCTCGAGGAGGAGGCGCAGCGTCTTGCCGGGGAGCAAGAGAAGGCCGTTGGTGAGCGAGATGGAATCACCAGTCAGCTTCAAGAGCATCAAAAACAATGGCCAGGTTTGGAAGAGGCTCGAGAGACGATTCAAAGGGAGTTTGAGGAGCTCAGAGGGAAGCTCGATCTCGCCCGTAAATCCGCTGCTGAAACGCACCGTGAGCTTTCACAACGGAGTTCACGTCTCGATGTTCTCAAGCAACTTGTGGAAAGTGGGGAAGGTTTAGAAAAAGGAACTCAGGCCATTCTTAAGGGTCTCAATGACCCTGATTTAATTAAGCCTGGAATTAAGGGTTTGCTTGGCGCCGAGTTGAAAGCCCCTGATCAATACGCTGCCGCGATCGAGTCAGCGCTTTCGGACTATTTGCAGGCGATTATCATTCGAGACGAAGAGTTGGCCGATACAATTATCGAGCGTCTTGTTGAAGGAAAGAAAGGAAATGCTTCTCTTCTCCCTGAGAGCTTTCTTCCTGTGTCGGAAGGCACCCAAGTGGAAGCTTTGCCAGACGGAGCCTCTTCTTGGGCGCTCGATGTGGTCACTGTTGATTCTCGCTTAAGTGGTTTGATGGAGCACCTTCTTGCTCGGGTTCTTATTGTTCCGGAGAGAAAGATCGCATTCGAATTAAGAAAGAATTATCCAGATTTAACCTTTGTCACCTTATCAGGAGAATTGCTCACTCCTGAAGGAATTCTTCGGGGCGGATCGGGGAGCTCGAAGAACTCACTTCTCAAGCGTCGAAATGAAATTGAGGCTTTGGGAGATGAAGTGGCGTCGCTGAGGGCTCAAGAAAAAGCTCAAGAGCAGGAGATCTTGGATGCTGAAAACCTGACGAAATCATTACGAGAGGATTTGGAGCAGGCCAAAGATCGCTTGCAGCGTCATAAGATTGAAGAGTCGACCCTGAGTGGTCAGCTAAAGCTCGCTACCCGTGAGGCTGATGGAGTCGAGTCGAAAGTGAAAAACAATCGATGGGAGACCACAGAACTGGAGAAGCGAGAGGAGACAGCAACGGGTAGCCGTTCATCGCTGGAAGGTGAGCTCAAAGGCGCGCGAGAAAGGCTCGTTGCTCTGGAAGACGATGCGCGAAGGATTCAAGGCCAAGTTGAGGAGTTTCAGAAGCAGGAAAAAGATTCGCAAGAGGAATTAAGCGAGGCGAGAACTGCTCTTGCTGTTGAAAAGCAAGCGCGAGATTCGGCAGCTCGTGAGCAGGATCCAATGAGTCGAAGAATTCACGAATTATCGGAGCTCAATAAGAGGCGTCGAAGTGAAATTGAAAGTAGTGGTGAGCGGATTCTTCAAGGCGAGAAAGAGAATGTTGAACTCCAGCAACAGATTGAAGAGCAATCCGTTGAGATCGAAAAATTGGTCACTGAGATTGATCGTTCTGATGAACAGCGAAAGATCTTAGCTCAAGGGATTGCGTCAGCAGAATCAGAGCTTTCGGAAGCGAGAACTTCACAAAACAAGGTTCTTAATCAGATTAACAAGGAAGAGGTTGCAGTAACCAAGTTAGATTTGCGCCTTGAGAACCTCATCGAATCGATGATGGAGCGCCACCAAGTCGATCTAAATCACTTTAGACCTGATACTCATCAGCTGATTGCTTGCATCAATAGTCGGAAAGATTCGGAAAAGAGAGGGCGGAGAGCTGTCTCTTCCGATCCTTCAAATGAGATTGAAAACCAGGTTGAGCCTGATGCGGAGAATGTGAGTGATGAAATTGTCGAGGGGGCTCAGCAGGATTCTCTCGAGCAACTTTTGGAAGGAAGTGGTCCAGATTGGGAATTCGTGGAGGCGATTGTGGCAGATTTAAAACGGCGATTAGATTCGATGGGGCCAGTGAATCTCGATGCGATTGAAGAGTATGATGAGTTGGAAGATCGCTACAACTTTACGAAGAATCAACACGATGATCTCGTGAGCTCAAAAGCAAAACTTCTCGAGATTATTGAACGGATTAACACGGAGTCTGAGCGCCTTTTTGCAGAGACTTTTGCTCAAGTAAGTAAAAACTTCCGGAGCATGTTTAAGCGTTTATTCGGTGAGAAAGCTCAAGCAGATTTGATTCTTCAGGATGAAAGTGATCCATTGGAATGCGGGATTGAGGTGATTGCAAAACCTCCTGGCAAAAAGCTTCAATCCATTACCTTGATGTCAGGTGGAGAGCGCTCAATGACCGCGGTGGCGCTGCTGTTCTCCATATACATGGTTAAGCCAAGTCCTTTCTGTGTGCTAGATGAGCTCGATGCTCCCTTGGATGAGTCTAATATTGGTCGTTTCCTGAAAGTGCTTGATGCCTTTATTGATCAAAGCCAATTCATCATTGTGACCCACTCTAAACGCACGATGGAACGTGCTGATGTGATTTATGGAGTGACGATGGAAGAATTTGGTGTCTCGAAGCCAGTTGGGATGCGCCTTACGTCGGGAAGCTCGAAAGAGGGTAGCCAAGCGAAGACTGCGGCTCAAAAGGCAGCTCTTAAGCTCGACGCATAGCTAGTTGGGCTAAGATTTCAGTCGGGTTTGCAAGGACGGTAATTCGTCGTTTGATGGTGCCGTTCTCCAGTTCCTCTGAACTTCATTCCGAATCCTCGCAGATTGAGGGTTTCTGAGAGATTTACGGAAGTTCTCTGAGGGTGTAGTAAACTTCGAGAGTATCCCATGCAGGTGTTTGAAAGATCCCCTCAGTTTTAAGCTTCGTGTGGTAGATTCGATCTAATGACTTTGGTTTTTCCAATCCTTCGAGGTTGAACGCTATTTGTTTGCGATCATCGCTGATTGATGCGGATAAGATGTTTTCCTTTCTTTTGTCGTGTTCAGGAGACCCGTATTTCCCGGTGTTGGTGTAGAACCATGATTCCACTGAGAGATTTGTAAGAATCTGGGCCGGGGCGATATGGTTTGCAAGAGGCGTGGTGAAGCGAATCTCAAAGCCGCTCTGAGTTGGGGTCATTTGGTGGATATCTGCAGGCAAGGTCTTTCCATCATAAATGATTCGCTGCAGGCTGTCCTGTTTGCCTCCGCGAGCTCCCCAACCTCGACCGGTTTGTCCGATCAGGAGGGAGCCGTCTGGGAGAAAACAAGGGCGCATGGCTCCAGCATGAAGTCCCCGGGCAAATGGAATCACGCATCCTTGATCAATGCCATGAAGCCGTTGAGTTGAAACACGAAGCATCGTGGAAAGAGTTTGATCGCCGATAAACATTTGGCCGCTGAAGGGGCCAAAACGGTTGTTGGTGAGATCCCAAGTTGGGTGTCCGGGAGAATTGGCGAGTTTTCCGTGTGGAAGCCAAACAGCTCCCTTGCGAATCTTGTAGCTCCAATTATCAAATTGAAGCTCTGGGGAGTCTGGCTTCATCTTTCCGGGGAGACTCACGAGTCCTGAAAGGTGACCATAGAACTTTCCTTGCTCGAGGGGGACGACCTTTGAAGATCCAACATATTCGCCCTGATTCTCTGCGTACCAAAGCCTGCCATCTGGAGAGAATCCGATGCCAGCAGGTGATCTTAAACCATTTGCATAGGGTTCAAACTTTCCTTCTGGGGTTACTTTGCAAGCCCATCCTCGGTATCCTCCCATCGAGCCCATAAAAGGTCCCCCAGCTCGCCACGATGTTTTTTCATCACCACCATGTGAAAGATTGAGTGCAAAATAATAATTTCCTTGGCGATCACGAGCGGGCCCATGGGCATACTCATGATAGTTCCCATGGAAGCCGTAGTCGTCGCAGATCGTTTCAAAGAGGTCTGCTCTTCCATCACCATTGGTGTCGGTCATGCGGGTGAGCTCTGGTTTTTGCATCACAACGATTGAATCTCCCTTATCATCCTCAATGGCGACGCCTAGGGCCTCATAGGTCCCTTCGGCAAATAGCGACCATTGATTATCTTTAATTCTCCAAACTCCCGCAGTTCTCGTTGTCACGACAATGGTGCCATTCTTGGCAACCGCGATTCCGATTGGCTCAAAAAGCTGGTAACGACCATAAAGGTCTTTTGGTGGGGCCCAGGTTTCGATGGAATAGCCTGCGGGGAGTTCAAGAGGTCGGTTGCCAGGCTGAGAGGCTCTGGTGACCAGAGTTTGAGTAGTCCAATCTTCAATTGTTTTGAGTTTTGGGCGAGCAATTAGCCCCGTCTTTAGTTGTGCAGAGATCAAGTAAGTTGGGCCCTTGGTCGGGTCTAAGGTGATGGTGTCCTTGGTCAGTGTTCCACCGTCAATGGTGATCTCTGAGAGATGAGTTGAATCGATCTGGAAGCGTTGTGGGCTTACTAAGTCACCGGTGATGGTAATTGTGAGTTGCTGCGTCCCATTTGAATCAAGTCTTTGTGTAAGGACGTTTTTTTCAACGCGGAAGTTAAAGGATGGTTGTCCGCTACTTGGATCGAGTTGATGGCCAAGGAATTCGGCATCAATCGAACTTAGAAGAGTGCTGAAATCTTGATCTTCCCAAAGCCATTTTCTGATTACTTCATGGTCGAGAACGTCTGGTTCTTTAAATTCAAAATCAACGCATTGACCTTTTGATGTTAGCGGGCGAAGTAGTCCGATACTTTCTGCGATGGATTGATTCATGGAACCGCGCTGAGAACCAGGTTTTCCCCTTCCTTTTCGCTCTTGAGAAAGATTGAGAAACCCTCCAGTCCAGAGGTTTCGAAAAGAGAGAGTTCGTGGATCAAAGGTGTAATTGAGTCCATTAGGAAGTCCTACGTGATAAGCTCGACCGCTTGATCCTCTTAGGGGAGCCCGAAAGACACGGGGGCGAATGGTCACTGGGATCTCATTGGGCGTTTCAAGAATGGATTTCCGGTTTTCGGATTGCGGCTTGTCTAACATGACCACTTCGGGCCCAGCATCCTCTTTAGAGTTGAGTGTCCGTAGATAGTGCCAAAGGTATTTTAGATCGTTGTCGGTAAGGACCTCTTTGGGGTAAAGGGGCATCGCCGGAGGATACGCTGAATCTTTCGTTGATCCTGTTTCAGCAATTGCGAGCTCATCCCACGGATTGCGAATCGCTCGTTGAAAATAGGCGGTGTCTGCTTTGGCACTCACAACCCCTTTGTCTTTGGTTTGAACCTTGCGTTGCCTTGGATTATCAAGAAAAAGACCATGCAGCGTTGGTCCGGTTTTAATCGAATCGTCTTGATTGGATGTGGTGTGGCATTCGATACAGCCCATCGTGTCAAAAACATTTTTCCCTTCGGAGACGGCGTTTATTTTTTGCTCAGCAAAAAGTTGAGAAAGTGATGTACAGATCAAAAGTATTCGTCTCATATCTTTTCTCACTTAATGCGAAGTGATGTTTGTAGTCGAGTGCAGAAAGAGCTCGGAAAGCAATACCCTAAAGTCATCCTGCTTCAAAGAGGGCAGGATTTTTGTTTGATCTCGGATTTTGACAGAGGGGCGCTAAGAAGGCATCCTTCCTCCGTAATGTCTGTCCCTCAGAATACCATCGCTTTGGTCTACGATTATGACCAAACCTTGAGTCCTAGCTATATGCAAGACGATGTTCTTTTCCCGAAATTTGGGATCAACCCAGAACAGTTTTGGAAAAAGTGTAATGAGCTCGTTGAAGATTTACATTGGGACGGGGAGTTGGCCTACATGAAGTGCCTGCTCGATTATTTGGGAATGGACAATGTCAGCAATCACGATCTCACCGAATTAGGGGCAGGGTTGACTTATTATCCGGGTGTTGAAGAAGTTTTTGATGATATCGAAGGGACTTGTCTGAACTTTGATCACCGAACAGCAGGGATTAAAGTGGAGCATTATATTGTTTCTTCAGGTCTAAAAGCACTTCTGGATGGTTGTAGTCTCGCTGGTAAGGTGAAAGCCATCTTTGGCTGTGAGTTTGGTGAAGATAATATGGGTAGGATTAGTTTTCCCAAGCGGACGATTTCGCATACGACAAAAACTCAATACCTATTTCGCATCAATAAAGGGATGCTGGATCCACATGATGACGTCAATGATCATATGCCGAGTGAAGCGCGGCCGATTCCGTTTCAAAATATGATCTACGTGGGCGATGGTCCGACGGATGTGCCGTGTTTCACGGTCATGGGCAAAAACGGCGGACATGCCATTGCTGTTTATAATCCACATGATCAAACAGGGCGTAGTTTCAGAAAGTGTTACCAGCTCTGTACCCACGCACAAAGAGTGAAACATATTGCACCTGCAAATTATTGCACTGGTAGTCATCTTCGTCTGCTCCTCGAAGAAATGGTTAAGGAAGTGGCAGATCGGATTCTCCACGAACGGAGAGAAGAAGGTCAAAAAGGGAAAGTGGCAGCGCCAAGTTTTTAATCAACTCATCATGGAGAATCAACAAGAGCAATTTCACTTTATTGGTGTTTGTGGGACAGCGATGGGTGCTGTTGCGGCAGGGATGGTCGAGCAGGGGTATCGCGTGACTGGCTCGGACCAAGCAGTTTACCCACCGATGTCTACTTTTCTCGAAGAGAAAGGGGTTGATCTGATGGAAGGTTACCGAGCTGAAAATATTCCTGACGAGGCAACGACGGTGGTGATCGGTAATGCAATTAGCAGGGGAAATGATGAAGCTGAAGAAGTCTTGGATCGTCGACTTCGTTATTTGTCTCTTCCTGAAGTGTTAAAAGAGTATTTCTTAAGAGGTCGGCGCAACTACGTGATTAGTGGAACTCACGGTAAGACGACAACGACCTCAATGTTGGCATGGATCTTTGAATCAGCGCAAAAAGATCCAAGTTTTATGATTGGAGGAATCCCGGCAAATTTTGGGCAGGGAGCTCGTTTTACGCCAAGTGAATTCGTTGTTTTGGAAGGAGACGAATATGACACAGCATTCTTCGACAAGAGATCGAAGTTTCTCCATTATCTTCCCGAGCTTGTCGTCATTAATAATATCGAATTCGATCATGCTGATATTTATCACGACCTCGATGAAATCTTACTGACGTTTTCGAGACTCCTTAAAATTGTTCCGAAAAATGGTTTGGCTTTGATTAATGGTGATGATGAGAATTGCCGAATAGCAGTGCAAAGAGCGCAGAGCCCTTGTCGGGTCAAAAGCGTTGGGTTTCATCAAGACTGTGACTATCGAATTGAAGCAGTGGATTACCTTCCTGAGCTCACTCGATTTGAGATTCAAGGTGAAGCTTACGAAGTGAATATGATCGGGGAGTTTAATGTGAGAAACGCAGCAATGGCGATTTGCGCTGCGCTTTTTGCAGGTGTGGGCCCAGAGGAGATTAGAAAAGGATTGTTAACTTTTACTGGGATTGCTCGACGTCAACAAGAGAGGGGGACTGTCAATGGAGTCACGGTGATTGATGATTTTGCGCATCATCCTACCGCGATTGGTTTGGCAATTGATGCTCTGCGACAGCGTTATGGTAATCGGCGGCTCTGGGTCCTCTTTGAACCACGTTCGAATACAACTCGGCGCAATATTTTTCAAAATGAGCTCGCGCAATCTCTCAGTAAGGCGGATTTAGTTGTGATTCCAGCTGTGCCAGATCCCGAGAAAGTTGAACCTGAGAGTCGACTTGATCCTGAAAAACTTGTTTTAGATATTAGTAAATCGGGGGCTTCGGCTTGGCACTATTATTCGGTCGATGAAATCGTAGATCATGTCGCCTCGAATGTGTCGACGAGTGACGTGATTGCCGTTCTCAGTAACGGAGGCTTTGATGGGATTCATCAAAAGCTCCTTGATCGTCTCGCTTTGGATGTTGGTTAACGAGGGAGAAGCTCACGCCACTGGTGTGCAAGGGAGCTTGTCTGGCCTCTTGGGTTGATCGAATTGATTCCAAGAATTCTTGATCGTGAATTCTCTAGTTTTGGGAGATTTTGACCCTGAAGTAATTTTGCGTGAGTTCGCTATCCGGTATGGTGCTGCGATATTGCTCGGTCACAGTCCCATTCTCGTTTGAGATCGAAGAGGTGATGACGACAGTCTCTTCGCTCCAAGTAATGAGATCACTCGACTGCTCCACGATGACCTGGGTGCCTGCGAACTGGAGTGATCGAGTCAGCGTATAGGTCGCAAACTTGTGGATTCCCGTATTTGTTTCATGTAAGCTGACTCCGAGGGTTGGTGCAAGATATTGTCCATCACCATTGTTGAGCACTGCTTCGATGAGATTGGGGATCCCGTTGAGGTTATTGTCACCTAGAGGGATCGCAACGAGGTTTGTTGCAAGAAGGTCTCGATTGGTGTCAAAGGTGATTCCATTCTCAAAAGAGGTGTTATTCTGGAAAGGAATTGGAAGGGTTGTTGGATCGACGGCAACTGCAATATGATTTCCAAAAACAATGTCACTTGGTTCGATCACTCCTAAATCGATAGATCCCGCTTCGGCATCATTTTGTTTTGGGAAAAAGGCTTCGCTTTTGAAATCAAAAACAAGAACCTGGAGATCTGCTTCGGGAGGGGTGTAGGTCACCAAGACATAAAGAGGGGTGTTTGCCTCACCAAGAGATCCATCGAGATCGGCGCTTAGTGAGTTGTTGAAAAACCCATTGGTCAAAAAATGGCCGGGGGTCCCCGCAGGAATGAAGTGATCGAAAACTGTTTGATCTTCGCTGGCTGTGTTCAGGTTTTTAAAGTTGGCGGCAAATGCTGGATCAAAAGTGCCTACCCAAAAATTTGCATGGGCTGAGGTGATCGCCTTCCCGCTGCTGTCGACGATTGCATATCCTTCGATGGGTAAGGTGGCATTAGCAACACTGACAATCGTGTCTCCATGGGTGACCGAGGCTGCGATGAGACCAAGGATGATTTGCTTTTTCATCGTGGTGAATTATTCGAGGGTTTGAGAGTCGCTGAACGCATTTGATCGTAGCAAACAACCACTGTTAAGATGTCTTAACATTTTTCAACAACTCTGCTATTATAAATTTAAGAGTGCTCACTCTACCTGCAACGTGATTTTTAGAAAAAAGGACACCCTCGATCAAATTGATCTCAAGGTGTCCTTGAAAAAGGGGTGTCTGTCAGTTTTCGTCTACTTTGAGCTTTTAAGTCGGATTGCTACCGCGAGCCATCACGACTTTGCCGGTGCGGACGGTTTCAATCACTTCAAACTGACCAAGCATGAGGGTCACTGCATCAAGCTTGCTTGTCGTTCCGGTAAACATGGCGATCATGGAGCTTGGGCTCATATCGACGGTTTTACCTGCAAAATGCTCGATGACCTGGAGAGCTCCTGAGCGTTGTTCTTGATCTGCTAAGATTTTGACGAGCAGCATCTCTCGCACGACAGAATTTTCCGCAGTATGCTCGCAGCAGTGGATCACATCGATGAGTTTGTTGACCTGTTTGATGATCTGGTCAAAGCCATCAGGATGTCCAGAGATGTCAACGGTCATGCGAGAGAAGGCACCAGTCCTTCCCTCAGAGACGACTAAGGAATCAATGTTGTAGGCTCTCCTTGAGAAAACTTGGCAGATTCTCATGAGGACACCCGGGCTGTTGTTGACTAAAATCGAAAGCGTGTTCGACGCTCCAACCTCAGTTGTTTGTCCAGGCTGATCGCTTGTTACGATGGTTTTTGACATTGGAAGTGACTTTTTTTGAGTGGGTTTTGGTGAGTGCGTGAAAGATGAAGGGCCTAGGTTGATCCTGTTGGTTTGGCCATCTGATGCTTAGGTGGCTCGGTGATCATGTCCTCAAGAG
>JALRJZ010000087.1:0-9634 GCA_023261045.1 Akkermansiaceae bacterium
GACCTCGTGGCGAAGAGCGTTTCACTTCTCGCAATGGCCCCAGGATCAATAAGTGGCAGTGTGTCGCACCTCCGATATAAAACGGCATCATTGCGCGATGGAGCGTGGGTGTCACTCGGAGCAATCGCGACCACGCCGCTGGGCGCTCTCGTTGCGTTTGGTCTCAGTGCCCAGGCAGCTGCAATCCTGTTCGGCGCGCTCACCCTGTTTGTCGCGGTGAGCTTGATTTTTCGAGCACTCAAAGACCGTAAAAAGCCTTAGAGCCTGGCTGCAACAATTTCTGCAATCTGGACTGCGTTGAGAGCAGCACCTTTGCGCACTTGATCGCCAACGACCCAGAGGGCGAGAGCATTTGGAAGGACCTGATCGAGCCTGATTCGGCCGACTTCACAATCGTCTTTTCCAGTTGTATTGAGAGGAACAGGATACAGTCCTTGGGATGGATCATCGACTAATCTCACCCCTTTTTGATCTCGGTAGGCTTCTTGGGCTTCGGTGACAGAAGGCGTTTTTTCAAAGAGGGCACTCACCGAAATCGAGTGGGAACGCATGACGGGTACACGCACGCAGGTGCAAGTGACTTTGAGATCGGGTAGATTGAGGATTTTACGCCCTTCGTGGAGCATCTTTTGCTCTTCTTTGGTATACCCAGTCTCTTGGAAAACATCGACGTGAGGAATGACATTATGTGCGATCTGATGGGGATAAACCTTCGTGTGGACTTGAGATCCTTCAACAAGAGCCCTTATTTGCTCATTGAGTTCTTCAATTCCCTGAGCTCCACTTCCAGAAACTGCTTGATAAGTGGAGGCAATGATACCCTTGAGCCCGAACGCACGGTGAAGTGGGGCAAGGCCCATGAGAGTGATGATCGTACTACAGTTGGGGTTGGCGATAATCTGACGGGGTCGGTTTGCTGCCGCTTCTGGGTTGATCTCTGGAACGACGAGCGGGACATCCTCATCCATGCGGAATGCTGATGAATTATCGATGACGACACAACCAGCCGCAGCAGCAATAGGGGCATACTCCAACGAAATGCCTCCTCCGGCTGAGAACAGAGCAATATCAATTCCTTCGAAGCTTTTGTCGGTCAACTCTTGCACCTTAATGTCCTTGTTGCGGAAGGTCATGGTTTGACCTGCTGATCTGGCTGAGGCCAGAAGAGTAAGCTGAGAAAGAGGGAAATTGCGTTCTTCGAGGCAAACGAGCATTTCTCTTCCGACGGCACCGGTAGCACCGACAATAGCGACATGAGGCTGATTGATCATGGGGCTGCGCAACATAGCGACGATTTCTCGCGATGCAATCCTCTGTTTGTCGAGGTTTTAAGGGTAAAAACTGATCTTTCTTTGGTTTAACAACTTGCATGAGTTGGTGGATTTCGTATCCTAAAGAAAGATCGGCTAGAGATTGTATCTAGCAATTTCGTAGCCAATCGCTGAGGGTTTTGTTCGATTGGACCATTCTCTCTCAACAAAAACAAAAACTACTAATTAAAATGAAACTTGTGACTATCATCAGCCTTGTTGCTGCACTCGCCGGCGTCTCCCTGACAACTTCATGCGGAAGCTCTCCTGAAGCTCCTGTAGCACCTGCTCCAATCGAAGTGCCGCACAAGTAAGCTTCGTTGAGCTTTTTGTAGTTTAAGCAAAAGTTAGCGAGTGTTCGCACGAGCGCTTTTTACGATCACAACACTTTATTCTACTTCTATGAAATTATCTGTCATCTCTTCGGCTATCGCCCTCGCTTTGCTTTCTCTCGGTTTGAGCTCTTGCTGCTGCACAGGTGAAAAGCCAGCGCCTTCGCTTCGTAGGCTTCCTTCGCTGAATGATATCAATGCTGCAGAATTCGCTGCCGCCTCTGCGGCAGATGCTGCTGACGATTCTGCGGATGAGGCAGAGCAGCCAGCTGCAGAAGGATCTTCTGTGGTGGACGAAAAGTAAGTTTATTAGAGAACTGAATCTTGATAAACCGCAGCCCTTGGGCTGCGGTTTTTTTTGTCATCTTTACCTTTTTTGAGAGAACTTCTGATGAATCATGGTTAGATTAGGTTCATGGATCGAAAGTTGTTAGGACATCTTCTCATTTTTGGCGTCTTAGTCCTCTGTACCTTTTCGGCATGGCGGGGAGCCAAGAAGGCCGAACACGAGGCGGAGCAAAAGGCACAAGAGGAGCTTGTTGAGGATGGTTACCTAACGGGGATTGCTGCTGAGAGGGATCAAACCGCTGATTCGATGTTGAGTGTAGGAGCTCCATTTATGATCACGGTGGTTTACGGAGGTGTTTTAGTTGTCCTCTATCTATTGCCCATGGTGGTTGATCGAATGTCCCAAGAATTGATTGGTTCTACCGAGCAAGTTGAGCAGGACGCCCTTAGCTTAGCGAAAGAGGCTTTGGCTGATGAGGATTATCCTGAAGCCATTCGTCTTTATCGAGAGACCTGGTTAGCGGATCCTTCCAATCGATCTCCAATTCTAGAAATTGTAAAAATCCAGAGGGAGCACCTCAAGAGTCCCATCCTTGCTGTTGCGACTATTGAGGAAGCTTTAGAGAGTGATGCTTGGGAAAGTGATGATCGCGCTTTTTTCTTATTTCGAATGGTCGATCTCTATGAAGACGATCTCAATGACAAAAAAGAGGTCGTTGAACTGCTTAAAAAGGCTTTGAGTGACTTTCCAAATACACGGCATGCAGCAAATGCGAAGCATCGCTTGACTCAAATGGGCGAGATTTGAGATTTCTCCTAGATCATCTTTGGAAGGGCTGTCGCGAGATCGCGATTGTCGCTCCACTCCTTCCAATCGCCCTTGCAAGCTTGGCCGGTTCGATTTGGTCCTTTTCCCATGCCGGTGCCATTGCGCTCACCGTGCTTACAGTGATCTTGGCTCAAAAATCGTGGAAATGGTGGGTTGCGATCTTAGGAGTTGTCGTTGGAGTGGCAATCCATCACGAGCTTGTTGACCAACCTGTCAGAGAATCTTTAGCGAAGCCCCGCACGACATTTGTAGATGGGCAGCTCATTGTTGGAGGCAAAGTTGATCTTTTTTCTCAAAACCGTGTTGGTTGGTTGATCAACCAGAGTGGATCAAAAAAGGTTTCGATCGTTAATGGCGCACATCACATTCATGGTGAGGTTCTTCAGATAAAGGGCCGTTTTTTTGTTCCTAAGCCTGAGCGAAATCCAGGAACGTACTCACGCCTTGATCGGTGGAGAAGAGAAGCAATCTCAGGAGGGCTCGTTATTCAGGATTCGTCTTTGATTTCTCTTCGGTGGCAGTCCGCTCCCATGCGTTGGGCGGAGTCTCTTCGCAAACGTCTTTCTCATCTCATGACGATCGGCATTGATCACGGAGCCATTGGGCGTGAAGTGATTTTAGCGATGGTTTTAGGAGAAAAACCCGCACGCGATTCACCAGTCAGTGAGGCTTTTCGTGAAAGTGGAGCAATGCACGTTTTTGCTGTCAGTGGTTTGCATGTGACTTTGGTTGGAGGACTTTGCTGGTTGGTTCTAAGCAGCTTTCCAATTCCGAGGAGAGTGGGGCTTATATTGGTGATTTTCGCGATGGTGATTTACTCGATGATTACCGGTGCAAGACCGTCCTCAGTGAGGGCCGCAATTATGGCGATCTCTTTTTTGGCGGCCTTTTTGATTCGTAGACGACCTTCTCTTTTTAACTCATTAGCCTTGAGCTTTACGATGGTGGTCTTCTGGAATCCTTCACAAGTTTTTGAAATAGGATTTCAACTCTCATACATCGTTCTCGCATCGATTGGATTGGGTGTAGGAATTGTCTATCGCTATACGGGAAGGGTTGCTGAGCTTGATCCCTTCTTTCCAGCCCGCCTCCTGACAGATCGACAGCGAAGGTGGTTGTCGCTGCGTCAGTATTTTGCGGCTCTATCAGCGAGTTCGGTTGTTGCGTGGCTCGGTTCTTTTCCGTTGATGATCTATTACTTTGGTTTGGTGACACCAATTGCGATCTTCTCGAGTTTGTTATTAATTCCGCTGACCCTTCTGATTCTTGGAAGTGCGTTTTTCTCTTCAGCTCTTGGTGTTTGATGGGAGTCAGGAGGAAAGCTCGTCAATGAAATGAATTCAAGGATGGCTCGTGGAGGGTTCCTCGTCGCCGAAAGTTTTTCTGAAGTTCCTGGAGGCCATTGGTATTCTAGGGATTTTGTGCCGGCAGATTGGGTTGTTTTTGATCCAGCCGATGGCGGTAGCGCTTCTTATTTGCATACAGGATCAGGAGCGATGGTCGATGTTGGAGGGGCTCATTTCTTTCAAAGAGAGTTGCGCTCTATCTTCTCTAACTGGAATTCAACGGTAGAGACGGTTTTTGTGAGCCACCCGGATGGTGATCATTCGGGTGCCCTTCCTGAACTTCTTCTTCGGCATCCTCTCCAGAAGGTGGTCCTGCCGGTATCAAGTTCTTTAAGCCCCAGTTATCGAGAGTTCCAAAATCAATCTAAAGAAAAGGGTTGTGAAATCATTATCCCCAAAACGGGATCTCGATTTGATTTGAGTGAATCTGTTTGGCTTGAGATTCTTCGCGAGGGAGCAGGAAAACATAGAGGAATCGCGGATAATCGGATCATGGTGATGAAAGTTCACTGGAGGGGGTGGAAGATTCTTGTCACCGGAGATTTAGGTTTAGAAGATGAGCTGGATCCTCTAAAGGGTGATTATGATTTGAGTGCCGATGTCATCTTGATGGGTTTGCACGAATGGGGCGTCTCGGGGCAAAAACAGTTTTTAGATGCAACTGGAGCTCAAGCGATCATCGTAAGTGGATGTCGTTTTTTGCCCGAAGAAACTCCCAAACCCCATTGGGTCGAGATGGTGAAAAAATCAGGAAGAGAAATCTTTTTACAGGAGCAAACAGGAGCAGTTTTGCTCAATTTTACAGATGACGACCTTTGGATTCGATCGTTTTTGAATCCACGTCAATCGATTCGAATTCAAAAATAGAGTCGGTCAACTCTTGGCGTAATTTGGGTCAAGATTTCCCACGGAATTGTTCCAGCTTTTTGGGAGAGTTCAGTGACCGAGAGTTCGGGGCCAAAAAGTGTGGCGACATCGTCCTCTCTGCATTCGGGTAGATCAGTGACATCGACGATGATTTGGTCCATCGTAATTCTCCCTAAAAGAGGGCAACGAATGTCTCGAATGATCACCTCGGTGGATCGATCTGAAAGAGATCTTGGATAACCGTCGCCGTAGCCAATTGCGAGAATGGCAGCGCGAGTGTCTCGTTGAAGAATGGTTCTTCCGTAGGACACTCCATGGCCTTGAGGAAGGTGATGAATGAGTGACACCCTTGTTTTTAAGGACATCACTGGACGAAAAAGATGTTGTTCCTCTGACAATGGTGAAATTCCATAGAGTGATAATCCGGGTCTCACGAGATTGGTCGTTCGACTTCGGTAGCCAAGTAGGCCCGCTGAATTGCTCAGATGGACATGAAAATCTGCTCGTTGAGTAGGAAGTGACTCGATTAAGGAATCAAAGATTTCGAATTGTGCCCGCGTAAAACTTTGGTCTTCATCAGCCACGGGGAGATGGGACCCAATGCCGGTAAGTTGGATTCCTTTGGAATTCTTCAGCACGCCAAGAATATCATAAAACTGATGGGGGAGAAACCCGCCTCGTCCCATGCCTGTATCGAGAGCAAGATGAGCTTGAATCGGAGAGTCTTGTCCAAGGGCGTCAAAATGTTTGAGTTCTTCAAGTGAACACAGGCAAGGCGTCCAGTCTCTGGCAGCGATTTCTTCTCGTTCTTGAGGAAGGGTTGCCCCGAGGATATACGGGCGAGTTTGAATTCCAGCCTCGTGGAGAAGACGCGCTTCTCCTGCGTTGGCGACTCCAAGGAATGGGAGGCTGAACTTGTCTAACTCTCGAGCGATTTTGATCAGTCCATGTCCATAGGCTCCCGCTTTGACAATTGCCATGACCTCCTTTTGCGAGACGCGTTGAATCGTCCTGAGATTATGCTGCAGAGCGCTTAAGTCGATCTCAGCCCAGGCGCGTGGTGGAGAGGTGGTCACGGATGTAGAGTGAGTTAGAGGCTCTCGAGATTCAAACTTCTTGATTCAAGCTGTCACGATTTTAATCAGCAAAACTAAGTAGCCAGTGTTCCAAAGGTGATTTTTGAGAAATGCAACTCAAAGAATCTCTGAGCGATTACACTTGTGTAACATCATTGAATGCTAAGGGTGAAGAGGCTCAAGTTGCTTTGACGTATCGTGGATAGATCCTTGATGCGAATCCGAAAGGATTCTACCTTCGGCTCGCGCCAGAGGGGTGGCTGAAGCTCCCTTCGAGACCCATTGATAAGGATGAAACTAGCCGATTGGAGTTGCACCACCGAAGAGGAAGTCATGTTTTATGATACAGATTGTGGTGGAGTGGTTCATAACATTGCGTATTTGCGCATGATCGAAAGATGTCGCACAAAGCTGGCAGGGCTGATGGGAATGGATCTTCCAACCATGGCACAAACAAAGATTTTTCCGGTGGTTGTGAGAACAGAGATTGACTACCGCTTGCCTGCCAAACTCGGGGACTCTCTTGAGATATACGGGGTGGTTTCTGAGCTTAAACGTGCGAAGTTCTGGTGTGATTTTACAATGACGAGAAAAGACTTAAATACCCCGCTGATCACTTGTCGACAGGCACTCGCGCTTGTGCAAATGCCTGAAGGTCGACCGCGCCGTTTGCCTTCCGAATGGCTGAAATATTGCTAGAAATGAATCTTTGGAGCAGGTTGGTCGCGATTATGCTTTTCGATCCTGCTAGGACCGCCTAACACGGTCCCGCAATGGCCCACAAACCTGTCGTATTAATCATTCGTGATGGCTGGGGAGTTAACCCTGGCGGTAAAAAGACTGCCAAGAAAGATGGAAATGCCGTCGAGCTTGCCCCCACGCCCTTTCATGATGAAATGGAAAAGAAGTATCCTAAAGGTTTTCTTTCGGCATCAGGTCTCGATGTTGGCTTGCCAGATGGGCAAATGGGTAATTCAGAAGTTGGTCACCTGAATTTAGGCGCTGGAAGGATTGTCTATCAGGACCTAACCCGAATTGGGAAAGCCATCGAAGAGGATACTCTCAAAGAGATCAAAACTCTCAAAGAGGCTTTTGCAAAGGCAAAGGGGAAGCGCCTCCACTTTATTGGGCTCGTTTCTGATGGCGGCGTGCATAGCCACCAAGATCAACTCATTGCCCTCGCAAAGGCAGCAAGAGAGAGTGGATGCGAAGATATGATGGTCCATGCAATCACAGATGGGCGCGACACTTCGCCAACAGGTGGGCAGGGCTATGTGAGTTATGTGGAAGATGAATTAGCAAAATATAATGCGAGAATTGCCACGGTGATTGGACGATACTATGCGATGGATCGGGATCGAAGGTGGGATCGGACGCAGCTTGCTTGGGATGCCATCGTTTTAGGAAAAGGTGAGAAGTATGATATTCTCGCGAGCGAAGCGATTGCTCAACAATACGCAAATGAGAAGACCGATGAGTTTCTCTCTCCGATGATCTTTTTTAGTCACGAACAGAAGCGAGTGCGTGATGATGATGTTGTGATTTTCTTCAACTTTAGAGCCGATCGTGCGCGGCAGCTCTGCGAGGCGTTTTTAACACGTCCGACATTCAAGCACTTTAAGACGGGGCGACGCCCCAAAGTGCATTTTCTGACCCTGACAGAATACGATGAGACCTATAAATGTCCTGTGGTCTTTGCTCCAGAATCGATCAAGATGACTCTCGGTGAAGCTGTCGCAAAGGCCGGGAAAAAACAGCTTCGCATCGCTGAGACCGAGAAATATCCGCACGTCTCTTACTTTTTTAATGGGGGAGAGGAAAAGCCCTATAAAAAGGAGGATCGGAAGGTCATTCCTTCTCCTAAGGACGTCGCAACCTATGATCTGAAGCCAGAGATGAGCTCGGTTGAAGTCGAAGAATACGTTGTCGAGCATCTCAAAAACTATGATTTGGTCATCATCAACTTTGCCAATCCAGACATGGTCGGTCATACCGGTTCGGTGGAAGCTGCAAAAAAAGCAGTCACTCGTATTGATGAGGCGGTGCGGGCGGTCACCCAAGAGACCTTGAAGCTTGGTGGGAACCTCCTCGTCACCGCGGATCATGGAAACTGTGAGTTTATGCGTAATGCTGACGGCTCACCACATACTGCTCATACGACGAATCTGGTTCATCTTTGGTATGTTGCCGATGATGCTTCAGGTAAAAAAGTGGAAAATGGCATCCTTGCGGACGTTGCTCCCACTCTTTTGAAGATGCTCGGGATCAAGCAGCCCAAGGAAATGACCGGGAGAAACCTTCTCCACTAAAGGGAGATAAACAGAGTGGCGTTCTTCTAGTAGATCTGTCGCTAGAGAAATGAAAAAGAACTAAAGAGACACGTGCGGCTCGCTTCAGACGAGTTTTGCGTATTGCCTGAGCACTTTGTTGGTAGCTCTTTTCCAGGTGCACGCAACGGCGTCTTCAAAAGAGGCTTTTGAGGCGAGTGCGTGCGCCTCTGGATTGGTAACGAGTTCGGTAATATGCTCAGCCATGGCTTGTGTGTCCCAATAGTCAGCCTTTCGGGCTTGCTTCAGAACCTCAGACACACCGGATTGTCTCGATATCACAGCTGGAATGCCAAATTGGGCTGCTTCTAAAGCCGATAGTCCGAAAGGTTCAGAAACGGAAGGCATGCAGTAGACATCAGTCTTTGCCAGAAGCTGATGAACTTCATCGCGATTAAGAAATCCGGTAAAATGAAGTCGATCACCAAGATTGTGGTAGGCCCCGTATTGAATTAATCCACTGAGTTTTTCCCCTTGCCCGGCCATGACAAAAGTGACGTCGGGTGTTTGTTCTAAAACTTTCGAGGCAATGTCTAGAAAGAGCTCTGGTCCTTTCTGGGCTGTCAATCTACCTAAGAAAAGAACGAGTTTTTCCCGAAAAGGTTTTGATGCCCGAAAGGGCTCAAGGGCTTCAGCTCCATTATGAATTGGGTTGAGCTTAGATTTTGCAATGCCGTAATGCTGATGGGCAATTTGAGCGGTATAGGAGCTCACGGTAATGACAAGATCTGCCGCTTGCATCGCTTTTTGTTCTGTCTGGTAGATCCAGTCTTTGCATAGCGGACCCGCTCGATCGTATTGTAATGAATGAATATGCAAGACAAGTGGTTTTCCTGAGAGCTGCTGGATCTCGAGTCCTGCAAAAAAAGTCATCCAGTCATGAGCATGAATCAGGTCGAAATCGTGATTCTGGGCAAGTGAGGTCGCTTGTTTGGTGTAGCGAAGTACCTTTTTTCGAAGGTCTGATCCATAGAGTTCGTTTTTATCAATGGTACCTCGGTGAGTTTCTTGTTGGTAGGGGGCAAGATCGGCGGGTATTTGAATGATGTTAGATAGGGTCTGGAGTTGCTCATTGAGATTGTTCGAATGGCTTTCCAAATCGATGAGCTTGATTTGACCATCTCTTTGGTTTGCAGAAACTGGAAGATAATGGCCAGATCGCCTTTCGATATGCCGACAGTGACATTTTTGGTCCCGCCAACCCGAATGGCGCCGCCCGCGACATTGCCGGCATCGTGTCGGCGAATGGCCGCGTCATG
>JALRJZ010000087.1:9644-9949 GCA_023261045.1 Akkermansiaceae bacterium
CAAGGCCTCCGTTGATGATTGGTGGATATTCCCAACCGAGCATGAGAACGCGTTTTTTCATGATCTGAACAGATTCATCATGGTCATGAGTAATCTGACTCACAAGACACATGAATGATTCGAGTCTTTTTTTTCAATCCTGAGATATCAGCAGTAGCGCGTGGCGATCAGGTGTGATTATCGTAACGGCCATGGACAGCGCGTTCGAAAAAGATAATTACATGGAAACTGGAATGCCTGCCGATTTCGGTGAGTTGTTTCCTGGTTCGATTGTGAGTTTCTTGGAGCGCGAGAATGTCGTCCTC
>JALRJZ010000088.1:0-6157 GCA_023261045.1 Akkermansiaceae bacterium
CAAGACGATAGCCATGTGCAGTGGCAGCCGGCAAATCCCAAAGAGGTAGAGATGGTTGCCTCCCCCCTAGCAAGCGTCACAATCGATACAGGCTTTAAAACCTATCTCGACGGGAAGCAGATCTCCAACGACGAGCTCGCAAGCTCTCTTGCTTCTCTTCTTGGTGATTCTCCAGCGGGTCAGCGCTATGTTTTTCTAAAAGTTCACCGAGAGGCAAAAGCAACCCACTTCGAACCGGTGATCGCAGCAATTAGCGAAGCAGGGGGAGACCTCATTCACATCCTTGAGCCAAAAGACCAAATTCAATAATCATGAACGAATCGACCAATGACCACCGCACGGTGTTAGCCAGCACTCAGGCTGATTTGCGTGAATTAAGAGCCAACTCAGGAGCGACCGTGAAAGAACTCAAAGAGTTTTTAACACAACTCAAAGGCAAGAATCCTCAGGAAATGTTGGGCACGGTGGCTTCAAGTCAGCTTGTGAGAGCGATCATCACCTCTATTCTTCTTGTCACCGCAAGCCTCTTTGCGCTGACTGCCCTCCCCTATTATTTGCAAGACACCGAAAGTTCAAAGAGCCCTGCGGTTTCAATCCAAACTCCGCAAGAGATTGTTGAAAAACCAGAAATCAAATCCCCACCAGCTCTCACCGAGCCAAAGGAACCGTCATTAGAAAAGGCACCAGATCTCGCTCCACTTGGCGTCAATGACAAGAAGTCAGCTCCTCTTAATTCGAACCCCCTTGAATCTAAAACAGAGGATTTTCTCAAGGATTTAGAATAGGCAGCGCTCCTTCATGCTTAAAGTTTGTGTAGCACCGTTGATTCGTCGCTTGATCTCTCATCAGGATCGGCGGCCTATCGTACTGACGACTCTCTATCTCGTTTTCTGGTTCCTCTTATGGCTTGATGCTCATGCTTGGTATCGATTCGACATCAAACCACAGGCTGTAGGATTTCTCACAGCGATTCCCGTTTGCTACTATTGGATTCGCAAGCATCGAGATTCCTCAAAAATCATTCGACGAGCAATCTGGAGTTTTTGCTACTTTCCAGCCTGGCAACTTGGAGTCCACCTTCCCTTAATTGGCTTTCACTACTCCCTTTCAGAAAAGATCTCAGCGATCGGGACAGGTGGCGCATTTTTACTCGGGCTTTGTTGGTCGGTCTGGTGGATTGAGCGAGAATCAAACCGTCTCTCGAAGTCGAGAAAAGCACAACGGATTTGGGATCCCAGGATGCTCACAGCGTGGTATTTCGGTAAAAAAAACCATAAGCTCAGACAATCTCTCTTTACCCTTACGAGCTACAGCTTTCTCTTTTTCTTCATTGCCTTTATTTTGACCCGTCTAACCGGATGCAGCATTTATGAAGCTCCCCTCGGTGGGGGCGAAGAGACGCAACTTCGCCAAATCGTCAAGATTCAGAAAGTCATCAACAAAAAATATGTGATTAACCCTTATAGCAGCGTTCTTTTTAACCCACCTCCGATTGATGATGTCAAACTCGAGGTCCTAGAAGTCACCGAACACCTTTATAAAATCGGGCAAGGAAAGCAGGAAGGAACCGGATTTTCAGCGGGAACGACTCGAGGAAAAGTTCGTTTTATTCGCCTCAAATATGAAGGTGGAGATTGGCAACAAGATATGGACCGAGGGTCGGATATCAATTTACTTACCGAATATGGGGTCAGAACTGGTCACCCAGTCAACGATCGACCCGAACCGATGGAAATTGGTCGTCTAAAAAGGTTTCCCCTTCGAAAGAGTCCGCCCATGGTCTACATGACAGGCCAACAAAATATTAATCTTAGTAATCAAGAAATTGAGATTTTACGCAGCTACCTTCTTGAGCATCACGGGATGCTCTTTGGAGACAACGGTGGTAGCTCTGGATGGGAAGGTCAGTTTACCTCAATGATGCAAAAGGTTCTTCCTCGAGTTGAACCAATCACAGTTTACCTAGACCATACCATACACCGCATTCCTTACCCCCTTCCACGCCTTCCCATTGTCGCCCCACACGGTCGTCGAGATGCTTTAGGCTGGGTCGTTGATGGGCGTTTAGTGGCTTATTACCACCCTGGTGATATTGGCGACGCTTGGGCTGATGGGCCCTCCGGAGTTCCCCGAGAGATTTGGGAATCGAGCTATCAACTCGGTGTGAACATCATCTACTACGCTCATTCGGAATACAATAAATGGCTCGAACGAACAAAAAAATAAGACTTACTCTGATGAATCCTCTCTTACTCAAGCTTGTTTTGATTGTGACTCTCGTTTCACAAAACCTCTTTGCTCAGCTCTCAACCCTCCAACAAATAGACGTTGGGAGCTTCGAAAAGATGAAGGAAGTCGAACGCTATCAGATCCGAATCGCGGAAAAGCACTTCTTAAATGGGAATTATAAGGTTGCTCTCTCTGAGTATGAAAAATTTTTAACTCTTTATGAGAAGAGCGCGGGAGCGCCATATGCGCAATTAATGTGGAGCCATACCATGATGAATCTCAAAAAGCCTAAAACTGCTCTGCGGGATGGATTCCAATCAGTCATTGATTACTGGCCCGATTCCAACGAAGCCACAATTGCGGCCTACTGCATGGGTGACGCTTACCGAAAAATGGGGGAAGTTGCAGATGCTCAAAAGTCTTTTCGCTTTCTCATAAAAGAATACCCAAAGCACGAAATTGCAATGAGAGCCCGAGAAGATCTGCTCCACTATGCTCGCCTTCATCAGGATTTAGAAGAACGGTTACTCATCCTTAATGATCTAACCTTTAACGTCGAACGCAATGATCTTACAAAAGCATCTTGCATCAAAGCCTGTCACGAACTCGCTGAGCTTCATTGTTTCGCACAAAACCTCGACAAAGGAAAAAAAGCACTCGCCACCACATATACCGGCACAAAACTTTTTGATAAGGTCTACCAGCTTTCCTTTAAGACTCTCAATCACTTTCTAAAAACACCCGAAACCAAACCAGCTGCTCTAAAACTTGGAGACCAGCTCATTAGCACTCTGCGCGCTGAAGGCATTGAGCGGCCTGAGTCCGCTAAGGGATTCTTGTATCAAGTCGCGGCTCTTCACCAAACCCTGAGTCGTTCGGCAGAAACCATGAAAGTTTATCGAGAAATCGGCGAGAGCTTTGGAATCGATGACGATCTCAGGGGCCGAATGGCCGAATGGTACATTGCCCAAAAGAACCGTGACGAAGCGCGACGTACCTACCTGTCTTTCGATAACAAAATCGCAGGTCTTCAAAAAATTGCGGCGATGTTTCTGGAGGAAAAAAAGCCTGAAAAAGCCATCGAGATCTATCGACAACTCATTGACATCGACCCTGATCATTCTGTCGCGCATCTAACGGCTATCGCGAGTGTCTATTCGGGGCTCTCAGATTGGCTTAATGCAATCTCAGTGTATCGCGAACTCATTGAAATCAATGGAGACAACTCTGGAAACTATCTTTGGACAATTGCAGGTTGTTACGAAAGCCTCCTTGATTGGAAAAAAGCAATCGCTTGCTACCGCCAAGTCGATAGATTTCCAGCCAATTACTTTGCGATCGCAAAATGCCATCGGAAAATTGGTGAATACGATGAAGCAATTCTACTCTACAATCAGTGTAAGATTGTCGAAAACGCTGCTCCTGAAGCCTCCCTTCAAATCGGGTTTACCTACGAAGAAGCAGAGCAGAAAGCAAAAGCGATTCGAACATTCCAGCTCACCTGCAAAAGATACCCAAAGTCCGCGCAAGCCAGCAAAGCCCACTCTCATTTGCAAAACCAGTATAATATCTTCGTCACCTTGGGAGGTGCAGAAGAAGAATAAAAGAACTACTGATTTCCGATGCAGTAGAGAACGGAGGAGGAGCGAGCAAAGATTTGCCCTTTAATGGGCGCAAGAGTCGCCCGAAAAATCTCTGAAAACTCAGCTCCTAGTGAGTTTTTAGAGACAATATTGAGCCTTTCACCGGGCTTAATGACGAGAGTTTCGCCTCCATAGACATTTTGGATTAGCACGTGCCCCTGCACGACGAGTGGAGAGGCCGCAAATTCGCCTTTCACCCCAAGTTTCTCTTCCCAATAAATCTTTCCTGTCTTGGCATCATAGCAGGTCGCGCGCCCCGACATGGAAACAACCAGCAAGTAGTCGTCCACAACCGCTGGCGAGGGAAGATCGCGCCCTGCTTTTCGTTTTGTATGCCAGAGCATCCGCGAATCTGTCACATCCCCCTTTCCACCAGGCTTGACCGCATAGGTATCTCCAGGCTTTCCACTCACCACATGAAGAAGACCATTTGCATAATCAGGAATAGGAGAGCCTCGTCCGTTAAAAGCCTTACAAAACCATTGTTCCTCGCCCGTTGAAATCTCGTAAGATCTCAAGCCAAACTCCCCATTAAGGACCAACTCCTTTTTCCCATCATATTTGATGACAGCCGGAGTGGACCATCCTCCACGGGGTTTGTCCTCTCTTTTTGTTTTCCAAACCGTGTCACCAGTTTGAAGGTCAAGAGAGATCAAAAACGAAGCTCCTTCAGCATCACAGTTCTGGATCACGCGCTCATCGACGATGATTGGGGACGCCGCCACTCCCCAAGGTCCAGGAAAAGTTCCAAGGTCACGAGACCACTCCTTCTTGCCCTCTAAATCAAAACAATGAATTCCCCCTGGACCAAAAAATGCGATGACATATTCCCCGTTGGTTGCGCAAGTGGGAGTTGCATAACTGTTCATCTGGTGAGGGCGCTCTGGATTCGCACACGAAATCGTTCGCTCCCATAAAAGTTCACCATTCTCTCTCTGGAGACAAAATAAATAACGCTCGGAACCATCTTCTGAGGCACTTGTCACAAAGAGACGGTTTTGCCAATTCACCGGCGTAGACTGCCCAGCGCCCTTCAACATCTTTTTCCAAACAATCGATTGTGCATTCCACTGCAGGGGAACTTCCTCGTCTAGCGAATGACCCCGCCCTGTTGGTCCGCGAAATTGGGTCCAATTGTCTTCTGCGAAAGCACACAGAATACCGCCGAAAGTCATGGCTACCATTGCCAAATGCCGTCTTACAGCACCACGAATCGAATCTTTCATAAAAACCAGAAAATGGGGCGGATCTTCTAGGAAACGACCCGCTCACTGCGGAATTATCCGTAAAAGAGCCCTTCGTTAAGTTCAAAATCTCTGAATGAGGCTTGGAGACCAGCCAAAATGACTAACGAAACTGCTTGGTTTCTTCATTGTAGTGGTAATCTGCCTGCGCCAGACGAAGAACTAACTCTTTTTGCTTTAATCCATGGGTCTTACAAAGATCAGCGAGAGATTTCGCATGATTCCGAAGCTCCGTATTGACTAGGCCTACTAGAAGGTGAGGATCCATCGTCGAGAATGTCCTTAAATTCATCTCGGCCTTGAGATAATAGGGATTCGAGTTGACAGCCAGCGTATTTTAAGTCACCAAACGCGCCCGCGGCGTCGGAAACGTCGTAACCCGAACTTTTAAGGGCATCCCATGAAAAAAGACATTCATCCTGATTACCACCCAGTCGTGTTCCAAGACATGAGCTCTGGGCACCGCTATTTTACTCGTTCTACGGCAAAGTCAGACAAGACTGAGGAAATTGACGGCGTAGAGCACTACATCATTTCCGTTGGTTTAACTGCTGACTCTCACCCATTCTTCACCGGACAGAAGCAATTCGTTGATACCGAAGGTCGTATCGACAAGTTCCAGAAGAGATTCGGGGCTGTTCGTCGAGCCAAGAAGCCGACACGCGGTTAAAATCTGGGTTATAATCCGATCAACTCTCTCTAAAGGCGGCTCTTCACACAGCCGCCTTTTTCTTTTATTAATTCCCACGTTAATGGATGCCGCTGTTCAAGCCCTACTACCTGCCGTTTCTGAGCAACTTGACTCGTGCGATACGCCCTATGTGCGAGATGCGTATGAACGATTACTCGACGAGCCTGATATTGATGAGCAAGAAGCCAAAAACATGATTGCTTTTTGTTTAGCGGACGAAATTGAAGCGATGACTCTAGAAAACCGCCCGTTTGACGCAAAACGCTACCAGCTACTACTCTCCCTTCTTCCCATCATGCCGGAAGGACGCTGAGACCGATCACCTTATCCTTCGAACTATGGGAGAAATT
>JALRJZ010000088.1:6167-9838 GCA_023261045.1 Akkermansiaceae bacterium
CAGCTACCAACATCGAATTTCATCCTACGATTGATCCCAGTGTCAAATCTAGCCATGCTCCTTCCATTCCTATGGCAGACCGACCTCTTTCCAGCCCCTCTCAAGAAGCTCTCAAACTTCATGATGGAGGGACAAAATCGCAAAAAGATCATTTAGCAACACCTCCCCACGCTGTCGGCCCCGAGAAGAGTGTTCTGAGCTCAATGATTCAGGATCCGGAGGAATATATCGGACGCGCGATCGAAGGCACTCTGACGCCTGCTCACTTCTACGTCCCCTCTCATGGCAAGCTCTTTGAGGTGCTCGTGGAGCACTTTGAAAATGGGAAAACCGTCGAGTTAGTTTCTCTTACGCAACATCTCATGGATCGAGATTTGCTAGACCTTATTGGGGGACCCGCTGCGATCACCGAAATATTCACCTACGCTCCGACGGCAGCCCACTTCGATTCCCATCTCGCGATTGTCAAAGAGAAGCACATCTTGCGAAATATCATCAAATCATGCACTGAATCAATTTCGACAGCTTATGATGACCCCGAGGACGTCCAGGAATTCCTCGATACCGTAGAACAGAAGGTTCTTGAAATTCGAGAATCAGCGGAAACGACCGAGGAAATGAACATAAAATCAGCGGTCGTTGAGGTCATGAAATACCTTGAGGAATTTCTGGCTGGAGACCGCGGAATCAGTGGGATGAGTATGGGATATCCAGATCTCGATAAAATGTGTAACGGTCTAAAGGCTCCAGACATGTTTGTCATCGCTGCGAGACCATCAATGGGAAAAACCTCACTGATGATGAACATTGTTGAGCACATTGCCATTACCTCTGGAAAGCCAGCGATGGTTTTCTCTTGCGAGATGTCCACGGTGCAAATTGTTCAAAGATTAGTCTTCTCCAGAGCTCGCTTTCAATTCGCAAAACTCACAAAAGGCTATCAACCCAACAAGGGCGATCTCGAGCGAATTAAACAGGCCTCTTCTGAGATCTCTTCAGCAAAACTCTTCATTGATGATACAGCGGGAATTTCTATTAATGATCTAAGAGCCAAAGCGAGGCGGAAACATCGAGACGAAGGCATTAGCGTCATCGCCATCGACTACCTTCAGTTGATGCGCTCTACTTCGCGACAAGCCTCAAACTCGCGGGAACGTGAAATTGCGGAAATCTCGGGAGGACTTAAGGCTCTGGCAAAGGAACTTAATGTGCCAGTGATTGTTCTAGCCCAGCTCAACCGAGGACCTGAAGGCCGCACCGGTTCCTCTCTTGGAGTACCGCGCATGTCAGATCTGCGAGAATCTGGGTCGATCGAGCAAGACGCCGATATGGTTGGCCTTCTTTACCGAAAGGTTTACTACGTTGATAATCAAGAAGAGAGAGACGAAGACGATGGGGAAGCTGAACTTGTTCTAGCGAAGAATAGAAATGGCCCCACTGGGGCGATTCCTCTTACCTTCATTCCAGATCTCATGCGTTTTGAAACCCGTTCCTTTGCTTCCGAGCCTCAATAGAGATGTCACACGTTAAACATTCTGTCTGTCGATGGTGCTTCGATAAAACCCCGCTCAGCACTCTCGCCGAGTGGTGCGTCGATCTGGGTATTGATGGGATCGATTTATTGCATCCCAATGAGGTCAAGCAGATCACTTCCTATGGACTGACATGTCCAATTACGGCAGCTCCAGAGCACCCGAGTGGGATTGGACGTATTGAGAACGCATTCAACAAGTGCTCCAATCATCCCACTTTATTGGAAATCTACTCTCAACTCATTCCAGAAGCTGCAAACGCTGGCATCCCAAATGTGATCACCTTTTCGGGAAACCGAGAAAACCTTACCGATGAAGAAGGCCTAAAAAATTGCGCCACCGGGCTTCGTCCTCTTCTTGATCTTGCCGAGCAACACGACGTGACACTGATCATGGAGTTATTGAACTCAAAAGTTGATCACCCTGACTATCAGTGTGATCGAACTGAGTGGGGTGTGGCTTTATGCCAAGAGCTAGATTCACCACGTTTCAAGCTCCTTTATGACATTTATCATATGCAAATAATGGAAGGAGACATCATCGCGACGATCAAAGAAATTTCTCCTTATATCGGTCACTATCATACCGCTGGCTGCCCGGGACGCCATGAGATCAATGAGACCCAAGAGCTCTACTATCCAGCGATTATCGAGGCCATCAAAAGCACCAATTACGAGGGATTTGTCGCCCAAGAATTCCTCCCAACCTGGGAAGACCCCAAATCAGCGCTCGCCGATGCCATTGAGCGGTGCTCAGAAACGCACCTCCTGCCCTGACATTACTGACTACTCACTATCAGCGAGGTAACGCTCCGCCTCAATGGCAGCTGCACAACCTTGACCAGCAGCAGTGATTGCCTGGCGATAGACGTGATCGGCGACATCTCCAGCTGCAAAGACTCCAGGAGTCTTCGTGCCCGTTCCACGAGAATTTTGAAGAATATACCCATTCTCATCCAAATCGACCAAATCACCTACAAACTGAGCATTAGGAACGTGACCAATAGCCACAAAAACGCACTTCACCTCGAGTTCTGATTGTTCTCCTGATTGGAAATTCTCGAGAGTCACCGCTCTCACTTCACCATCATCGTCTGTGAGATATTCGGTAATTCCAGAATTCCAAATCGGCTCGACCTTTTCATTTGCGAGAACGCGTTCAGCCATGATCTTAGAGGCGCGTAGCTCGTCTCGGCGATGAATCAAATAAACCTTCGAAGCAAAGCGAGTGAGAAAATTTGCCTCCTCGCAGGCAGAATCACCTCCCCCAACAACTGCGACAGGCACATCACGATAGAAGGCTCCATCACATGTCGCACAGGAAGTAACACCATGGCCAATCAAACTCATTTCATTTTCTAAGCCCAGGTAGCGAGGAGCAGCACCAGTCGCGATGATAATGGTCTGACTTTTAATCTCCTCTCCCGAATCTGTTGTAATGGTAAAATGCCCATCATCCCCCCTTGAGAGGTGATCGACTTTTTTATACTCAACACGTGCTCCAAATTTCTCAGCCTGCTGCTGCATCCGCCCCATCAGCTCTGGACCCATCACTCCATCAGGGAAGCCAGGAAAGTTTTCGACCTCAGTTGTCGTTGTTAACTGCCCTCCGAGTTGAGTCCCTGACAAGACCAAGGGAGAGAGGTTTGCCCGACCAGTGTAGATCGCAGCGGTCCATCCCGCGCATCCGGTTCCGATAATTACAACTTGTTCCATTATTTTTTAATTCTCTGGAAGGCGACGAACACCTTCGCGTTTGATATGACTTATGCGGGAGCACCGACGATTTCAGGAGGCATCGGGTCCTCATCTTGACCCTTCGAATGATCTTCGAGGCTCTCTGGACTTTCTTCCTTCTTGAGCTCATCAGGAAGCTCAGGTGGCTCTGGAGGTTTAGGAGGATCCTTCATTTCTCCATGTTCGATGATGTCCCGGATGTGCTGGGCATCGAGTGTTTCAAACTCAAGTAAGGCCTGAGAAATCTTATCAAGAGTCTCTCGATTTTCGTTGAGAAGTTTTTCAGCCAACTTATAGGCACCATCAATGAGAGTTTTGATCTCTTCGTCAATTTTTTGGGCGGTATCTTCCGAATAGTTCTTATTACCAGTAAGATCATGGCCTAGAAAACTACCACCGGCTC
>JALRJZ010000089.1 GCA_023261045.1 Akkermansiaceae bacterium
CCCTAAGCGTTGCGGGGAAAACGATTTCATTAACTCAGATCGACTCCGCAAGTTTACATCTCGAATCAATAAACCTTGATGGGATCAAAACCACAACGAGCATTTCCAAGCTCAATCTCTCTGATGATCGCGAATTGACTCACAATTTCAGAGTGCCTGACCGAATCACTCAGCTGACCGCCACATTGCGAGCTAAAATCAAAGTCGCCAGCCAGGGAGCTCAAGAAGTGGAACTCAGCGACTCACGTGCTTTTTCAGTCAATGAATTTCTAAGAAACGAAAGAATTGGTGATCTCTACCTCAGCCAAATTAATCAGGCCTATCAACTCGATTATCTTGGCCGAAATGGAGAACCTCTTTCCGATCAACTCCTCACCATCACTCTTCGCCGAAAAGGATTTAAAAATCAGCGCAGTCTTACACTCAAAACAGACCAGAATGGCTCTCTTGATCTAGGAGCGCTGAAAGACATTGAATCAATCACGGCACGGGAAGCCTCCGGTCACTTCAGAACCTATCAAATACCCAAACATCATCGTGATTACCCTCATTCCATTAGCCTCACAGAAGGCCAGGAATTATCAGTCCCTTTTGGGGGCGAGCTCAACAGAGAATCAGTCGCTCTCTTTTCACAATCTCTGGGAGGAGTGATTAACGATGAGTTCTCGAGACTTAAGGCAAACAAGAACACCTTGAGCGCTCAAAACCTCCCGGCTGGTGACTACCAACTCCATCTAAAAGAGAGTGATCAAAGACTCACTATCATGGTGAGCCGAGGGACTGTTTCTCTCAACCACTGCTTCAATGAGACTCGTGCTTTGGAACTCCCAAGACGTCTCCCATCTCACCTCTCTCGAGTGACAGTTACAGACAAGAACTTAGAAATTGAGATTTCTAATGCCGATGAACTCACTCGCCTTCATCTTGTCGCCACTCGATTTCTACCTGAAGCAACACTTTTCGAAAATCTTCACGGCTCTCAACGCAACAGTTTGATGACAAGTCAAACTCGCCATCTCCCCAGCCTCTATATTAGCGGTCGAAACTTGGGTGATGAACTTCGCTACATTTTAGAACGTCGCTATTTGCAAAAATATCCCGGCAATATGCTTTCTCGACCTGAAATCCTCCTAAACCCGTGGGCATTACGCAATACCGAGTCGGGTGAAGAGCGGCTCTCAGGTGGAGATAAATTCCAACGAAAGCCAGTTGCTGCACCAGCACCAGCCGGAGCCGTGCCCAAACAAGCCTCGAACCGTTTCGCAGAAGGCCAAAAAAGCGCCAATCAATCTCCTTCATTCGACTTTCTCATCAATGACCCTGTCCTCCTTGCAAATCTCATTCCAAACAAAGAGCAGAAGATTATCATTAACTTGGATGCCTTTGGAGATCGTCAACATCTTCACCTCCTTCTTGTGGATCCCGATGGAACGACCTACGAGAATCTCTCTCTTAAGGACCGCGCCACTCAGTTACAAGATATTCGCCTTGGGCAGTCTCTGGATCCAAGGCGCCAATTTACCGAAAAAGATCATGTCACCCTTCTTAAAAAAGGGGAAAAACTAAACCTTCCTGATTTAGCGAATACCCAGTTTGAAATCTTCGACACTCTTGAATCTGCCTATCGTTACCTTCTGAGTTTAAACAATGACCCAATTCTCAGAGAGTTCTCTTTTCTTACCGGTTGGAATCAACTGACTAAAGAAGAGAAAGCGAAACAGTATTCCCAATATTCCAGCCACGAACTTAACTTTTTCCTCTCACAAAAAGACCCAGATTATTTCCGGCAGATCATTCTCCCGCACCTAGCAAACAAAAAAGATCGAACATTTTTAGATGATTATCTTTTAGGAAAACCGCTCGATCAATACCTAGAAACTTTTGAATATTCGCGGCTGAACACCTTCGAGAAGATTCTGCTCTCGCAGAAAGATTCAAAACGAACACAGGCGCTCATTTTAGATCTTCATCATCGACTGTCACTCACTCCACCTGACCGAGGGCGAGAACAACAGCTTTTTGGAGCGGCACTTGGTGGGGGTGGATTTGGTGATACCTATGCTGGCAAAAAACGAAATGCTGCGACTGCCTTTGCCAACGCTGCTGAATTACCGGGTGCTGACGGAATTGTCAGTGGTCGCCGGTCGCTCGGCCGAGGAGTCGATCGAGCATCAGCAGATGCAATCGCTGACAAAGAATCTCGACTCTCCCGTGCCCGAAAGCAATCAGAAGCACTCTTTGAATTGTCCAAGGAAATGCGTGATGAAAAATCTGCCCGATTAGGAGACGATCCCTTTGGTGCATCCCCAGAAACAGAAAAACTCGCGTTAAGACTTGAACAACTTTACCGAAGTGTGGGCCCTACAAAAGAATGGGCGGAAAACAACTATTACCACTTACCCATTTCGGAGCACCTAGCGGAATTAATCCCAGTCAACCAATTCTGGATCGACCTTGCAAAACATGGCCTCAAGCCCGGCTTTGGATCTCGTCATCTGGGATTAGCAACAAGCAATGCTCATGAAATGCTTCTCGCCCTCGCTGTTTTGGATCTGCCTTTCTCGGCCCCGAAACATCAAGACGAGATTAAAAATGGATCACTCGAATTTACAGCTGGTGATTCTGTGTTGTTTTTCCACCGAGAAATCAGGGAAGCCGACCTCGCAAAAAATCGACCTCCCATTCTCGTGAGTCAGAACTACTTCGATCGAAACAACCGATTCCGAGTCGAAAACGGGCAAAAAATCGACCAGTTCATCACTGAAGAGTTTGTCCGGGGACTTGCCTATGGTTCTCAGATTGTCGTCACCAACACGACAAGCTCACAACAGAGACTCGATCTCCTTACTCAACTTCCTCAAGGATCAGTCCCACTGCTAGGGCAAAAAATCACCATTACAAAACCAATCCTCTTAGAACCTTATTCCACTTTCCGTTCCGAATTAGCCTTTTATTTTCCAGAGTCAGGCGCGTTCTCAAGTTACCCTGCCCACCTCTCAAAAAATGGTGAGGTCATCGCCATGGCTAATAACCAAGATTTTAAGGTGGTCGATCAACCCACCAAAATTGATCAATCCTCGTGGAATTGGGTCAGCCAATGGGCGCAAGAGTCGGTTGTCCTAGAATACTTGCGTCAGCAAAACCTCCACATCATCGACCTCGATAAAATTGCTTGGCGTTTCCGAGAGAGTAAAAACTTTTACCAGGAAGCCCTGAGTATTCTCAAAAATCGAGGCCTCTACCACCCGACCCTTTATAGCTACTGTATTGCCCATGGAGACCGTAATGGCATCGCTCAGTTCCTACACATGCAAGATCAATATCTCAACCAATGTGGTTTAGCCTTAAAATCAGATCTCATCACGATCGATCCCATTGCTCGAAGAGCCTATCAACACCTCGAATACAAACCCCTTATGAACCACCGAGCCCACCAGCTTGGAGGAGAAAATCGGATTCTCAATCCTATGATTCGAGAGCAATACCAAAGCTTACTCACAGTTTTGAGCCAACGCTCTTCTCTGGAAGCAATGGATCGCCTCAGTCTCACCTACTATCTTTTCCTTCAGGACCGCGTTGATGAGGCACTGACTCAGCTTCAAAAGATCGATGGCAAAGATCTTAAGACCCAGATGCAGTTTGATTATTTTCAAGCCTACGGTGCTCTCTACGAAGCTGACATCAAAAAGGCCCGACAAATCGCAAAAAAATATCAATCCTACCCCATTGACCGCTGGAAGATTCTCTTCAGCGAAATACTTTCCCAAATCCGTGAGATTGAAGGCGATGATTCAACAATCATTGAGGCAGGAAATCGCACTCAGGAGCAAAATGCTGCAGCCGATCGAGAACCAAGTCTTGAGTTAAAGATCACCTCTCCATCGGCCACCTTACATCATCGAAATATCGGAGAAGTCATCGTCAACTACTACGAAATCGACCTCGAATTCCTTTTTAGCACCAATCCATTTGTCTCTGGCAGCACTTCACAGTTTTCGATCATTCGGCCAAACCATTCAACAACAATGAAACTCCCGAAAAACGGTGAGCCTCTGAATTTTGATCTCCCCAAGAAGTATCTTACCAGCAACATCATCGTGGAAGTGATTGGAGAAGGTAAAATCGTGTCACAAGCTCTCTACTCAAACGATCTGAAGACAACTCTCGCAGAAAGCATGGGAATCCTCTCAGTTAAAAACAGTAAAACCAACAAGCCGCTTTCTAAAACGTATGTCAAAGTCTACGCGCGAACGAATGAAGGGGTCGTCTTCTTCAAAGATGGTTACACCGATCTCCGCGGGAAATTTGACTATGCCAGCGTCAGTACCACCGGACTCTCAAAGGTTGAACGCTTTAGCATCTTGATTATTAGCGAGCAAAATGGAGCCACTGTCATTGAAGCTGCACCACCTCAAAGATAATAAGGGATTGGAAGATGATGATGAATCAACCCCGACTGAGTTCATGAGTGCCTTGAGCTTATGAGATCACCGTTCGATCTCCAAGATTATCGTCAAGTGGGTTGAATTCTCTCAAAAAAGAAACATGATCTGCACCTTGTGCAACTGGAGTCTCCTCGCAATCGTTTTGGCCATTACCTTTGTTGGTTGGGCGGCGTGCTTGTTGCGCTCATTCCTTATCTAGCCTTCTTCATCAAACCAGAATGGAGGGCGTCTTGGATTCTAGAGCCAGGACGTTTCGCTGATAATCTTACCATTGCAACGCGTCACCTTCTTGTGGGCGCCACTCTCGGAGGGTGGCTTTGGTTTTTTTTAAACCGCGTCAACCCGCTTGAAATCTTGCGCTCGTGGCTCCGCAGACCAACCCCATTTAATTGGATTTGGTTCACGCTCTCTCTTCTCATTTATTCGACACACAACATCTTAGTTTTAGTAACCCTTCCCTTAAGCACAGGCGAGCTCATCTCTGCTGCCACGGGTCGCGTTCTGACTGCCTTTATCATTCTCTGCTTCTTCTGGCTTGGAGCCCGAATTGCGAGCATGGCAGCTCCTCACAAACTGCGTTACCTTCCTTGGGTGATCCCTGCGGTAATCCCAGGATTTCTGGGTGCTGATGCCTTCGCCATTATCTTTTGGAAAAACTCTCTGCGGTTTGTGATCAATAAGATCGATGAAGATGGGCCTCTTAATATCGCCCGTCAGCTCTCGGCAGCTGGATTTGAGAAACCTCCTTCTGTTTTTCTTATCGGACTCTTGCTTGCCGTTTTGTTTTTATGCGGTCTTTGTTATTTGAGTTTTTATCTTTCTCAAAAAAAACCATTTAGAATGGCACTGCTGCCAACTTGGATTGCCATGGCTCTTGCGCTCACTTGGGCCGGGATTGCGACTGAAAAAGCCACCGGATTCGCTTGGAAGTCTCGCAAGGCCTTACGAATGGAACAGAATTCTTACGAGATTCATCTCACCCCTATCAAACCGGAGCCTGGCCTTGTTTCCTACACCGCAGCTTGGAGAAAAAGAGAGACGCCGGAGGTGTCTCAGCCTGTTACTCATCGTCCGGACATCTACGTCTTTTTGTTAGAAAGTCTGCGAGCCGACGCGATCGCTCCAGAACATGCTCCTTTTTTAACACATTTTCGTGATAAAGAGTGCCAAAAACTAGGGAGAACTTGGGCTGCCTCCAATGCCACTCACCTCTCTTGGTATTCGATCTTCAACGGTCAAATCCCTCCTTATTGGGGAGATGCCGTCGATCAGATTTCAAATGATGGGGTCATCGAGCCGTCCCCATTCATTCTGGCTCTTCAGAATGCCAACTACCAGACCCAGGCCCGCACTGTTTGTGATGTCTCTTATCAAAGCATGGGGGCAACGAATTTTGGCCTCCCACTTGGAGTGCATCTTTTCAAAAGTGCTCCCGCAGGTTCTGACTTCTCGAAACTAAAGGTTGCTGAACGTGAACTCAAGAATCTGGAAGAAGCGATTGAAGCGGTGAGAGCGAGCTCTGTGAGCGGGAATTTTCATCTGCTTGCTTATGATGCCACCCACTTTGATTACGAATGGCATCCATCATTTGATCCACCTTATACAGAATACGAGCCATCAGGTGGATTCCATGCTTATCCTCAATCAAAAGATATTGAGAGAGTCCGCAAGCGCTACCTCAATGCTGTTGCTTGGATTGATCATGAGATCTCGCGATTCGTTGACACTCTTAAAAAGCAGAACCGCTTTAAACAATCTCTGATTATCATCACGGGAGATCATGGTGAAGAATTTCAAGAAAATGGATCTTGGTTTCATTGTTCATCGCTCGAAGCGGAGCAAACTGAAGTTCCAATCATGATTAAGTGGCCAGAAGGCACTGAAGCTCCAGATCAAATCAGTGCTTCTCATCTTGATCTCTTACCCTCCATTCTCGACTACCTAGGTTATCCCGAGGAAACTTACCACCACTTACCTGGAAACTCACTTCTTCAACGACAAGACCAAGAGTTGACTCAAGTGACCATTACCTCCTACTGCGGAATTACGGGTATCGCAATGGCATGGCATCGGGGAGAATACACGGCGACTTTTCGCTGGGAAAATCCATGGTCTACTCAATTACCAGAGACAATCTCTCTGGATGATTTAACCGGTCCAAGTGGCTCTCTGAAACTCGATTCCCAAAGTCAATGGGATCTCGCTCTAAGAAAGCATTTTCCTGATGTCTTTGAGCGATACTTCTCTCGCTTCGAGAAGAAATAAAACGCTTACCCAAGTCGTCGTTATATCCCTACCAATCCACTGAGAAGGTCCCAGTTCGCAAAAGCACTAAGGTGCATGCTTCCTGGGTTTGAATGTGATGAGCCTCAAGCTGATCTTTCGCCTCTCGATTCTCAGAGCCGGGATTAAAAATCACTTTTTGAGGCGCAGCCGCAACAAGAACCTCAATCAATCCGTTGAGATGTGAAGCCGAGAGATAAATCGTCACGACATCCATCCCCGAAGGAATCACAGCCGTCCCCTTCACTCCTAAAATATCCCGACCAGAGAGACTCACTGGAAAAACCTCATGCCCGCAATCCATAAGAAGTTGTTGTGCCTGATACGAATAACGCTCCGGCTTCGGACTCGCTCCTAAAATCGCAACCTTCATTTTCCTAAAATGCATACAATCACCTCTTTGATCACCACATTTGGTCACGAATCAAAGAAACACGTATCACTCGCGAAGCATCCATCGCCTATGCAATCATTGTTTTTGATACACCTTCACCGAATCGAAAGCAAATGATTCTAACAGTCTCCAGTGATTGTTTGCGAGACGTTGCTCAGAAACTCCATGGAAATCGACCGAATTATGCACATCCCAGATAAAAACCGTCCCAGAGCCAAGGGCCTCAGGAGTATTACCCTCCCCCCAAGCCTCTAGTTTTTGGAGCGATTGACATCCCTCGAGCCAATAAGTCACTCCAATATGGTGAGCAAGTACTGGAAGATTCTCAAAATGCTCTCGGACATAAAACGTGGCCTCTTTGATTCCTGTTCCATAACGACTGAGCTTCATCGGGGGAGCAATGAGTTGATAAGTTTTGTGAACCTCGGGCATCCCATCGATGTGACTATCGGAAACAACATATTGCTGATGAGGCATCATCAAGCCCCCTAGCACGACGATTACAAGACTCCAGCCAATCACTCGCTGCCCATATTTCTCTCTTAAAAAAAGCAGACCCCGCAGCGCAACTAAGCCAATCGCAGGCGCCATGGGCATAATGAAATGATAATACCCCCCCGAGGCAAATAGGCCTTTCCAATAAATGACACTATGCAGCAAAAAATAGGCCGGATAGGTCCACCATAAGAGCATTTTCCATTCAAATTGCCGCCACTTTTTCCAAAGCCCGATGACCATCAAAATGACAACGGGAAACCCACAATTAATGATGAGATGCTTAAGATACAACCACAAGGATCCCGAACCATAATACTCAGTAGGCTTCGATTCAAAAAGCAGCTGATAAGGCCATTCACCTCGCATCAAACCACTTGCGATGTTCATCACGATCAGAGGAACAAAAGTCCAAAATCCATACCAAAGTGCTTTGGGAAAAGCTTCTAAAGAATCTCTCCACTTTCCCTTTAACAAATGGCGTGCAAATCCTCCCGGGCCAAAAATGACCCAAAGGCCCCATAACCCTGAAAGGACGATTCCTTCATGCCTCACCAGTGGAAGATATCCCCATAATAAAGAAGCAATGACCCACCGCTCTCGCATGGAGAAATAGATCGCAGCAATCCAGCTCACCATGAACGGAGTCTGGGTAAGCACCGGGTAACTTAACTCGGGAAACCACCATTGGAAACCAATCAGCAAAGGAAGAAAGGCCACTCCTTGCATGCCGATTCGCTTTGCTTCTCGCCCAGCCAACCAGAGAGCGAACCCGGCAAGAAACAAGGTCCATAGACGAGCTGCGGTCAGTCCAAAGTAAGCGGGAACAAATTGTAAAAGATTTCTCCCTGGACGACTCCATGGATGCCACAACTCTTTGGGGTCACTCCATACATCCTTAGAAATCAGATAGTGAGTGAGTTCATCATCAAGAATCCAAGCCTCATTTGTTAGACAGCGGTAGAGACTCCAAGCAATCGCCAAGAGCCAACTCACCCAAAACCCCCATCCTAAACTTCCCTTGAGTTGATTACTCATTAGTCGATCTTTGCCACTCGATCACACCACGATCGAGAACATTATAGCGGATGATGCACCAAATTGCCCGAAAGCCATCTCTTACCCCAATCTTCTTACCCTCTTTGTAACTTCTCGGGTAATAACTCACCGAGGTCTCCATGACTCTAAGTTGCATTTTTGCAAGTTTGGCGGTTACCTCTGGTTCGAACCCAAATCGATTGTCCTCAATAGGAATGGCTTGGATCACTTCACGACGAAAGCATTTATAGCAAGTCTCCATGTCTGTGACATGGAGGTCGCTCATCATGTTCGAGAGCAAAGTAAGAAACCGATTTCCCATCGTATGCCAAAACCGCAGAACAACTCTCGTGTCTTTTTTGAGATAGCGAGAACCGTAGACCACATCAGCACGCCCATCAGCAAGGGGAGAAACGACCTTATAGAATTCTTCGGGATTATATTCGAGATCCGCATCTTGAACGATGACGTAGGGCATTTTCGCCTGTAAAAACCCCGTGCGCAAGGCAGCGCCTTTTCCTTGATTGACGTGATGCTGAATGAATCGAACACGCTCGTCATCGTTTTCCCATTGGCGGGCGATTTGAGCTGTTCGGTCTGAAGATCCATCATCTACCAAGACCACCTCTCCCACCATTTTCTGCACCAAAATCTTTCCAAGAACTTCAGCAAGTGTCCCTTCCTCGTTATACATCGGAACAACCACAGAAAGAATTCTTTCGGGCACTGAATCGCTCATACCGCCCTTGGTTAATGCCTTTTGGCTGATGACTCAACTCAGATCGATCGAATAATGAGAAAAGGGCCTTAGAGAAAAGAAACGTTTCAAAATCATTCGTCCTCAAGTAGCTAGAAGGGAAATCCCGATAGACTCTTCTATGATTTCTCACCGCCTCATCCTATTGCTCTACGTTTTTGGCATCAGCATTTCACACTCTGAAGCTGACAAACCAAACATCATTCTTGTGATGGCGGACGACCAGGGATGGGGTGACACCTCCTACAATGGTCATCCTTTCGTAAAAACCCCTACTCTTGATCAAATGGCTTCCGAGGGGCTTGTTTTTGATCGTTTTTACGCTGCAGCTCCCGTTTGCTCACCAACCCGAGCGAGCGTTCTCACCGGACGGCACCCTATCCGCTCGAAGGTTCCC
>JALRJZ010000008.1 GCA_023261045.1 Akkermansiaceae bacterium
GTCTTCCGGGAGGCTCTATCACGGGCGCTCCAAAAAAAAGAGCGACTGAAATCATCAGCGAGCTCGAACCAACGCCCCGGGGACTTTACACGGGAACACTCGGCTACCTGGGATTTAACGGAGAATCTCAATTCAACATCGCAATTCGCACTCTCATCTATGAAGAGGGTCACCTTGATTATCACGTCGGGGCAGGGATTGTCGCGGACTCTCAACCCGAAGCAGAATTCGAGGAGACCGAACACAAAGCTCGAGGGGTTCGCCTCGCGCTACCTTCCTGTGAGCCCGCAGCGAAAAGTGGGAGGCTTCAGCACCTAGGAGAGTAAAAAATCGGTTCTCCATTTCTTAAAAACAGGGAAAGGGTGACAGATGGTCAAAGAATAACCCGTCTAATTAGGAACTCGACGAAGCTCATTCTTTCAAAGAACCTTCGCCGACTAATCTCTTAATTCTATGATAAAATCATTTCTTTCCATGATGACAGGCCTCGCATTTGCAAGCTCACTTGCTTCTGCTGGGGATTGGGTGAATATGTTCGACGGAAAAACGCTCAAGGGCTGGAAGGTAAACTCTGAAAACCCGGCTACATTCTCTGTTGAAGATGGCGCCATCAAAGTCAAAGGAGAGAGAGCTCACCTCTTCTACGGAGAAAATGGGAACGCTAACTTCAAAAACTTTGAATTCGAATGCGAAGTTAAGACCGCCAAAAATGCAAATGCTGGCATTTTCTTTCACACCAAATATCAAGACAATGGCTGGCCTTCAATCGGTCATGAAGCACAGGTCAATGCGACCCACTCAGATTGGCGTAAGACCGGAAGTATCTACAGCTTCCAAGATCTGAGAGAACCAGGACACCAAGATGACGAGTGGTTTACCTACAACATCAAAGTCAAAGGCAAGAAAGTCACTATCACCATCAACGGAAAAGTAACCAACGAATACACTCAGCCCAAAGACCATGCTGACAAAACCAAACGGATTGGAGAGGGAACAATCGCCCTGCAAGGGCATGACCCTGGAAGTTTGGTTTACTTCCGTAATCTACGGATCCGTAAAATGGACTAATTGAATATCTTGTTATCTCGCTTTTAAAACCGCTCCAATCAAGGAGCGGTTTTTTTGTAGAAATGAATCAAGAGCTCGATTTCATGATTTCTTTCTGCGAGGAGGGCCTGTTAAATCTAACAGTGCGAAGTTTATTTCTCCTTCTAATCGTCATGCCAGTTTTTGGCGCTGGAAAACTGACCAAACACCAGTGGAACGAATCCAAAATTTTTCCGGGCACGCACCGAGATTATTGGGTCTACGTCCCCGAAGAGTATGACCCGTCAACTCCTGCCTGTCTGATGGTCTTTCAAGATGGAGGTGGATTTGTAAACTCTCCAGGCAAGAAAGGATACGTCCCGGACGTTTTCGACCACCTGATAAAAGCAGGTAGAATGCCTGTGACTGTTGGCGTCTTTATCAATCCCGGAGTCCTCCCAGCCTCTCACCCAGATGCACAACCTCGCTTTAATCGATCTTTTGAATACGACGGGATGGGGCCTCGATACGCAAATTTCTTGATCGAGGAAATCATTCCTGCCCTCGGTCTCAACATCTCTAGCAACCCAGATGACAGAGGCTTATGCGGTGCCTCATCAGGAGCCATCGCCGCATTCACTGCCGCTTGGGAAAGGCCAGACCACTTTCGCCGGGTTTATTCGATGATTGGCACCTATGTCGGGCTTCGTGGAGGAAACGACTACCCAACCCTCATTCGTAAAACAGAGCCAAAGCCTCTTCGGATTTTTCTGCAGGATGGTGAAAATGATCTCAATATCTACGGAGGGGACTGGTGGATGGCAAATCAGACCATGCAGCGCGCCCTTGAATTCGCAGGTTACGAGCACACTCACCGTTGGGATCAAGGGGGGCACAGTCGGGAGGAAGGAAACAAAATTCTAGAAGAAGCGCTCACATGGCTCTGGAAAGATCACGGTCAGGTTCCCGTCGCCACTCATCCTGAGAAGTGTCAATCACGAGCTTCGGAATGGCTGATCCCTGGGGAAGGCTGGAACCTCGTTTCTGAAGGACACACTTGGGCAGAAGGACTTGCGCTCACCGCAGATGGAACACTCTATTTTACCGATGTTCCCGATAATGAAATCTTCAAAATCACTCCTGACGGGCAGCAATCTTTATTTGCAAAAGATTCCGCAAGAGCCAATGGAATTGCCCTCGGGCCTGATGGAACCAAACTCTACACAGCCGGTCTCGAAGTCCGCGAGTATGACCTCAAAAGTGGAAACTTCAAAACCTTGAAAAGCGAAGCCAAAGCAAACGACATTGTCGTCTCTCACCAAGGCCATGTGTTCTTCTCTAGCCCCGCGAATCGCACGATTCACCAATTCTCTCTTGATGGGAAAACCCAACACCAATTTCGCTTTGATCATCCCAATGGGATCGGCCTGAGCGCAGATCAAACTCAGCTCATTGTTTGCGAGTTTAATGATCCCTTTGCGCACACCTTTGAGGTCCTTGCTGATGGAAGTGTGACCAACGGCCAACCCTACTTCTACGCTCAACGCGCAACGACTGACAAAAACTGCGCACTCGATGGACAATGCAGCGCCACCAATGGGCATCTCTTGATGGGCACTGAGGCAGGTCTCCAAATCTTTGACCAACCAGGGCGCGTCCAACTCGTGTTGCCGAAGCCCGCTTATGAAGACGGAAGAGTCAATTACTGCTACCTCCACGAGAATCTGCTCTACATCGCCACCCAGAAACGCATTTACAAACGCAAAATCAAACTCACTGGAGCCCCAGCTTGGCAAAGCCCAGTCAAACCTCCCAAACCCAGACTCTAAAGGCTGATCTTTAGACGATAATATTGCGTCTCGGTGTCATCGTGGACAACTTCGAGGATCCTTGTCCGCCTCCCAGTTGCTGCATTTCCGACTGAGGAAACTTCGACCATCCCACTCTGGGGAGTCCAAGTCACCAGATCTCGGGAAGACTGGACTTCGGTTTCCAAAGATCTCCCCTCCAGATCAAGGGTTTCAACAAGCTTGAAGCGGTGGATTTCTCCTGGGAGAAACTCCACGTCGAAAGGGTGGATTTTTGATTCACTGGTCGTTGGGTCAGTATCGACCAAATACTCTTCGAGGTTTGTCAAACCATCTCGATCAGGATCTTGATGAAACGCGGTCTCGAGGGACTGCCCGGCCTGCGCCAGCCAGCTTTCTAGCCGCTCGGTTGGTGAAAGCTCTGCAGCCTGAATTGCCGGACTGATGATCGCTTCCAGTTCAACTTGAGAACTACTAATCCGAGATCCATATGTATGAGATTTTCGATAGAAAGATCCCCTCGCTGGATCAGTAGACGATCCGAATCTCGGAATCAAATTCCATCCATTCGCATCACTTCCTAAGTAAATCCCGCCAACTTCATAAAGCACGCCTCGAAATGGCAACTCTTGAGAATCATTGGGATCAAAACGATAGGAAGCATCTACTGAAAAGCTTACAGCTGCTAACTTCCAAACACCATTATCTGAAATAAACCACCCTCCACCCGAATCTCCCCCGGTGGCGCCAACCTCATCTTGTCCTAATTGATTATCAAAATCAAAAAAGAGGAGGTCTTTCTCTCCTGAGATCAACGATCCATCGATAAGGTTACGACCCCACCGAGACTTACGGGTGGAGTCATCATCACTCCACTTCCAACCTCGACCTGGGATTTCTTCACCTCGCCCCACTCCTCGCCCGCAGATGACCACTTCTTTTCTTTCTTCATCGGCCTTTGTGTAGAGAGGAGCGTAGTGAGGGAAACTCTCCCAAATCTCAAAGACTGCCAAATCCGTTTCACCGATGATTTGTCGAGTGCCTGGTTTGATGTGATAGACCACCTCGCCCGTCTCATTAAAGAAAGCATGGTGAACGACTTCCGTCGCTGAATTGCCACCATGCGCCGCCGTGACGAAGTGTTTTGGGGAAATCATGGTTCCGTGGAATAGGAAAAACTGCAATTGATACTGCCATCCACTCCCTGCATAAGCCCCCGTTGGCGCCGTCTCGACATTTGCTGGCGGATCCGCCCCATCGCTAAAGATCAGACCCGATGCAGGCAAAAGACTGAGTAGAAACAGTTTCGGAGCCTTCATGAATAGGGACAATATAATCCTCATTGATGGTCGTGTCGCTTAGAAAGCGACTGAGGGTTCGATGAATTAAAAAAGATCCATCTCTTCAGAAATCCCGCCCTGAGCATAACCCCGGTCGATTTGCAGCTCTCCTGAATCAATCGCTTCGTGAACTAAAGCGTCACAGCGTTCATTAAATTCATTACCGGCATGACCCTTGACCCAAGTCCAATCAATACGGTGATGAGTGGCAACTTCATCAAGTCGTTGCCAAAGGTCTTTGTTGAGCACCGGTTTTCGGTCTGATTTGAGCCACCCCCTTTTTTTCCAAGCTGACAACCAATGTTTGGTCATCGCGTCGATGAGATACTTCGAGTCCGAATGGAAATGAATGTGACAAGGCTCTGTGAGAACCTCGAGACTTTTGATTGCCGCGAGAAGCTCCATTCGATTGTTCGTCGTATGCTCATAGGCTCCGCTGAGTTCTTTTCGGTGCGCTCCAAAAATCATCACCACCCCGTATCCCCCCGGCCCAGGATTTCCTCGAGCCCCGCCGTCGGTATAAATAGTCACCTCCTTCATTTCTGTTGAATTTGGATTTTCTCGGAGCACCATTTCGAGACAATTTCGAAGTCCTTTGGGGAATGAAACCCTTGTTGAGGAAGCACGAAATAAACATCCCTCTCAAGGTAGAGGAGGATGCCCTTAGGCGTTAAGAATCGCTCGTGGAAATCTTGCCATTCGAACCAACGGTCATATCCATCCGCCACATGGCGGATTCCTTGGTCTGAAAAGATCCATTTGAGTTGCTGCCCTGCTCGCGAAGATGAAATCGCACCCCGAGTTAATCGATACTGCCAGAAGACTTTTCGAAGAAAAAGGAGTGGTCCCAACAAAACACAAAGGATCCCAAAGGTCTGCTCTCCAAAAAACGTCAGGATTGCCCCGAAGGGAATCAGCAATAAATACAAAAAGCGCATCATGACGAAAAATGGATGCCTGAAACGCAGATGCATTGCCGACCCCAACTTGAGGGTTGGAGCATCGTAGCTACTGAGCGCCTCGATCTCTGTCATTTCTCAGAGAAAAATACCAAGAGAGATCTCTAAAAACAAGGACGGCCCGTTCTCCCAGCAAGGACAAGCAAGGGCAACATCGCTGACGATAAGATCAATTAACGATCGGCAACGGGCGGAACTGGAGAGAGCTCCGCTGGCCCGACGTATTTGGTCAGTGGTCGATAGAGGCGGTTATCCTCCAGTTGCTCCAAGACCTGAGCAGTCCAACCTGACATCCGGGCGATTGCAAAAATCGGCGTGAAAAGATCGGTTGGAATATCGAGCGAATAATACACGGTCGCAGAATAGAAATCGACGTTTGCATTTAAGCCCTTGCGCTCGCGCATCATCGTGGCAATCCGCTCAGACATATCAATCCACTTCGTTTCACCAAGTTCTTCGGTCAGTTTGACTGCCATCTTTTGCAAATGAGGTGCTCGAGGATCCAGCACCTTGTAGACCCGGTGGCCAATGCCCATGATTTTCTTTTTGTTGGCGAGACAATCTTCGACGTAGGCGTCAACCGCATCAAGACTCCCGATCTCTTGGAGCATTTTGATCACCCCCTCGTTTGCACCTCCGTGAAGAGGCCCCTTGAGTGTTCCAATAGCAGAAGTCATCGCTGAATAAAAATCAGAGAGAGTGGCTATGGTGACCCGTGAAGAAAATGTTGAGGCATTCATGCCGTGGTCAGCATGCAAGATATAGGCAATATCAAGAGTCTTCGTAGCTGCTTCCGATGGCTCCTGGCCGGTCATCAAATAAAGGAAATGTCCTGCTTCAGAAAGATCGGAACGCACTGGTGGGAGGTCAAGGCCCTGGCGAGCTCGATGGAAATAAGCAACAATGACTGGCGCCTGAGCGACGAGGGCAAGAGCCACCTCACGATTTGCTTCTTGGTCGGGCTCACCAATTTTTGCCCTTTTATCATAGAGACCCAACATGGACACCGCCGTCCTCAACACGTCCATGGGATTTGCATCAATTGGAGCAGCCTTCAAAAAATCAACGACCCCTTGAGGAATCTCACGGTTACTACGCAGGGCTTTTTCAAAAGCACTTAACTCGTCAGCATTTGGAAGTTTCCCACGATGAAGGAGATGGGTGACTTCCTCAAAGTTACAGTGTTCTACCAAATCATCGATCGAGTATCCCAGATAAGAGAGGCGCCCATCAAGCCCTTCAACTTTTGAAAGTGCAGATTCGTTGGCAATAACCCCTTCAAGACCTTTGGCATAATCAGACATGGTAGAAAAATCGTTTTAGTATTAAGTGAAATAATTTGTCCGCTACAGATAGTTCCACCCTCGAAAGGGCGCAAGGGTTTCCCGCATGACTCTAAAACTTTTTTTAAAAGTTGAGACTCGATCGATCGCAGACAAACTCACCACGTGCCACCAAATTGGATCCTTGCCCTTGAAACGAGTGTTTCTGATGCGACTCTTGCACTCTGCCGAAATGAGGAACTCGTGGCTGAAGAAAGTTTTACCTGTGAGAGATCACAAGAGTGCGACCTCTTCGAACCCCTCCGAAGGATCCTCTCTAAAGCCCCTAAAAATGAGGGATTGCAGGCCGTTCTCGTTGGCACTGGGCCAGGGAGCTACAATGGAGCACGCGTAGGAATTGCTGCCGCACAAGCGATTGCTCAGACTCAAAAATGTGGCGTCGCCGGGCTTTGCTCTTTTGAGGGAGTTGATTTAGTCCACCAGAGCAATCAAGTGATTGCTGTTGGAGATGCTCGCCGTGGAAGCTTATTTACGATCAAAATTTCCAGCGGAAGAGTCATCTCTCAGCCAAAATTAGTTAACCAACCCGAATTTCTTGGCGAAGTCCTAGACTTCGAAGGACCTTTAATCACTTTCGAGTCACCCGAACGACTTCCAAAAGAAGTGCCCGTAAAACAGGTTCACCCCAAGGCTGTTACCTTGATCCAATCTTGGCGCTCACGATCTTCGATGGAGCAAAATGAGCTCTTACAAACTTCGATCCAAGCGTTCTATCTGAGGCCTCCTCATATCACTCAATCTAAAAAGAAACCTCTCTAGAGGGTTTTCCACCGTTTTGATTTCATTTCAAAGCGCTCCAACGTTCCTTGCGTAACCTGTTCAACCGGAATGCGAAGACTAAAGACCTCTCGAAGTCTCTGCTCTAACTCGCCAACACCCGATCCTTCCGCACGGATTTTTACTTCCGCCATGGAGTCTACTTCCGTCACCAACACCTCGTATTCGGAGATCTCTTTTACGGAACGAACAACTTCTTCAACAGCACCTGGATAGAGATTCACTCCTCTAACCACAACCATATCATCAACCCGTCCAATGATTCCGCCTTGCAGCGCAAAATCACAATCAGGTTTGACGAGGTCACCAGTTCGGTATCGCAGGAGTGGTGACCCGTGCCGACCGAGAGTCGTTAAAACCAATTCCCCGATCCCGCGCTCATCCTGATTGATGACCTCACAAAAATAAGCCTCATGTCGAACTAAGAGACGCGATGGATCATGACGATCCCCTACGGTAACAGGTCCGACTTCTGTCATCCCATGGTGATCGATAATCTCAGCTCCCCATGCGTTACTCAATCGAGCTCTGACTTCTGGCAAACTCCCCCCTGGCTCTCCTGCCACAATTAACTTTTCTACCCCTAGCCGTGATGCGTCTCCCGCGATCTCGGCAAGACGCAGGCCATAAGTTGGTGTGCAGCATAATACTTGAGGACGCAGACGCTCCATCATTTTGATGCGACTCTCACTGGTGAGACCTCCTGCCGGAATCGCTCGTATCCCTCGATAAGACGCCGATTCAAAACCAGCCCAAAACCCAAGAAAAGGACCAAAAGAAAATGGGAAAAAAGCCGCCTCTCCCTCTCGAACACCCGCTTGATCCCAAACCCATGCCCAGTTCTCCTTTACCCAGTCCCAACCTTCTTGATCGTCTAACCAGATCATCGGAGATCCACTCGTTCCGCTGGTCTGATGAAAACGACAATATCGCTCGATCGGATAGGTCAGATTGGTTCCGTATGGCGGATGGGCTAATTGATCCGCAGCAAGCTGCTGCTTCGTGGTAAAAGGGACTTTCTCAGAAAACTCCTCAAGAGATGAAACGGTCTGAACTCCCTTGAGTTTTTGCGCATAGAATTGGTTATCTCCTTGAGAAAGTGATTCTAGGAGAAGCTGGATTTTCCCAAGTTGATTCATCTGGTTAGCCTACAAAGAAGATTCTGTGTTTGATGTCAATCAATCGGCCTCATGAGTTAATAAATAAACTCCAAAGGTTCCAAGCCAATGGTCTCCCTCATAGTGCCCACTAAAGGTATCACGCAAACCCGCTTGCTCATGATTTTTTGCAACGGCCAGAAGGTTCTCTCTAACGGGCCCTTCCAAGGCCGAAGCAATTCCCCTCAGAGCCCAAGCTCGGCTGAGATTTAAACCAACCAAGTGGACAAGATGCCCATCCGTGAAGTCAGTCACCTCGACAGGTCGACTAAGATTGCCGAGCTGAAAATCCGGAAAAAACTCACCAATCCATTCCCCAAACTCCTTGCGTGTGAGACACCGCCTCATCAAATCAGCTTCATTTAGTCCTGCCGAAAAGAAATCATTCCCACTGGGCTCGTATTGCACCGGGTAATGCTGGTCGGATTTGTAAAAATCGACGGCCTTCTTAACGATCAACTGTTCAAAATCGTGGTCGCCGACTGAGCGAGCCCAATCTAACATTTGGCTCAACGGAAAAGCCGACTCAGGATGAAAGCCACAACGAATCGGCCAACTAAGTTTTGGTAAATACTCTTTTGCGTGACCAACAATCGCAAATTCGACTGGCTCAAACCAACCCGCCCATCTCTTTGCTTCTTCTAGATCGAGTTGACGTAATTCGAGACCTAAGCGTAAAGCCCAAGCCCATCCATACATTCTTTCGAAGGACGGGTGTGATTGAAGATAGTGCGCTTCTTTTTTCAAAGCTTCCTCTGTGAAACGAGACCCCAAGACTTCTTTGACTTTTTGAGCCCACGGAGCCTCTGGAAAACAGCGTAGTAATCGAACCAAAGTCCAATGACCATGGACCGAAGAGTGCCAATCAAAATGCCCATAAAAAACGGGTGTCACTTCGCGGGGCGATTTGATGTCTGCCTTTTCTAAAAGAACGTGCCCCGGCTTATTGGGGAACTCTCGGCCAATTCCTGCCAAGGCAAGATCGACAAATCTCGACGCATCTTGAGCAGACAATCGAACTTCGGCGTGGAGGGAGCTCATCATGATTAAAGGCACAAGAAATCTCACGGCATCAGATCAATTGAAGTCCATTTTTTTAAACTCACCACCAGCAGCCAAAAGAAGACCGTCGTCATGATCGCATTGACTCCCAGAGTGAAGTAAAAGCCACAACCTTTGCGCAACATCCAAGGAATCACCAAAAACATGGGCATCGTTGGCAAGACAAACCAAAAAGTATAGTAAGCGTGGTTGGCGATACTTTCGATACGCTTGGCTTCCTCAGGAATCTTGAGTTCATGCCACATCCAGATCATGGCAATGATCGAGGTGAGTGGCAGGGCAATCAAGAGTGCGGAGAGTTTATCACTCACAATCTGAATCTTGGTGACAAATAAGATGATCACTGCGGTTAGTAACACCTTCATGAGATCAAAAAGATTCGGCGTGAGGGCCTTAAGAAGTTCACTTTTGTCCATTGTAGTGGAAGCAGTTTGAGCTCAATCTACGCCTGATGCAAGCTGCCCATTTTTTTCTTCTCCCGATGGTTCTTCTCTCGGCCTGCCAACCTACCTCCACAACTCCGCCAGATCAGACTCGCCCCTTGCCTAGAGTCCAATCAAACACCCTCGTCTTAACCGCCAATCAAAAGGCCCGTATTGGAAAGATGATTTGGAACAACGAATCTGGAGGAAAAATCTCAGGGTTGACGCACTGGAATGATGGAGAGGAATTCCCTTCGCTAGGGATTGGACATTTTATTTGGTATCCGAAGGGCTTTCACGGGCGCTGGACCGAAACTTGGCCTGAATTTATTCAATACGCTACTCAGAGAGGAGTCCTCGTTCCCAAAATTGCATTAGAAAAAGAATGTCCGTGGCCAAATCGGGCCGCGTTCACCCGAGACTTTGACCAGCCACAACTCACAGGCCTTAGGAATTGGCTGGCCGCCAATATTGGCATTCAAACTGAGTTCATCGCCGAAAAATCGCGCAGCGCTCTTCCTAATATGATGCGGGCCGTTCCAGCAGCACAGCGCCAGAGAGTTTATCACAATTATCAAAAAGTCGCGACCACCCCAAATGGGATCTATGCGCTGGTTGATTATGTCAACTTCAAGGGCGATGGAACAAATCCTCGCGAATCCTATGCAGGCCAAGGTTGGGGCTTAATGTGGGTGCTGATGGAGATGGGTCCCACTTCCGCTGGACAGGCTGCAGCCCAAGAATTCGCAGCGGCAGCTAAGAGGCGTTTGGATCTCCGAATTCAAAACTCGCCCAAGGCGCGTGGAGAAAGCCGTTGGCGTGAAGGCTGGCATCGCCGTTGCGAGACATACGCCCAGCCCGTTTCATGAAAATCGGTCGGTCACACCAACCAATCGATAGCCTCTTAACAAGATCCCAATCCATCGAACCCGGAAGGGTCTGGCGCTCGGAGAGCCCCTTACTTTTGGCTCTTATTCTCAGGTGCTTTCGCTCCCGGTTCATTTCCTTCCACTTCAGCGCGATTGCGCTTTTTCTCACGCTGAGAGGCTTCTTGTTTACGCTTCTCCATGGCTTCGTGATTGGCAATGACCTCCTGCATCGCTTTCGCTTTCCTCGCTAACTTCTCTCTTTTGGCAACCGCTTGTTTCTGCTCTTCGCCGAGAGATTTTTCCTCTTCGCGAGCCTTGGCTAATTGAGTTTCGAGGTTTTTGATCTTCAACGCTGCGGTCTGCGCCTTCTGGTTCACTTGAACCAATTCAACCTCACTCTGCTTAAAGTCTTGGGCGATTTGTTGCGCATCTTTTCGCAATTCTTCCAGATCCGTCACGACCGCAACAGGTTTAGAAACGATTGGGCCCGCGGGTTGGGGGGGGCGATTTTTGCGCTCTTTGGCATTGTTGAGCATCGTCAGATACCTCTCTTCGCGCTTTCCAAGTTCAGATTGTGGGTCCAATTTTGCCATCTTCTTTACCAAAGCAGAGGCCTCATCGTACTTTTCTTGGTCTGCCAGTGAACGGATAGCATAGAGGAGTAGGCGTTGTGCATCCTCTCCGGTTTTCTTCGAAGCCTCATCTTTCGCCTTCTTAAAAATCTCATCATATTTTTTCTCACGAAATAAGGCATTATACCCCTCTCGTTCCTTGGCTAAAGCTTGTGACCGACGAATACTTGGAACGTAATCATCTCTCCCCGTGGGGTCCGCCTTTTCGATGAGCTGAAGCTCAGCCTCATAAAAAATGGGAACGATCATTTGGGGTAAGCTTTGCAAAGCCTGCACCAACAGGTTGACCCGCTGAGCATCTTCTTTTTCGCCGGCTTGAGTCAATAAACGATCCCTCTCGATACGAAGGCTATGGAGTTCGGCAAGATGTTCCAAATATGGTTCCAACCCACCCTCTTTAACTCCCGTGTATGCGTAGGGCCGACCTTCCTGATCGGTGAGGATAATGGTGGGAAGTTGGCGAAATTGATACTTCTTTTGGATTTCAAAAACATCCGGATGAGCATCTTCATATCTGAGAGGAAGTTCAAAAACAACCGTGACATACTTCTCAGAGGTGAAAGCCTTAAAACCTTCACTGCCGATGATCTCTTGGTCGAATTTTTTACTTTTCTCGCTCCAAGAGGATCCAGTCAGGATCATCATCAGATCTTTCTTTTCTTTCCCAGCAAGTTCAATGGCATGGGCGAGCTTATCATTAGGGGTCTCACCAGAGAGCAGTGCAGGACAAAGCACAAAAAAAAGCAGAAGCAGGATAGGGAAACTCTTCATAAAACTCGATGATTGGGGGGCAGTAAAATCGCTCAAGCACTCGGTTGCGTCGAGCTGAAAATAAAAAGGCCCTCCAAAGAGAGCCTTGATGTTTTGGAAAAAATGATCCGTCTCGTTTAGACTTCATTCTGCGCTAACCAGCGGAATGAAACCGTACGGAAACGACGACCAAAGTTGATTTCACTCCCAGAAACCTCGCGCGGATTCATTCCTGTCGTGGTGTCTGGAGCAATGGGTTCTGGAGTTCTCTGAACAACAGCCTCACACCATGCCCGAGCCTGCACATTCCCATTGATGTCTTTTGATTCTCCGTAGGCACGAATCGTAAAGGTGTCAGAACGAGTCGTGAGAGTTGATCCGATAACCTGCAAGATATCTCCCTGGGTAATGTATCCTGGTGTTCCATATCCCGTCGAGGCTGGTAGGTTCTCCTGGAACATCGGAGTCGTGGTGGTTTGACGCGGTGTTCCACGATTTGACTGAGCCACAAAGGTATTGGGCTTTCCTCTGAGCTCTCTGCGGTCGATTGGGAAGCGATTGTCCATACCTCGGTTCGGCAGTGAGTTCTCAAGGGCATTCTCAAGAGCACCTCGTCTTCCGGTTTCATCATCGGTTAAACGACGGTTTACAAAATCAGATAAGCCGAAAAATGGTGCGCGGATTTTCACCTCACGGACAATGGCAGTAGCTAACGAATCGATTTCCTCGTCACCCAAGCTACGGAATCCGGTAAAGACTTTCTGACTGTAGTCAGCTTTGTCATTTTCCACACCCTTAGGGAATAAGGTCCTTGGGAAAGGAGAACGACCTTCCTTTCCGTATCCGACGTCACGAGTGCTCGATAAGAGAGCTTTCCAAGCAGCTTTGCTTGTCGAGTGCACATCAAACCCACCTTCGACAATCAAGCGACCAGCCGCTCTGAAGAAGTCCTGGAGGTCAGCTTCGACATCACCCGAGTCATCCCAGAGCACCAAATTACCATTATCCAACGGCTTGCCAGCAGGATCCTGGGCAAAGTTCGAAATCTGGTTTTTCGTTGCCCCCATGACAAAGAAGTCCGACCAGAGGTTGTGGTTGACCTCATAGCTCATGTCAAAGATCAGCTGATTATCTTCAGGAAGTTCGAAAACAATGTTCTTGAGAAGCTCTGACCAATAAGCAATAGCCAATCCGTTGTTATTCCAGCCATGGTATCTTCCGAGGTCTAGCTGAGGCATCGTTCCTGAGGTATCCACACGAGGGTCAGCAATCGAACTTCCAATGGCATAACTCGGATGCCAGGCAAACTCAGAGAGCATCAAGTGACGGAGGTATCCAATGGAAGGAATTCCAACCTCGGGCGTGGGAACCTCAAAGGCCACCACAGTATCCACCCCAAAGTTTGCCTTACCAAAGGGAAATCCTGTCTGATAGCCCCCTCTTGCGACCGGGCTTAAGTTCCCCCAGCTCAATTCCTCGCTTGGAATATCATGGGTGTAAACCCCATGGAAATAAGGAGCGGTTGTCGCCACATTATCGTAAGGATTTCGACAGAAATAGGATGCGCGGAGGTTCCAGTTACCAAGGGCTGAACTCTGCAGGTATTGCGTATAATCTGCAAATCCTCCTCCGCTCTTGTTGGCTTCGGTCTCGTCTAACCAACGAATCCTAAATCCATCACGAGTGTATGGCGAGGGGGGAAAGCCAGCTGGGATGTGGTCATTGCGACCGGTAAGCTGGAAGATTGGCGCCTCAATGCCATTTGCCCACTGGATCGGATACTCGTCGCCTCCACCTGCCTGCAAACTCACGCTCGAATACACAAGCATCGGCTCATTGGCGAAAGTCTGGCGGCTTGGGTTCTGGGGATTACGCTCCAGATACTTGAGGAAGAACATATAGTTATCGGCACCGTTCTCCGCATTGTTAATGGGATATTCACTAAAGCTGGTAGGAGCAGTTGGCATATACTCACCCCGATTGAAGGTCTGTCCATTGACCCGCGGGTTGCGAGCGGCATTCAGCCGCTGACCACTCAAAGACGTTTGGCGATAATCTTTGTAAAGGTAGCTTGCCGACGATGGGGGGTCGGTGCACTGCAGACGGTTTCCAGCAAATTGGTTAATATTAAATTCCTGCGGAGCTCCACCCATCGAGAAAATGAAGGTCTCACCGGGAGGAATGGTCACTGCTGGCAAGAGGAAGTGGACTTGCCCACCCATGTGGCCATCGAAATCATTGCGGTCGCCACCATAATAGATCTCACGCGTAAAGTCATTCTGACCGTTAAAGCGCACGCTTTTCTTTCCGTTTAAGAAAAGCTGGAACATCATCGGACGGTCCAGACGCATGGACACATTGTAGGGATTCCACAAACCAATTCGTGGGTAGATGCACATCCGCAACACATGGTTCTCCTGATTGGCATTTGTTGAGCTGGCTTCAGGATAAGTTGCCAAATTGTAGTAAATGCATGCTTCCGTGACCACTGGGGTGATCTTCACTTCAGAGAGATTGCGTGGGTCTGACGGTCTCCGGTTCTCATTATCGTAAACGTTGGCAGGACCTGAAGCGGTGTTTCTAAACGGAGCACCTGTCCAAACTTTTTGAGGACGAATTCCGGTCGTGCTTTCGCCATATTCAAATTGATTCGCGAGCCGGGCCCAATTCCAAAGAAGCTTGAAGGTCGGAGCGATATCCTTGTAGGCGGAGTTCCGGAACTCGGTCCCACGTAACTGAGCGTAGCTTTCGTTTGGCGGACCAATCAGACGATCAGAACCGGAGATTCCAATGTAGCAAGCTTTCGAAGGATCGAGATCATCAATATCTTTCGGATCAGGGGTGCTTCCTGACTGTTGGTCATTAAAAAACGCGGAGAGATTCTTTTTTAATCCACCCTCGCGGACATTTGTCAGGGTGCTTGCAGAATAACTCGTGAGGGCATGGAAGTGCTCCTTCACTCCCCTCTTATTGGTCTCATTAAGCAACCCTAGGGTCTTTGGAGTGATCATACGGGCGTCTTTGGTGTAGATTCCCATCTCCATATCATTGAGTGTCGAAATATCAGTATCTTGTGCGTGGAGCATCCGCTGGATTCCCTTTCCAGTTTCAGTCAATGCCTCACCGGTATGGCGGTCGACGCGCCCGATATGAGCCTTTTGGTTGTTGGGAGTGACCCACCAAGCATAACTTCCTTTCGAACGATATTCAGTCGATCCATTTGGAAGCTTCTGGAGTTTTTCGGTCTCCATTTTCCGAACAATCACTTCATCCTCGGGGTTGATCACCGAGCCTTCCCCGACAAGCGAAATCGTCTTTGGTCCTTCGGTCAAGTTGTCGTTTTTGGCATCTAGAAACTGGCGATTCCCACGGATTCGCTTACGCCCACCTTCGTTACCACTCACGAAATAGTTCTCGATGAGATTTTCGAGCTTATAGTTCGTTCCATTGCGAGCATCTTGGAGGCCTGCTTTATCGTCATCTCGAGTAAAAGGGCTGCCGCTTTGATTTTCATCATATTCGGAGCGAACATACCCCATCCAGTGGGGTTGAGCGACGCCATCGATATCCAGACTCTCAGGATCGGTGTCTAGAAGAGACGCATTGACCGCGATACGCTTGTCTGGGCCAAGATCTCTTTGGAGTTCTCCCAGAGCAATCATCAAGGCCAGGCGCGCATTCGCTCGTGCTTCTTCTTGGGCCCATTCAGAACGGCTTGTTTGTACTGTAATTGCCGAGAGCGATAGAAATGCCACGGCTACGAGTGTTAACAGGAGAAGAACTGAAATCGTCGCAATCAGTGCAAATCCTTTGACCTGGAAATGAATCGCTTTCGCTTTCATAATGAACACTATGTATACACATTGTGCACGCAAATCAATTGTAAATACAGCGAGGTTTACGCGGTCCTTCGAAACAACATCTTGGCAGTGCGATATAAAACACTGATTAGCAGTAAGTTAGGGAGATTTTTGGGTCTTTCGAAACCATCATTGGTTTTTTGTCAATTTACTTCAGAGATCCTAACGGGATTTCAGATCCAGCGCCCGCGGTTTCTAGCAGGGCTTGTCCTCATTCAGGCGCAACATGACTCGCTCATGTTCGAGGAGCTTTTTTTTAAGATCTACACCACCAGAGAAGCCGGTTAAGGAGCCCTTGGCACCGATCAGGCGGTGACAAGGGATCAAAATCGCGATGGGATTGGCCCCACTTGCAGCTCCTACCGCTCGGAACGCTCCAGGATTCTCCATCCGGCGCGCAAGCTCTCCATAGGTTTGAGTCGTTCCATAGGCAATAGCCATGAGATGTCTCCAAACCTGTTTCTGAAAGGCAGTTCCTCGATACTCAAGGGGTGTGGTGAATGTTTCTCGGCCGCTCAGGAAATATTCGCTGAGTTCCTTTTCTAGGAGGTTGAGGATCTTGTCGCGTGGGTTTGGGCTCGGGAGGGTAGTGGGCTCAATGCAGTGTTTAAAATAAAGGCCACAGATTGCCTTCTTTGTAGATAAGGCGACAAGGCTCCCTACTGGACTCGCGAGGATTCTTGAACTCGTGGCGTATTGAGGGGCATGGATTTTTCGGAAGGTTCGTTCACTTTTGCGCGAGCTTCGCTGATTGGACCGGTCACCAAAATATTTCTCGCTGCGGTATCGAAGCCAGATTCTGAGCGTTTGAGGAATGTGATCTTTTTGGGCGACGTTGAGCTCTCGGTAAGATTCTAAGGCTCTCGTGCGCAATCGGCGGCAAGCGTTGTTTTCGTGAGCGTCCCACCGCTTTCGAGCTTCTTGAATCAAACGGATGGTATTTTTGACGGATTGATCCATAAGATGAGAACTTTAGAGGGCTGAGTCGTTAAGATCCGAATAAAAAAACGCTTACCCTCTTGCGAAGGTAAGCGTGAGAAAATTGAAAACAAGGTGTCTTCCGTAGAAGACCGGATTAGCGACGGCGACGAGCAACAAGAGCAAGTCCAGCCAAGCCAGCAAGGAGGCTTGTTGAAGGCTCAGGAATTGCACCACCTGCGTTGAAGGTGATACCGTTTGCCCATGCAGCACCTGTTGCAAATGGAGGAAGTCCAGATGTGACAGCGACAGGCTGGTTGTTACCGAAAACAACGTCACCAGGCTCAACGATGCCCAAGTCAATTGCTCCAGCACCAGTTGCGTTCTGCTGAGGGAATGAGGCTTCTCCGCCGAAGTCGAAGACAAGCACCTCGTCACCAGAGGTCACAACGATGAAGAGTGGTGTGGAAGCAGCTCCTAAAGAACCGTCACCATCAGCACCTTGAATCGCAGTGTTGAACAATCCGTTTGCCAAGAAGTTACTTGCATCTGCGGCAGCCGTGAAGTTGTCGAGAACCAACTGGTCGTCAGTTGCTGTGTCCAAACCTCCGAGACCAGCAGCAAAACCTGCGTCGAAAGTTCCGACCCAGACCTTGGAGTCAGCAGCTGCAACAGCAGCTCCAGTGTTGTCCACGATTGCATAACCGCTGGTAGGCAACGTTGCGTTACCAACACTCACGGTTGTGGCTCCCTGTGATGCTGCAACCGTTGCAGCAAGACTGAGTAGTGTTATTTTTTTCATTTTTTTGGAATTGATCTGGAGATCAAAAGATAGGATTTACAGGGTGCTGTAGAATGATGGAACACCAGCAATCACTTGCTTAGCAGCGCCTGGGTTCAAGACAACCAAACCACTTGCGTCATCAAGTGAGACGGATGCAGCATCCACAGGTGCTCCTGTGTCAAGGTTGGTCCAAGTTGGAGCGAAGCTCTGGAAGTTGAACGCATCGTAGTAATACTTATCGAAGTTTGAACCGTTAGGAACAAGGATCTGATCAGCACCCACAGGGCCACCGTTTCCTTGGGCAAGGCCAGCTTCGTTGCTTCCACCGAACATGGTGGCCAATGTTGCACCAGCAGGAGAGACAGAACTGATGTAGTTGAATCCCTCACCAAATGCGTAGCTTGACTCACCAAGCTTCACAGAACCAGAAACAACAAAGGTGTTTCCGTCGGTTCCAGAACCAAGAAGAATAATTCCGTCAGTGTAAACGATGCTTACAGTCGAACCGTCAACTGCTTCACCAGTGCTGACGTTTGTCCAAGTTGCAGTAAAGCTGTTGAAGTTGAAGCTGTCGTAGTAGAACTTGTCGAAGCCACCAGCACCGTCTGGAACCCAAACTTGGTCGGCGCCCACAGGACCACCACCACCAGAGTCAAGGCCAGACTCGTTAGCGGCACCGAAGACACTCGCAAGTGTTGCGGCAGGACGGATGGTGAAAGCTTCACCTTCGAAGAAATCGTCAGAGATCGCAGCGTCAGAAACCGTGATGGTGTCAGCAGCAGCGTCAAATGATGCAACGGTCACAACGGCACCAGCAGCGTCGCCACCAGTGACTTCAAAGAGATATGATGTGCTTGCATCGAGAGCATCAGCAACTCCGTCTGGAACTGTAATGGTTGCGCCATCTACAGCGACAGCAGCGTCAGAAGCAACGGGTGCTTCGTGAAGGCGGAGGCCGAGGTAATTAAAACCGTTGGCGACGGTAAGAGTCTCATAACCAACTGGCTTAGAAGCTGATTCTTGGGCAGCAGCGCTCCCTGCGAGAAGAGCCGAAAGCCCGAAAGCAGCAGCGGCTTTAAGGGTAGTCATTTTCATGTTTTGTTTTCGTTTTTCTGTTAATGTTGAAGGCCTGTCGACACGGGGAAGACAGGATTCCGCAGGCAATCCACCGGAAAGGTATCTATCTTTGGGTGGATTCGTCAACGCCTTTTTCGCGAGATTTAAAAAAAAGTGAGCTCCAATTTCTCCAGAGAAGCCCTTTGGGCCTGAAATCTTCCATAAAATGGGCAAAAACTACCATCCGGAGTATTCTCGAAACTTCAGCAAGCGGGCTTCAAGATCGTCGGATTTTGCTGACTCGAGTGATTTGGTGGAAAAATCCTCACAAGTGTAGGATGCCAGGATCGAACCTTTGACGACGGCCTCGCGCAGCTGAGCAAAGGTTGGCTTGAGCGCCTGCTTTGCCGCAAGGTCGCCAATCAAACCGCCTAAAAAGGTGTCTCCAGCCCCTGTTGGATCAGCAAGATTCCTCAATGGCCACGCCCCACAGCGGAAAAAGGAGCGATCAGGCCCAAAGAGAAGAGCGCCAAACTCTCCAAGCTTAATGACCACATAGCGAGGCCCTTTGTCCAAAAGTCTCTCTCCGGCGATGATCAAATTGTTCGTGCCCACAAACTCGCGCGCTTCACTTTCGTTGATGACAAGCAAATCGATCTTTTGCAGCACTTCATGGAGTTCAGGATTTGCAACAGCAATCCAGAGGTCCATGGTGTCAGCAACAACGAAGCGCTCTGAAGCTTGGCACTGCTCAAGCATTTGGAGTTGATTATGCGGAGCCATATTGGCCAGCACGACGAAGGCAGCGTCTGTGAGGTGGGGAGGGATTTTCACACTCCAGTTCTCTAACACATTAATGGCAACACTATGCGTTGTGCGCTCATTCATGTTTTCATGATACTCTCCCGACCATGTGAAAGAGGCTTGCTCGGAGCGCTCTAGAGCTGAGAGGTCCACCCCGTTGCCCTGGAGCATTTCAAGATGCTCATTAGGAAAATCGTGACCGACAATACCCACAAGGTGAACCGGCCCAGCAAGTTTAGAAGCTGCAAGTGCAGCATAACTGGCTGAGCCCCCCAGGAGATTGCTTTCATCAGCCGTCGGAGTTTTTACGTTATCAATAGCGACTGAGCCGCCGACAAGGATCTTCATAGAGGTGAATGATTGAGTTGTGAAAGAAGGTGGCGCGTTGCCTGACTTGGCTGGCAATGGGTGAGCAGATGGGACACAACAACCACCCGGCGAGCCCCCGACGCTAGGACTTCTGGTAACACTTCGGGAGTAATCCCTCCAATGCAAAAAGCAGGAATGGTAGAACCCACTTGTTGCTCCATCGCGGAAATCTCATCAAGACCAATGGCTGGTCTCCCTTCTTTTGTCGGAGTGGGATAAAGAGGACCAAATCCGATGTAACTGGCTCCCTCTTTGAGGGCATTGATGGCTTGATCGAGGCCGTGGGTCGAACGTCCAATGAGGATCCCTTCGCCGAGAAGAGCTCTCGCCTCCCCAATTGCTTCGTCGTCTTGTCCCAAATGCAGCCCGTCAGCCTCACATTTGCGGGCAAGCTCGAGGTGGTCATTAACGACGAAAGGAACGGAAAACTCTTTGCAAAGCGCCTTCAACTCACAGGCAAGAGCGAAGAGATCTTGAGGATCGTATCCTTTCGCCCGAAGCTGAAGAATCTCCACCCCCCCTTCTAAAAGTTCGCGGGAAACTCGGGCTGCTTGCTCCACCGAAACATAACCGAGATCGCAAATCCCATAGAGGCGTGCCAAGGCGATACGATCGCCCAATCCCTTGCTTGTTGATGACATTACAATGCGCTCTCTGTCCCTCCGAGGAGGCTACCCTTTCTTTTCCTCAAGAAAATTTGCAACCCAAGCGATGTCGTAGTGACCATTGATAAAGTCTGGATGGTCGATAATTTCCTGCTGGAAAGGGATGGTTGTCTTGATACCGCGAATGGTGAACTCGGACAATGCTCGTTTCATGCGGGCAATGGCAACCTGGCGTGAGGAGGCGGTCACAATCAGCTTTGCAATCATCGAATCATAGTGAGGAGGAACCGTGTATCCAGAGTAGACGTGGGTATCAACACGAACCCCCTTACCCCCGGGAGCATACCAGAGCTCAATTTTACCCGGGCTTGGTGCGAAGTTGTTGTAGGGGTCCTCGGCATTGATGCGACACTCAATGGAGTGTCCACGCGGCTCGACTCCCAAGACGTGCTCTGAAACTGGCTCTCCAGCAGCAATGCGAATCAGCTCCTTAATAAGCTCACATCCCATGACTTCCTCGGTGACGGGGTGCTCAACCTGAATGCGCGTATTCATCTCCATGAAATAAAAATCGGTGGCGTCGGCATTCACCAGATACTCAATGGTTCCAGCATTTCGGTATCCGATCGCCTCGATCAAACGTTTCGAGGCCTCACCCATACGTGTTCTCATTTCATCAGAAATTAAAGGACTTGGGCATTCCTCAATGATTTTCTGATTCCGTCGCTGCATCGAGCAATCCCGCTCTCCAAGATGCAGATAATTTCCATGGTCATCGGCAAGGACCTGAAATTCAATATGATGAGGCTCCAAGACCAGCTTTTCGATATAACAATCACCGTTATTAAAGCAGGCTTCAGCCTCTTTCGAAGCGGCATTAAACTGGGACTCAAACTCCTCAGCATTCATCGCCGGCCTCATTCCTCTTCCCCCTCCTCCAGCAGTGGCCTTGATCATGACCGGGAAGCCGATTTCTTGAGCGATCTTAAGGCCTTCCTGAGTCCCGGAAACAATCCCATCAGATCCTGGCGTCACTGGAACACCATTTGCAGTGGCTGTCGCGCGGGCAGTATTCTTATCGCCCATCGTCCGAATCACTTCTGCGGAAGGCCCGATGAACTTAATATTGCAGCTTTCGCAAATTTCCGCAAAGCGCGCGTTTTCAGATAAAAACCCGTAACCAGGATGAATCGCATCAGCCCCGGAAATTTCTGCGGCAGCAATGATGCGATCCGGGCGGAGGTAACTATCTTTACTAGGCCCTGGACCGATACACACCGAATGATCAGCGAGCTGAACGTGCATGGAATCGACATCCGGCTCAGAATAAACCGCAATAGATTCAATCCCAAGTTCGCGGCATGCGCGAATGATCCGCAAGGCGATTTCTCCACGATTGGCGACGAGAACGCGCGAAAACATTGATTTCTAAAACTAGGGTTTATTTGACACGGAAAAGAACATCCCCGTACTGAACTGGGGTTGCATCCTCGACGCAAATCTCAGTGATGGTTCCTGATTTCTCAGCCTTGATCTCATTCATCACCTTCATCGCTTCGATAATACAAAGAGTCTGCCCTTCACTCACCGAGTCGCCCACGTTCACAAAACTTGGAGAATCTGGAGAAGCTTTACGATAGAAAGTTCCCACCATTGGTGAGGGGATCTCTTCACCTTCTGCCACGGCTGCTGGCTGAGCGGAGCTCACCGCCGGGGTTGACTCGACTGGGGCTGCAGGAGCAGAGACGATGGGCGCATTTGCGAATGGCAGTGAGCTTACTAAGCCCTGGAGATCATCGAGATCTATGCCTTTCTTGAGCTTCAATCTGAAGTCATCTTTTTCAAATTGAAACTGAGAGAGTCCATGCTCATCCATCAGTTTGACGATTTTACGAATATCTGTAAGGTCCACGACGAGTTAAAAGGGTTGTTTAAGCGTGTGCTCACGTTGGAGTATGAATAGTTTCGAAAAATGAGCAACACCGAAGAGGCACTTCCCGGAAATCCCCGCCTTTTCTGCCTTTCCAACTCCTGATGTTTTCGACAGTCTTCAAGACGCGAACCGGTAGACAAACCGGCAAACCACACCTTCTCAAATCAACCCATCGCTGACAGTGCTCGAACTGAAAGACGTTTGTTTTACCATCAAAAAAGACGGTGAGGCTCTGAATCTCGTAGATCATGCCAGCCTCAAGATTCCCCGAGGTCACTTCATGGCGATTGTTGGCCCCTCTGGTTGCGGGAAAACTACCCTGCTCAAGACCATTGCCGGTCTGAACCCTGAATCTGAAGGGTCTCTGTGGTGGCAAGATCGCAACCTCTCGGAAGACGGAGACCTCGAACCTTGGGAAATCGGTTACGTCCCCCAATTCTCCATCGCTTTTGAGCAACTGACCGTCGATGAAGCGATCGAAGCAGCCACTCGCCTCAGAATCAAAACTCGTGGTAACGCCCAGCTTGACGAACGCATTGACCGTGTCCTCGAGGAAACAGGCCTCACTTCAATCGCCGACCGTCCAGTCCACGTCTTGTCAGGAGGACAAAAAAGGCGTCTCGGCCTTGCCATGGAATTAGTTTCAGACCCCAAACTTCTTCTTTGTGACGAGGTGACAAGTGGTCTTGACCCGCGTTCGGAAAGAGAAATCGTCCGCCTCTTACACGACCTTTCTAGAAAAGATGGCCGCATCGTCCTCTCGGTCACGCACTCACTGGCTCACCTAGAACTCTACGACTCGATCCTTGTCCTCCATGAAGGACGTGTGGCCTATCATGGGACACCGGAGCAGCTCACCCACTACTTTTCGGTCGATCAAATCGAATCCGTCTATCCTCAATTGGCAAAACAGGCTGCCGAAAAATGGAGACTCTCTTGGCTGAAACACTCGGGGCATTATTATTCCAAGATCGATGAAAATCGCCAAAATCTCATCGACCGAGGCCTCTTGGAACTTCCGCCTTCTCAACGAGAGACTGAGGAGTTGAACCAACAAGCAAACGATCGAGCTCAATCCAAAAGTTCAGCGACCAAACTCCCTGGCTTACTGAGCCAATTTCAAACCTTGCTGGGCCGACGGCTCAAAATCTTTTTGCGCGACCGAGCGCAGGTCATTCTCCAGCTGGCAATCTTAATCTGCTTTCCAATCTTAGTTGTCTTGTTCGCTCCGAGAGCCAATGAAAACATGCGTCGATTCACCGACGGTCCTAGTGCCACGATGCAAGAACAATTTGAGGAGCAAGCGGGTGTTCAGGCGGACCGGCTCAAAGTCGGCTCTGCTGTTTCTGGGATCATCATGTTCCAAGTCGTTCTTCTCTCCCTCATGGGCTCGAACAACGCGGCTCGAGAAATTGCTGGCGAGCGTCTCATTTTAGAAAAAGAAAAATTCGGAGGGGTCAGGCCAGCGGCTTATTTGCTTAGTAAGATTACCTTCTTATCAGCGCTTATTCTGATTCAATCGATCTGGATGGCCGTTTTTGTGGAGATGTTTACCTCTTTTAAAGGGGAATTTATGAACCACCTGACTTTCTTAATCCTGGTCAACGCCGCGATGACCTCCATCTGCCTTGGCATCTCAAGTCTGATGAAAACAGCCGAACAAGCCTCGCTTCTCTCGGTCTATCTCGTTGGATTCCAACTTCCTCTCTCAGGCGCCGTTCTTGCACTCCCCGCGGCGGTCGAACCCATCACTCGACCCTTTATCTCGGCTTATTGGGCTTGGTCTGGAAGTGTCAAATCCCTCTCCGGAGACTATCTCACTGCCATTCGAACCGTGATCGAAACGAATCTTTCTGGCATAAACATGTGCTTTTTTGTTCTCCTCATCCATATTACTCTTGGACTTGTCGCTTCCTGGGTGGGCGCAAGCCGCCCCCAGTGGGATTGATTTTACCCAGACATTTCCTAACTTTACCTGAATCTCATGGCTCGCCGCGCAAGTTCTGGCATCAATACCCAGACCCTCCTCCTTGGTCTTATCCTGATCAGTGTTCTTTTGGGGAGTGGCTATTGGCTGCTCACACGCAAACCCAAGGGATTTGATGCTCCCGTTCTTGAAATCGCCCAAGCGCTTGAAAACAGCCGAAGCCTCTCAGGCAACAAATATCAGATCACTGGAAAACTGATTGATCGCAGAATCGAGGTAGCGAGCCTTGTCACTCTCCAAGTTGGCGAGGGCAGCCATCCTGATTTTCTCTCAATTAAGGTGCCCGCTGATTTCCAAGGAGGCAACCTCAACAAGCACGATCAATATACCTTTCTCATTGAATTCAACACTGACGGCCTCGCGGTCGCTCTCGATGTCAAACAACTCTAACTCGTTGATGCGTTCATGAAAACCTTGCCCCTTCTCTTCGCCCTCGGCACTCCATTACTTGCTCAGGTTTACACTCCTCCTGCTCCCAACAGCCAACCCAACAATACTCCCCCGAGCGATACTGTTGTTCGCCAACCCGCGGCCAACAATCAACCTTCGACAAACAACAACAGCGGTCTTCTAGGAAACGAAATCGGTTTTTTTGACCCCACCAACGATACCATCTCTTGGAATGGATCAACTTGGGCCGCGAGCAATAATCGGATCTTCGAAGCCCGCTTCGAAAAATATCTCAACGAACCTGAAGAGAACTCCATTTCCGCAAAGCAATACCGAGAGACCATCGAAGAAATTCTCGACGCGTTGTCTCCTCATCGTAAAGGGGGGCCGACCTTCCGAGACGCCGTGTCACTTTTACCAAAGGCGGCTTCCTATCCGGGAGACTCCAAACTTTGTGATTCTCTCAGTAATGCAATTTATACCGCAGTGCTCGCCAAGCGAGATGTCCAAAAAGGACGCGATCTCATCGAAGCGATGGAGAGGGAAAAGAAAAGTCACATCCTCGATGCTGATTGGAAGGCGCGAACTGAACGTGATCCATCAGTAGGAAAAGCCAACACAGGAGCCGGAAGGGCTCAGGGAGAAGGTAAAAACGAACAAAGTGAAGAAGCATCACAAGTAGGTCGTGGAGCTCAGTCACTCGCTTATGCCGAACACCTCCGCCGCATTGCGGAAATTGAGGCCTCTAAGAAGACCCGTGAGATGGAGCACAAAGTAAAAACCGAACTCGCTAAAATTCAGTACCAAGCCCTCATGGTTCAGTTTTTTGTTCAACGCCGGTTCAAACACGTTGTTATGGCTTCTCGTTTTTATAACATGCTTTGGTCAGATGGCGACGGTACACTCTATATCGACGACAAGTCCGATATTAATAAAATGTTCAGTGAGAGCCTTGGGGTGAGCCCCACTGTTTCCACCTTAGACTCTCTCGCAAATGAAGCGATGAGAGACATCGATAAAGGCGTCGAAGCCTTTATCTTTCTCGTCGAGAGAGGAGAACTCGAATCGGCGTCAAAACGCCTCGCTGAATCTTATCTCGTGGGTGAATTCATGCCCTCTATCAATACGCTCGAACGCGAAAAAAAGCGCAAAGTTTTAACCTTCGTACGAGGCTCTTATGTTTTACTCAATGCGATTGATGCTAAAGACTACACCAAAGCCTCTGAGCAAGTAGCGATCCTCAAGGAGCAAGCGAGTGACTTTGATGCAACAAAAGCGGAAGCAGCCATTGCGACTTACACGAGGGCGAGTGACATGGCTATCAACGCCGCGAAGATTCATTTCGCAAATAGCGAAAACGATCTCGCGCAAACCGAGATTCAAAAAGCCATGGAACTGTGGCCGCAAAATCCAAAATTAGCTGAATTTGATCGCTTAGTGGAAGCCGGCAGCACTCTCGTGCAACTTCGCAACGACTTTGACCGTTTGTTTGCAGAACAAAACTATCGTGAGGTGTTCAAACGCCAACACGAGCTTGCAGCAAGTATTAAGAATGATGCTGAACGTCAGGCCAAGTTTCGCCAAGTTCTTGAGAATATCACAGACATCGAAAAAGCAGTGGGTAGCGCCCAAGAACTTTCAGATTTTGGTCAAGTGTATGCTGCATGGGAACGACTTTCCGAAGTTCACGACCGCTTTCCCGATGATCCTGTTCTCAATCAAGTCATGACAAGTCTCGCTCCAAAAGTTGCCGATTTTACCAAAGCGATCGACCAAGCCGCTGCTCACGAGCAACGAGGCAATCAGGGCTCAGCGCTCTCTTGGTATTATAAAGCCCGTCATTTGCACCCCGGCAGTAAAACCGCCGAAGAGGCTATCGAGCGACTTGTCACAAAGGCCCTTCAGTAACAATTCGAGCGACCCGGCCAGCTCTCGCCAGTCTGATTTGATTAATCTTTGCTCTAAGCCGGTGACCCTAAGGATCTGAGCAGCTCGTAGGAATAGATTCCCGAACTGTGACCATCGGCCCAAAAGATCTGTATGGCATATCCTCCTAACAACTGATGGCGAAGGTATTGAAAACTCTGCTCACGATAAGTCAGGTTCGGCATGAAAACTTTGCCCGTGACATCTGGTTCCCCCTGGCAGGCGGCACAGGGGCAAGCTCTGCGAAGGGTTTCAAAATTTAAATACGACTCCAAACCATCGCTCCATGACAATGCAAGCTCAGAGCCAATAACAGCTGAATTATTGAGTTTGATCGGACTCATCACGTTTTTATTCGAGGCCCAAAAATTGCAGATCCGACGCGGACGATTGTCGATCCTTCTTCAATAGCCACTTCAAAATCACCACTCATTCCCATACTTAATTCTGGAAGAGTGCGGCCGCTCAGGCCTTCAAGTTCACTTTGAAACTCACGAAGTTTGGCAAACCAAGGTCGAGCTTGTTCCGCATTCTCGACCTGAGGAGGCAAGCACATCAAGCCCCTCCAATCAAGATGCTCTAAGTTTAGAAACGCCTCTAAATCAGAACGAAGTTGATCGATCTGAAATCCATCTTTGGAATCTTCTTGTCCAAGATTAACTTCTAAAAAAACTTCAGGGCGAAGCTGAAGTTCCCCGGCGACGCGGTTGATAAAACTAGCCAGCTTCAGAGAGGACACACTATGAATCACCGAGAAAAGAGAGAGGATCTTACGCACCTTATTTCTTTGAAGCGAACCAATGAAATGCCACTTAAGGTCATTGGGCAGCTGAGGGATTTTGATCTCACTTTCTTGAAGACGGTTTTCACCAAATTGTAAGTGCCCGGCATTGACCACCTCGCGCACATCGTCTGCGGCCCAAGTCTTGGACACAACCAAAAGGTCAACAGGGCGACCAACCCTTGCGGCGATCTCTTCCACCCGCCCACGAACAATCTCGTAGTTCGTCCCTACGTCAGACATCTCTCTGAAAAGCTTATTCTTGGGCCTTGATTGCTCCCGCGATTTTTGCGGCCTTCACCGCACGGGTTAAGTCTCTGAGAACGGAAAGTCCCTCACGCTTGGTCGCATCCAACCCACTCGGCCACTCAGGAGTGTCGTCTAGATCAGCAATCTCATCTTTCGCTCGGCGCATGTGACGCTCATTATCCTCTTCAAGGTTCACCTCAGGAAGCTCTTGAGCATTCACATCATCAAGTGTCAGACGATAGATTTTGAATTCCTGATGATCCTTTTCAGCAAGCTGCGCGAAACGCTTGATTCTCTCAGCATTGCGATCTTTGCGCCGCTGATCGGCCTCTTTAATCTCTTGCCTGCGTTTCTCAATATTGAGCGAAATCGTATTTGCCTCAAGGCGTTGCTCCAGGCGCTTCGTGTCTTCGACAACATACTTGAAATCCTGATTCTCCTGAATCCGTGCTTCGCTCTTTGCCTTAAGCATTGGCACAAAGAGACCTTGTCGGTCGAGTGGTTCAAATTCTGGGGCCCGGCGAATATTGTCATACGGAAGGGCATGCTTTGCATATTTTTCGCCAACTTCGAGGGCATCGCGAACCGAAGGAAGAATAATATCTGGAATCACACCCTCAAGCTGAGTCGAGCTTCCAGCGACTCGGTAAAACTTCTGAATTGTTAATTTGACGGCACCAGCTCGATCACGATTCGCGAATACCGGCATAAATCGTCCAATTTCCAACGGTTGCTGCACGGTGCCCTTTCCGAATGTGGAAGACTCACCGACGATCACCGCACGATTGTAATCTTGTAATGCTCCCGCGAGAATTTCACTCGCTGAAGCACTACCTTTATCGGTTAAAATCACCATCGGTCCATCATAACGAGGCTTACGGAAGGGAGAATTCAGTGCTTCAATATGCCCGTTGGTCATTTTGATTTGGACCACAGGAGCTTTGTCTCCCACAAAAAACCCAGTAATTCTACGAACTTCTTCGAGTGAGCCTCCTCCATTGCCTCTCAAGTCAATGACCAATCCCTCAATTGCCTCTTTTTTAAGACGCTCAAGAATGAGCTCTAGATCCAAGGAAACTCTCACACTCCGATCTTCTGGATCAAAATAGAACGATGGCATTTTAATGATTCCAAACTTCTGAGCCTCAGCCCCCTCACCATAGGAGATGACTTCAGCGGTCGTAAGTTCATCTTTCATCGTCACCTCTTCCCGCTTGATGACGATAATTTTTGTCTCTCCGGGAGCCCCATCGGCTGGTTCAACTTTAAGAGCAACTTCGACTCCATTTTCTCCACGAATCATTTCAACGACCTTATCAAGAGGCATGAACATGATATCGACCCACTGGCCATCGTTCTTTGAATCAACGGCAACTACCCGATCTTTTAACTGAAGCTCTCCCTGCCGATCCGCAGGGCCATTATTGACAATACCCTCGATTTTAGTCGCTCCATCATCTTCAGCACGAAGGAGAGCGCCGATGCCAACGAGCCGATTTTCAATATTCACCCGAAACTGTTGGAGTTCCCGAGCGCTATAATAATCAGAGTGAGGGTCATGAGAGGCAGCCACTGCACTCAAAAAATAATTCGCAATATCTTCTTCATCACTCGCCTCGACAGTCTTAATCAACCTCTCATATCGCTGCTTAATCTTATCGATTGGAGATGCTTCGTTGGCCAGAGGGTTGGCCTTGCCTTGTTCTTCTGCCCTTTTTGCAATGCCTTCTCGCCGCAGCTCCTCCGCTAGTAAGGCGTCTTCAATTTGGAGGCGCCAAAGCATGTAAGCCTCCGTTGAGTCCTTCGGCCAGAGAGCCTCCGTTCGGTCCCGTTCGACCTCACGATCGCTTTGAAAGGTAAACTTCTCGTCAGTGAGAATTTTGTTCACCATTTCCATCCTCTCAGCCGCTCTTCGTTGAAAGGTTTGGTAGATATCGGTTGCCGCCGGGATAGACTGTTTTTCCAAAAGAAGATTATCGAGCTCAGGACCATAGGTTTTTTCGAAGCGAGCAATGTCGCCCTGTTCAAAATACAGATGATTGGGGTCCAGGCTCTCAATATAGTCCTTTAGGATCCGCGCACTCAGTTCATCATCAAAATCAAGCCGGGCGTAGTGTCCGTTAAGCAGGATGCGAGACATCTCACTACCAACAACATTGAAGTCTGCTGCTTGAGAAAAAATGCCTGAGCTCGACCAAAGGGCGAGCGCAGAAAAGACAAACCGAGAAAGCTTCTTTTTCATGAATACGACTTTGTCAGAGTAGGAACGTTAAAACACCCCGAACTCTTGCAGGGACATTGTAACCAATCTGTATAAATCAGCGATGAGAATTTCGTTGTTTCTCAAGTTCTCCCTGCAGCCATGAACGAAACTCTTCCATTTCAGCTTCGAGGCTCTCAGGAAGAACTTGCCGAGTCGAAGGACTCTCAAGAAGTTGCGCTTTCCTCATCTCGCGAGCTCGCTGACTGGGAGTGGGCAAGACACTGAGAACGAGGGTCAGGTTTTTCTCAACTTCACCCCGTCTGATTTTAAGACGAATTTCTTCTCCCGGAGGATTAGATTGAATGCGATCGGCAAAAACCGAATTCAGATCGAGTCCCCCTTGAATTTTCCAGCCATTCATGGTGAGGATGATATCCCCAGCACGTAGACCGCAACGATCAGCCGGTGTTTTCGGCATGACTTGAATCACTTCAATTCCCAATCCAGTCGTTTGATTTCCTTTGAGACGACCTAATTCGTTGACAAATGCAGGGCGCATTTTGATCCCGACGTACCCTTTCGTTGGCGGGAAAAAAGCT
>JALRJZ010000090.1 GCA_023261045.1 Akkermansiaceae bacterium
AAGGTTTCAAGGGTGCTCTGCATCCCCTCATCAAGGTTGATTTCAACTCCCTTAAATTTCCAATCTTTGTATTTTTCAGGGATAAATCGGCCAGGATTATCTTCGAGCTTTTCAAGAAAGATTCCTTCTTTGGTAATCTTGGCTTTTGCTTGTCGATCCGCTGAACAGGAGACTCCAAGACCAACAGGGCATGATGCACCGTGGCGAGGTAAACGAATGACGCGAACATCATGCGCGAAGTATTTGCCTCCAAACTGAGCACCGATTCCAATTTTTCGAGCAGCTTCAAGGAGTTTTTCTTCCCATTCAAGATCTCTAAATGCTCGTCCAAACTTATTACCAGAAGTCGGAAGCTCATCAAGATAGCGAGCAGAAGCAAGTTTTGTCGTCTTGAGAGTGTGTTCGGCAGAGGTGCCTCCAATAACAAAAGCGAGATGGTAGGGTGGGCAGGCCGAGGTGCCGATGCTACGCATTTTTTCGACACAAAACTCCATCAGTCTCTCGGGGTTTAAGAGGGCTTTGGTTTCTTGATAAAGAAATGACTTGTTGGCAGATCCTCCTCCCTTGGTCATGAAAAGAAACTTGTATGTATTGCCCTCAGTGGCAAAGAGGTCGATCTGGGCTGGCAGGTTTGTTCGAGTATTCACCTCGTCAAACATGGTCGTCGGTGACACTTGTGAAAAACGAAGGTTTTCCTCCTGATAAGTTTTGTGAATTCCTTTGGAGATTTCTTGCTCATCATTCGTTCCAGTCCAAACTTGCTGTCCCTTTTTCCCCATCACGATGGCTGTCCCAGTGTCTTGGCATCCTGGAAGAATTCCATGAGCTGCAATTTCAGCATTCTTTAACAACATGAGAGCCACCATGCGATCGTTCTCGGTTGCTTCAGGATCCTCAAGAATCGAGGCAACCTGCTCGAGATGAGAGGTGCGAAGTTTAAAAGAAATGGCCTTGATTGCCTCATTAGACAGATAGGCTAATGCCTCAGAATCAACTTTGAGGATTTCGTTTCCGTCAAATTCGCAAGTTGATACGTATTGAGAGCTTAATTTTTACATACTCGGTTGGATCCTCTCCTAGCGGAAATGGTGACTGGTATTGAAAATCAGACATCGTAGTTAAAATAGTTTGTTAGAGTTCACGTCCTTCATCGACTTCGATATAGTCCATAAAAGTTAGAATATCCTCGCGATTGGTATGTGGTTGTTCTTTTTTTCGCTCTGCGAGTCGGTCACTTAGGTCATCCCGAAACCCTCGCGTTTTCAGATAGGCATTAAACCAAGACAATTCGTATTCTGAACGGGTCACTCCCTGAGTTTTTGCCCACGAAAGAATCTCCTCATCAGTAGCGCCCGAGAGAACTTCTTGCTTGAGAGATTCATATTGAATTCCAAAAAATTGGCAGGTCCATTGGTCCATGCCTTTTCCAAGGTTTTGATGGAGATCCGGATGGAGCTTGTTCGCAGCCATTAAACGGATCTTATCAAGCATCCGTGGGAAGTAGACTAAACCATCAATTTCATCTCTGGCAGAACGGGCATAGCAAACGTCGTCTGGCATGCGCGCAGTGATGCCTTGAAATCGGCACGGAGCCAACCCTTAAAGATCGAATTACTCAACATCTTCAATTATTTTTACCCGGTAGTAAGTCTTGGCCTCGCTTGCGGCGACCTGAGCACTCTGGCCTAGTCTTCCATTGGGGAGAAGAGTAGGCGTCTTAAGCTGCACGGTTGCTGGCTCCCAGGTGAGAAGATCAGAGGATTCTTCAATGTGCCAAGTCATCGTTGTGAGGAAGGGGTTCATCGAAAAGGAGAGAGTGAGCTCATCTGCTTCTGAGGTGATCTTTAAAGGATTGAGACTCGGAGAACGATCACTTGTTCCAAAGAAGTATTCTGCGAGTGCATGAAATCCGTCCCCATCGAGGTCACTCCAGGGGTCATTTGGTTTCAGTTGATCGGGAGAGCCCGGGGTGCCTCCTTGGATTGAGGAGGCTTGCCAGCTTGAAGCTAGATTTGGGCTAGGCTGGTTAAGCTCGTTAGTCAGAGAGAGGGAGGCTCCCAGCCCGTCGGCATCAGAAGGCCAACCCAAAGCCTCGTTATCTGAATAGCTGACTATTTGGATCAAGTCCCCCTGATTGTCGACAAGTGAAATGGACTCGCCCCCATTTGAAAGACTGCTTGAGTATGAACCTTCCGCTAAAACAATTTGGTTCTGCCCATAATGGGCAATAAATGCCTCTCGGTCTTTTGCAATCACAACCCGCCCGAGTGGGGGGATCACGAGGCCTGTTGGAAAAGTATAGAGAATTCCATCCGTGAACGAGACATTGGTGAGGTCGATTGTTTCAGTGAAACTAATGTTTAAAAGTTCAATGAACTCTAGATTTTCATCAGCGCCTTGCGGATTATACATCAATTCAGAAATGACGAGATTTTCGGAAGTTGCCGGTGTTCCAACGATGAACTCTGCGCTGCGCAGTGCTGACCACTCTGCTCCATTCCAAACTCGTGAATGGACTGTGCCAGTTTCGGTTAGGATGAGGGCATCCGCTGAGTCGATTTTGAGTGCGCTGAGTGCAAACGAAAGCCCTAGGTCTGAACTGCCAGCGGTGTAATTATGAACCTCGATGGCAATCGTATTTGTGCCTTCAATGAGTAACTCTGGAAGTAAGTCGAAGGTGTGGACAATGGCTGTGTTTTCGTCTGCTGCGGACGCGGCAAGATCCGAATAGGTGACAGGATTCGCATTAAAAGAATCGCGATAAATCTCGTGACCATTCAGATAGACAATCATCGCGTCATCTCGGTAAGAGGTAAACTTAATACTCGAAAAGTCTTTGGCGTCGGTTACCACAAAATCTTTGCGGAAGTAAACTGTCGCATAGCGGGAGCCTGTAGGACCAATATCAATGATCGTGTTTGCTGTGATTGCATTTACACTCGTTGCTCCAGTGCCAACAAGAGGTCCCTGTGCTCCATTGGGGCTTGTGATGGGGTTGGGTGCCCAGTTTGAATCATTATAATTAGGGTGCTTCCAATCACTGGGCCCATAAGAAGGATTTCCTGAAACAATCTCGCTCGAAGAGAGAGCGGTTGTGCCAGCTAGATAGGTCCATCCCAATGAGTTTTCATCAAAAAGTACGATCTCTTCTGGCTCGGCGGTCTTTCTTGCGCTTGGATTGGCTGCCCCTCCGGGAAGTCGAGGGTCTGATCCATCGGTCGTGTAATAGACGGCTCCTTGATCGGACGTGAGAAAGAGGGGGGATCCGATTGGTATGACGCCACCAAATTGAGAAAACTCAGGGGGATCAATGTCCGGATAGAGGTTTTGAGCCCGTAATTCTCGAATGAAAGATCGGCTATCCGATTGATCGTGAAGGGTTGGAATATAGTGATTGAGAACATTGTCCCGCTCGACGAGCCAATGTTGCTCTCGGGTAAAATAAATCGGATTGTTGATCGTTGGCGGGTAGTAGTCAGCGTCAACATTGGTGGAAGATCCTGCCGTATTTCCATAAGGTAGGTTTGCTTGGGTGTCACCCCAACGAGCTGACTCAGCAATAATGGCTTTGTCGATCTGGTTGCAGATTTTAAGAAAGCGCGCGTTTGCCTCTTCTACGGTGAGTGCGCCTCCATCAAACATATGTTTGTAGACCCGGTCGGCGAAAAGGGCCTTGAAATCGTCATTTAAACGAAGTCTTTGGAAAGGAACAGTTCCCGTGTTTGTGCTATTGTAGCGATTCCAAGTAAACTTATCTAAGACGATCTCTTGGTCCCACACGTTGAAGCGGTAGCGACCATCGCCACTGGCAGCATTTGCCGCTCCGTATGAGTTTTTCTCGGGCCAGTCCTCAGCATCTCCGAAGAAGTGGAGAATGAGCCAGTCTGCATAATTTTGAACATCAATTTTCTCTTTGGCGGCGGCATAACCAGCCTCGGTGTTAACGGGCCCATTGAGGGTCGAGATCATTGATCTCCAGAGAGGGCCAGGAGTATCAAGGTCGGAATTAACTTCCCAATCGTCGACTTCGCCTCCGACGTGTTCGGCATAGAAATCGTCTTCAACCCTTTCGGTGAGGTTGTGAAGGCCGAAGTAGACCCCGTTGACATAGAGATGAACAAAATTCCCGTAAGACGTTTGTTGTCCCATCGCTCCAAAAGTCTCTTTCATCCAAACATCACGCATGTAGAGCGAGTCGTTTGGGCGATAACGTGCTGACCCCCAAGATGCGAGAGCCCAGGAATCCGTAAAGCAGGCGCGTAAAACAAGTTTGTTAAACTCGTCGACCGGAGATTCTGGAAAGAGATTGTAATTGAGCTTTCCGACTCCGATTTCTGAGCTGAAGGTGAGGCGAAGCGAGTGCTTTTGCATCCGGAATGGTCGTCTCGAGGAATTTCCATGAGTCTCGATTTTACAATCTTCTTGGAATCCTTTAGTACCGTCGGGTAAGAGGTATTCTACGGAACAAAAACGTTCAAAACGAGATCTTGGAGTGCCGTAGAGACTGAGGGAATCTCCCGCTTTTTCTGATTCCCCTTTGACGAAATCTGTCCTTTTCATCGTGAGCGAAACCGAAGGAATATCGAGAAGAGCTTCGCGCATCGTATAGTCCGGTCCACGAAGACCAAGGGTGTCGTTTACGACACGGGGATCCATCTCATAGTCCGAAGGGACGATTCGGCCGACTTCTCCATCAACGCCCCAATCACTCGGCCAACCTGGAGGCGAGGCAGACTGCTGTGCAACTTGATCGACGAACAGATAGGTGTGAGTGTCGACATTTGTTGGGATGTAGTTCTGAGATTCAAGGTAAGCGATTGCCCTAATGTTCGAGGTGCCTGAAATGGGAATTGGCCCGGAATAAGTTAGTCCATTTGTGAGTGATGGGATTGATCCATCGAGGGTGTAGCGGATGGTGGCGCCTTGAGTATCCGAAGTGATTTCTAGGTCAAATGGGTTGTCATAAAAACCTCGATCGACACTAAAGTTCGTGTCTTTAACGACTCCTGGAGACCCAGCTCCATTGGCTTTTCCAGGTGTCGGATTGTCAAAAAAGGCCGGTGCGCCTCCGTTCACCGAAAGACCATAAGAAATATCAGAAAACTGTTCAGGATAGGCGGGTGAAAACTCGTCGGCGACCGTCAGGCCATTGGGCATGATGAGCCCAAGGTATTCCCCTTTATTTGAGAGGCGGAAGTTTGTGTGAGGGTTTCCAGAGGGATCGGTTTGGTCATTGCCTGATGCAAAAACAACCAAGTAACCGTTGGCTGGGATGACGACAGATGGGAAATTCCACTTTTTTGGAGCAGTGATCTCATCGGTAAGATAATAGGCATCGAGATTAACAGCCGTGCCGTTGGGGTTGAAGAGTTCAATCCAATCTTGCTTGGATCCATTTCCGTCTTCGGTGCCCGTTTCATTAGCCACCATGATCTCACTAATCTGAATTGGGAAAAGAACATCTGGAAAGTCATTTTGATCATTGGGGTTCTTTCCATTCTCGATCTCGATACGGTCATTGTAGCCGTCTGAATCGCTATCAGCGAGGTTGGGGTTGGTGATAAATCCATTCTCAGCTCCGACCTCGACCGAATCCGAAAGCCCGTCTCGATCCGAATCCGCATTCAAGGGGTCTGATCCCGTATCTGTTGGTGAAAGATAAATACCAGTATTCGTCTCCACGTGGTCTAGAAGGCCGTCTGAATCTGAGTCTGGGTTGGTCGGGTTTGTTCCCGCTTCCTGTTCGCTCAAATTATTGAGTAAATCTTGGTCATTATTTCCAAGACCTGATGCCGCTGAAAGGTCGTTGAAGTAAGTCAACTCCCAGGTGTCATCAAGGCCGTCTTGGTCAGAATCGTTTTGTAGCTGGAGTGAAAACGATTTTTCTAAAAATGATCCAAGGAGGTCGGTGGTTCTCACTCGAATCGATAGAGTTGAGTTGGGGGGGTAAACTTCGAGGGAGTTTTGGGTAATAAGTTGATTCCCAGAGATTTCAAAATCACGATTATTGTCATCTCCTGCCCCGTCGACAAGGGCGTAGGTGAATTGATCATCAGGGGTTGGGTCGCTTGTCGAAAAGGTCGTTGCAATTTCTCCCACAGAGATGGATCTTGCGACGAAGGTAGTGGACGCTGAGAGGCTGGTAGGGCCCGTCGGAGGAGCGGTGAAATCTACTTCAAAACCATTCATGATCACAAAGTCCTGATGGACAAGACCGGTGGAGTAGGGGGCCAAGCGAATCTCAAAATCCTGACCGCTTGAAATCGTAAAATCAAAGTGAACCGTCGAAGGGAGGGTGTCTTTATTGTGAGTTGTATCGGAGTAGGTCTGGGGGCTGGCTGGCGTGCCTCCAGCGGTGCTGTCGGTAATGGTGTAAGTCTGGGGGAGTTTGGTGTAGCTGCTTGCCTGATTGACCGAGTATTCGACCTGAAAATCCGCGTTGATGTTTTCCGTGTCGTGGTGAAATGACTTCCACGAATAACTTCCTGCGGGGAGTCCAGAGAGGGTGATGGTGAGATAGGTGGGGGTGCCCGTGTTTCCATCATACGTGCCATTACCACCATTTCCAGAACGAGCATCAGTACCAATCCAATCGGTTAGAAGGTCGAGATTGGTTGTGCCCCACTGAGCATCGTTTGCGAGGCCTCGGTCAACGAATTGTCTTACCCGATTATCTGAGGTGTTCGGCCACGAAGGGGTGACAGTAATCGTTGTTCCAAACGCAGTGTAATCTTGACCGAGAGGTACGGTCGCTCCTTCGTGCGGGGCACTGAAGGCTTGATAACCATTCTCATTGTGGGGTCCACTGTTCTGAGTGGTCGAATTAAAATCAACCATGAGTTGGGCCTGTGCGATCTGACTGAGGATAAGGGAACAGATTTGGTAGCGAAGAGGTGGCATGAGCAAAACGAAGATGGTAAGGTTGGCTTCCTAGAACGAAAGAAGAGGGCTGGTTGCACTTGGGTTAATTGACATTTGAGGTGGCCTTAAATCTCCAATGAAGCTTTTGTTGGTCTGCTTTAGTAAAGCGGAACTCATAGGTGTCAGTTGTGCCATTGCTTCCTACTTTAGAAGTTTGCACAGGATTCCAATTTAATAAATCCGGAGATATTTCTAGGATGAGGGTTACTCCGTTGGCATTTGGGTTTTTCGAGTAGGTGAGAATCCCAATCTGTTCTTCAAAAGAAAGGTTCGCGAGAGAATTTTGATGAGAGGGGTTTGTTCCCATCGCAAATTCCATGAGGTTGCTAATTTGGTCCTTATCAGAGTCTTCAAGGGGATCTCCAGCTTGATACACGGAAGCCCATGTTTCGTATGAATCTCCTCGCTGGAAGCTTCCCGGCGTTGGCTCGTTTTCAGTCCATGAGGTCGAAAAGGGGCCAAAGCTGAGGTTGGGGAGGCGGGTGAGCGAGTTTTCTGCGTTGATAAGGGGCCAGGGTGAACCTTCTTGATAGCGCACTTCATCTACGGTGATGCGTTGATCAGCGATAGGAAGGCCGGCTTTCTGAATCCTTAGTGTTCCAGAAACTGAGCTGAGTGGGCCTCCGGTAAAAGGACCTACCAAGATCATTTCATCATTGATCGCAAACGTGGTTCGAAAATCTTCAGCCTTGGTTGTCTCAGTGAGTGGGTCGAATGAGACTAAGATCATTGATCGATCTGGTCCCAAAAGGTGAGCAGGGCCAAAATCAAAATCTACCGAACCACGAAGAACCCAGTGATTTAAGTCGATAGGGGTCGATTCTTGATTGGTGATCTCGATGTATTGATGGTCAAGTGTTGTTGTCTTTGAGAAAATCTCTGTGAGGTAAATTGGGCCAAGAGAAGGACCTGCATTGGCACTGGCTTTTGATTCCATCGTCATAGGATAGAGCGTTCCATTACCCCTTCCATCATACCAACGTCCGAGAGGTTGGCCGACCATGGCGCCATCAAAATCGACGTGGTCGACAAAGGATGTTGGTTGCCCTTCGGAATCTGTTTCTAAAAGCCAAAGATCGTCGCCATTGATCGCACTTAACCCAAAGGGTCGATTCGCAACCCACAATCCTTTAGCGGAATGGTTATCTAAGAAGTTGGCCGAAATCGTAAAACGATGTGGGTCGATGACTTCAACTTCAAATGAGCCATTAAACTCGGAAAAACCTTCATATCCTGAAATGGTTACGAGATCTCCGGTTTCTAATCCATGATTTGTGCTAGTGATTTGGGTAGGAGCGGAACCCGCAACTCCTTCGTAGTTTTCAATGATTCTAGAGGGAGTGGGGTCATAGTGTTCCTGATCAATGGTGAGATACTCGTGCGATCCAATCGTCAGTTGTGGGAAGATGAAAGACTGGTAGACGGACTTCGAGTCGGTCAAAAACCATCCAGTGAGATCGATTGGGGCATCCGTGGTGTTGTGGAGTTCGATGTAATCCGTGGTGCCATTTGATAACACTTCATTGACGACAACCCGTTGATCACTAAGAGGGCCTTGGGTTGCTGGTGATCCCCCATATGAGATGCTCGAAATCCAGTTGTTCGAATCCTCAGAGAGTTCGCTCAAGTTGAGTCTTTCCAAGGTGGAGCCACCTCCATCTGCTCGAGATGGCCAAGAGCCTTGATCTTGATAAGTCACTGAATCGATCAGTGCTCCGGTTGAGGACCTGAGCGTGATTGTTTCGCCGTTATTATTGAGATTTCCCGCATAGATTCCAGCAATTTTGGCCTCGATGTCAGCCCCGTATCTACTGAGAAAAACCTCCTTGTTACTTACGAGAAGGACTCTTTCTCCTGGGTTGAGAATCCTTGCTTCTAGGGTGATTTCAATACCATCGCTAAAGGTAACACCCTCCAAATTGAGTGGTTGATCACTCGTATTGGTCAGTTCAATAAATTCGAAGTCATCTCGATTGTCGACCTGAAGAGGGGTGGCTGCTTTTTTGTCTTTTAGGCTCGCTTCATGTGGGTGGTAGTTAATCTCACTGATTGCCAAATTTGCGGAGCTAGCATTTGGCTCAAGATAAAACTTTCCACGAATGGGAGCAGACCACGCATAAGTTGCCCCTCCAGTATTGACGTAGCTACGAGCGGTCAGAAGTGCGGAGTTGGGAAGTGAGACAGTGGCGGCACCAACGAGGCGATTTGCGGAGAGAGTCAGGTCTAGGCCAAGGTCGTTGCTGCCTGCGGTTGCATTGTGAACCTCAATAGCGATGACGTTTTCTCCCTCTCGTAAATCACCGGGGTTAATGGGAATGGTTGTCGAGGGAAAGCTAAGTTCATCAGCTCCACTTGAGGCAAAAGTCTCATAGGAGATCGTTCCACCTGGCATATTGTCGCGAAAAACCTCTTTCCCGTTGAGATAGAGAACAAAGCCATCATCACGCACGACAGACACATCGAGTGAGGTGATTTCCTGAGGATCTACGAGATCAAATTTCTTGCGGAAATAGACGGTGGGAAACCCGCCATCTCCATCTCGTATGTTGAGCACGGTTTTGGCAGTCTTGCCGCTAATTGCATTAATGAGCTGGCCGGCCATGAGTCCTTCTCCAGCAGCCCAAAGAGCGTCATCAAAAGATTCGTGTTTCCAATCTAGCGAACTGTAGGATGAGTGGCCTACGACAATGTTGCTTGGAGAAAGAGCTGTCCTCCCGGAGAG
>JALRJZ010000091.1 GCA_023261045.1 Akkermansiaceae bacterium
ATCGTCAACGCAGATGCTTTTCAGGTCTATCGCCACTTGGGGGTCTTAAGCGCGGCTCCAAGCCAAGAGGAACAAGCTCAATGCCCCCATCATTTATTCGGATTTCTAGAACCAGATCAGCCGATGGATGCTGCATCATATGCTCGAATGGCGATGGCTGTGATCAGTGAGATTCAGGAGAGAAAAAAACGTCCGATTGTTGTGGGCGGTTCGGGCCTTTACCTGAAATTTCTCACTCACGGTGTGACCGAAGCACCTGGGTGTGATCCTCAAATCCGCGCTGAGCTCGATGCCTTATCAGTTGAGGAAGTTCTTAGGCGACTTCAAGAGCTTGACCCTGAGGAAGCAGCCAAACAGAACCAAAAAAACCATCGTCACCTTTCGAGGGCTTTGGAGATTTGCTTGATTACGGGAAAGAAAGCTTCTGAGCTTCGTCAAAACTTCGCTGATTCGTCAAAGCTTTCGAGTTTGAACGGGGTTGTGCTCCAGTGGCCTCGGGAGCTTTTAAACGAAAGAATTGCGCGACGGACAGCGCTAATGTTTGAGCAGGGGGTGATTGAAGAAGTTGCGGCCTTGCCCCAACAAGCCCAAACGGTGAGACAAGCGATTGGTGTGAGAGAAATTGAGTCGTTTCTCACTGGAAAGCTCACACGTGAGGAGTGTGAGCAGAGAATCATTATCTCGACTCGGCAATACGCCAAAAGACAGAGGAATTGGTTTCGACGAGAATCTTGGCTTCAACCCGTGGATGGGCGGCTTAGTCTGCAACAACAAGTTGACCAGTGCCTTAGGGATTAGCCCTTTCGTCGAAAGGGACGAACCTTACCGCTTTCAAGAGATCCGCCAAGCCAAGCAAGGAGCTGGTTCATCTCTGGATGATCATTGCGAAGGTTGTTAAGTTCATCCCAGCCGCAATGGCTGCGACTTTTTGGTGGGCAAAGATGCTCGACTCTTAGTCGTCCCATGAGAGCCTCTGTCTCACGGTCCATTGCATTTTCAATTTGTGCGGGGTGGGGTAAGTCATCGAGTGCCTCGCCAGAAAGCCCAAAACTTGTCACACCAATGCCCAGCTGGTTGGCTAAGAACCGAATCTGATTTCCAAGTGATTCATCGATGATGCTCCCAGCAAGATAAAGCTCTCCCGTATTGGCCCACATTGCTGAGCTCATCGTTTGGAATAAATCTTCCCGAAACGAGTGGTAATTGGTGTCAATTCTCATTCGAATCGAAGTGAGACGATAAGGTGGAAGCCCAAGGGTTTGCTTCATGGTTAGGTGGGCAGGATCGAGCTGTAGGGCGTCTTCCTGGAATTCCCCATGCTCCCAATCAATTAAGACGAGGTCTGGAAATTTCCACAAATTGCCGAGTGGTGCGCCAGCGCAAAGCGATTCCCGAAACTCAAAAGTAAACTGATTTCTGGTTTCTACGTATTTTCTAATAATTGCTCGAAACTTGCTCAGACGGAGCATCGCGCGATCGATCTCTAGATTAGAACCAAGTTCATCGAGGCGGCCTTGTTGCATCGCCACGAGTTCTTGTGCCCCTGATAAGGCTGGGAGATCGGCACCTCGTTTGTAGTAGCCTTGTCCCTTCTCAACTTTGGCAATGGGGGACGACGGATCACACGACATCACTGAAAAATGGTATCGAAGTGATGCGTCGGAGTATTGACCATCAAGCCGAATACGAAGAAGGCGGATCAGTTCGGTGCCCTTCACGGCCTCTTTAGGATTCGAAGGAAGAAGGTCTGAGAGAATCTCAGTAAGCTGTTTGCGGAGGCTCATAAAATGATGAAGTCAGCGATGAGGTCGTTTTACAATCTTGCTGAGAGAACCTGATGGAGACCATAGCGAGCAAGCTTCAAAGTGATTGAAGTTCAAAAAAAATCGAATGTTCACAGGGTTCTCACAGCTTATTCACAAAAATGATAAAAAACATTTGAATCAACGGATTGCACTTGTCGTCTTATGAGATGAACTGTTTTAAGAATTGTGATGACAAAGTTGCTTCTACCATTCGTTTTCATGCCCTTTTTTGCGTTTGCGCAGAGCGCTGATGAAATCATGTCCTCGGTTCGGCAGGTTACAATTTTGCAAAATGAACAGACCTTAGAGGGGCAGATTCGGAAGCAACGCCTTAAAATCCCCATGGTCATGTTTCTCCGAGGAAAGGACATTCAGTTTAAACTTGATGGTGGGAAAAAAGGTTTTCATTTGAGGTTGAATGATGATGGACAACAACTTTTTGAAATCGTCGATGGAGAGGCCCTTCCATTGCCACACGAGCGCATTGGTGTCTCGATTGCTGGTACTGATGTCAGTTACGAGGATTTAGCCCTTAAGTTTCTCTATTGGAAAAACCCAAGAATTGTTGATGAGCAAAAGATTGATGGTCAGCAATGTTGGCGCCTCCACGTCAATAACCCGGATCAAACAGGGCAATACCGTGAAATCAGTGTTTGGGTCACAAAGAGAGAACGAGCTCTGATGAGAGTCGTTGGTTATGGTGAACGTCCTGATCAGGGGTCGCCTCCTGCGCTCAAGCAATTCGAGATCACGAAGATCATGAAGGTGGAGGATACCTATACGATTGGCACAATGAAGGTGAGTACTTTCGGCCCAGACAATCGAGTTAAAGGCATTACTTATTTGGAATTCGAAAAGCCTAAAAGACGCTTGTAGGCTTTTCGATTCTTCCTAAGGCAGATCGCCTGTGCCCGAGCTCGTTGGGCAATCTTTGGCGGGTGTCATCGGTGGCTTCAGGCATCAAGCCCAAATGCCGTGTGCACCACTTGTGCTGCATCTTCGATTTGATCCTCTTGGACGGTGACTGAGATTTTGATTTCGGAGGTCGAAATCATCCCGATGTTGATCTTAGCATCACCAAGAGAAGCAAACATTTTTGCCGCAACTCCGGAGTGGGAGCGCATTCCAATTCCAACACATGAAAGTTTGGCAATGCCGGCTTCGGTTTCGATCGCTGCATCGCTGTCTAAACTGGCTAGGACAGGCTTGAGGGCCACTTGAGCACGACCGAGATCGTTGGTATGCATGGTGAAAGAATGTCGTGCTCTGCCATCATGGGCGATATTGGACACGATCATGTCGATGTTGACTTCGGCTTCGGCAAGAGCGCCTAAGATTCGGCCTGACATACCAGGAGTATCTGGAATGCCTGTAATTGTGACGCGGGCTTGGGAGCGCTCGATCGAGACGCCTCGGATAACGACTGATTCCATGGATTCGTGTTCTTCGGTGACAATGGTCCCCGGGTTGTTGTTGAGAGAGGAGCGAACCTCGAATTTGACACCATATTTTTTCGCAAATTCGACGGATCTCGATTGCATGACCTTTGTGCCAACTGAGGCTAACTCTAATAATTCATCGTATGAGATTTCAGGAAGTTTACGGGCAGCCTTCACCACTCTTGGGTCAGCGGTATAGACTCCATCAACATCGGTGAGGATTTGGCACACGTCGGCCTTGATTGCCGAAGCGACTGCGATAGCTGAGAGATCCGAGCCTCCGCGGCCTAGCGTGTGAATCATTCCTTGATCCGTAATTCCCTGAAATCCTGCGACAATGACCGTTTTATCTTCGCTGAGGTACCGGTTAATGAGCGTTGGATCAATCGCTTCGATGCGCCCCCGGGTGTGAGATCCGCTAGTGAGAATCCCGGCCTGTCTGCCAGTGACTGAGACTGCGGGAATTCCTAGCTCGTTGAGAGCGATGGAAAGGAGGGCAATGGATTGTTGTTCTCCTGAAGAAAGAAGCACGTCGAGCTCTCTTTCAGCCGGGTTTTGTGAGAGTTCAGAGGCAAGGCCCAGCAGCTTGTCGGTGACCCCACCCATCGCAGAAATCACGGCAACCATTTGGTTGCCTTTTTCGCGCTCGCATTGAATTCGTTTGGCAACATTTCGAATTCGATCAATCGTGCCAACAGAGGTTCCGCCGTATTTTTGGACAATGAGTGCCATTGAGATTTTCTCCTTAAAGTCGAAGCTGCTAATAGGCAAGCTTGAGGATTCGAAAAATAGAGGGTGATCAGTGGAGCTTAGATTGCTCCTCGCTAGAGAGTTTCGATTCTAAAGACCACTGGTCGGTTAGTGATGCAGTCGAGTTTTTCGACCTCGAGAAGCGCTCTTTTCAATTCTCCAAAGGGACAAGAATGAAGGAGAAAGACCATCTCGAGGAATTCGGCATCTGGATGATCAGCGTCAACCGGTGAGTGCGTCCCCGAAATTCCGATTTGATGCTTTGCCAGAATGGCAGCGATATCAGCGATCACACCGGGTCGATCATCTACGGAAAAGCGGACATAGTAAGAAGTCTTGGTGTGATCAATCTCAACAAGGCTGCCTTCTGATCGGTAGGGAGAAATCCTCGCTCAGAGCTGTTGTTACGACAGGCTTCTACCAGGTCTGAGATGACTGAAGATGCGGTCGGTCCCTGGCCAGCACCTCGCCCATAAAAGAGAGATTCTCCGACTTGATCCCCTTTGATCGCCACCGCGTTGAAGACTCCATTGACTGAGGCTAGGATGTGTTTTTTTGAAAGGAAGGAGGGTTGAGTTCGGATTTCAATTTCACCATTTTCCCGCTTTAGGACTAGCGAGAGCAGCTTCACGACGTAACCTAGCTCTGATGCGAAACGAATATCGAGTGGAGTTACTTTTTCAATACCGCGGACATAGACATTTTCATAGTCAATGAGAAATCCATGAGCGAGTGACCCGAGTAGAATGGCTTTGTGTGCAGCGTCCCAGCCATTCACGTCGAGAGTTTCATCTGCCTCAGCATATCCGAGTTGTTTTGCCTCTTGGAGTGCTTCTGGGTATGCGAGACCAGCTTCGGTCATGCGCTGTAGAATGTAGTTCGAGGTCCCATTAATGATTCCAGCAATGGAATTGATCTCATTGCCTATCAAAGATTCTTGAAGGGCTTTGATGATCGGAATTCCACCAGCGACAGCTGCCTCAAAGTATATGGGAGTTCGTTGTTGTTGAGAGAGAGTAAAGAGTTCGGGTCCCTTTTCGGCGAGGAGTGCTTTATTTCCGGTGACCACGGGTTTTCCCGCCTTCAGGGCCGCGCAAACTAAATCGAAAGCTGCATCCGTCCCCCCAATGAGTTCGACGACGATATCCACGGAGGGGTCATCAACTAATTGCTCCAGATTTGTGGTGAAGAGATTGGCAGGCGCGTCCGTGTCGCGAGTTTTTTTGAGATCCCGGACGGCTATTTTACGGATTTCCATTTGGACCGTGCCTTGGGATCTCGAGCAGATCAGCTCATTATTTTGTTGAAGAATTTTCCAAACTCCGGCCCCAACGGTTCCGAACCCCGCGAGGCCAACACCTGTTACTGTGCAGTTCACGGGAGCTGTCTAGGATGAATAAGCGCTGTAAAACAGAAAAAATCTCAGATATCGTTGAATTGCGCTGCGTGCCAGTGTCGCTATAATCAAAGAGGAATGGAGGATCAATATCCATGGGAGCCATCAAGTAGCTATGTTCCACCAAGACGAGATTCTTTAGGGTGGTATACGCTCATTGCTGTCATCTTAGCACTGATGGCCCACGTCTTCTTAATCGTGAGGGCAGGACAGCATTTCATTAAAATCGACCTTACCACTCCAAAAGAATGGGGTTCCGAGCGAATCGAATTGACCTCGGTTGAGACGGACGTCGTAGCACCTGCTGAAAAACCGGAAGAAGAGCTCACCCTTCCTGAGATTGACATTGATTTAGTGGATTCGGTGGAAGATGCCATCGCAGAGCTTCAAAATATCGAGATCAATGTCGATACGAGTATTCAAGATGCGGAGCTTCCTGAGATGAAAATCGCTCAGCCAGAACTCAAAGGGGATGAAGACGGAGAGCTTTTGCAGCCATCGATTGGGGCGAATGTGAATCCGGATCTTCCGGAGCCTGGAAAGATCCAAATCGACTTTCCCGAAACCCAACGAGGAGGATTATTAGTTGCAGATGATGGAGCGCCGTTAGCTGATATCATCGATCCAAAGGCCACGATTACTGAGTTGGCAAAGATGCAGGGGGTGTACGGGGAAGATGTTGAAAGAGTGATCGATGGATATACCGGCCTTGAGGCGTATGCCAATATGTCTCCAGGAGAACTCCAGCAAAATAAGGCATCGATTGGCAGTGACTTGCTTTTTGATTTTGATCAGTCAGTGCTCAGGGATGATGCTCGTCTGACTCTGATGACAGTGGCAATGTTGATTGATCGAAATCCTTCGATGTATTGTTGGGTTGAGGGGCACACTGATCTGATCGGAGGGGATGATTATAATATGAAGCTTTCCACCCAGCGGGGAGAAGCTGTGAAGAGCTGGTTGGTGCAAGCCTTGCAGCTCGATGGTTCACGTATTTTCGTGCGACCCTTTGGAAAGACCCAACCGATTGTCTTGGAGGGAGATCGGCAAAAGCAGGCGGTCAATCGCCGAGTTGACATTAAGATGAGGAAAACGCGACCAGACTCTCAAGATCAACCGGTGAAGATGCTTGTTCGTCCGGGGAGGGCCATTCGGGTTCAAGATGGAATCGATTCGACTTCAGCACTTGAGCAGACTGATGAAAATAGGGAGGTTCCCAGGGCAGAGGTTGTTGTCCCTCAAGCGCAAAGGTTACCGGGTGTGGGAATTCCACAAGCGATTCGCATCGAAGAAGAACAGTGATTGGGAATTGTTTCTTTTTGCGAATGACGTAGTTTTTCGGCGTGCTCACGATCTTACCCGAACCTCCACTCTGGAAAGCAGTGTTGGGGTTTGATTTTGATGATACCTTGGTTCTAAAAAGCGCCCCGACGTCCATCGATCCTTTGTTCTTTGATTGTATTGAGTGGATCCGCTCAACATATGGCGCTGCTTGGGGGATTGCGACTGGCCGATCGTTGCATCAGTTGCTTGAAGGTTTTCATGCTGTGAAATTCCCGGTGTTACCTGATTTTGTCATCGCTCGAGAGAGAGAGCTCTACTACCCGGGTCAATTTGGTCGGTGGGTTCCAGATGAGGAATGGAATCGGGCATGTGAAAAAGATCATAAAAAGCTCTTTAGAAGGTCACGAAGGGCATTTGCTAGACTTCAAAAGTTTATTGAGGCTGAGACCGATGCAGAGTGGGTTTCGATCGAGGGGGATGCCGCCGCTATTGTTGCTACCACAGATGAGGAAATGGATCGTATTATTGATTTAATCGAGATTTCGTCATGTCCAAGTGAGCTCACTTATGAACGCAATTCGATTTATTTGCGCTTTAGTCATCGAAAATACAATAAAGGAAGTGGGTTGCTTCAAGCTGCTGATCGCTGGGGGTTAGGGGCTGATAAAATTTTAGCTGTTGGAGACAATTATAATGATTTGAGCATGTTGCAACCTGAGGTCTGCGAGGCTTGTGGGTGCCCATCAAATGCGGTGGAGGCAGTGAAGCAACACGTTCAATTGCGTGGTGGTCAGCTTGCAAAATCGCCTGGTAGTCGAGGCGTGATGGAGATCATGAGGTTTTTCTTTGATCAATGACGGAGGAGCTTTTGGCTTTTGCAATCATCATGGTGATCGGACAGTTTAGTCCAGGTCCCGACATGCTTTTGCTCACACGGACCGCGCTTGCGGAGGGGTTGAAAGCAGGCGCATTGATGGTTTTTGGTATCGTGAGTGGACTGGCAATCCATGCGACCATTGCCATTGTTGGGATGGCCGTTCTCTTAGAACAGGGAGGATGGGTTTCCGCAGCTGTTCGAGGTCTTGCATCGATCTATCTGGGATGGCTGGCCTTTGGTCTCCTGAGATCAACCCAGAGTGAGGAGCAAAGACCCGATGAAGTTCGCAAGAGTCCTTTTTTGAGAGGATTCCTATGTAACCTCCTTAACCCCAAAGTCTTTATTTTTTTTGCCGGAGTCGTTGCTCCCTTTCTGAGAGGAGAGCATCCAACTTGGTGGCCCTATGTAATGTGGGGTCTGATCGTTACAGAAGGTCTTGTTTTTTGGCTTCTCTGGGTTTGGTTGCTTCAGGCGTCTTACATTCGCCGTCTCTACCATTGTCTAAGCCGTTTTCTGGATCTCTTATTTGGAGGAGCTCTCTTGGTGCTCGCTGTGAAATTAATGATCCCCGAGTAAGATCATTGATTTGGTGTTTGCCATGCTGGTGACGATTACTCGTTTGCCTGAAGGGTAAGCACCGCTTGCGCAACTTGCTCAGATTCTTCAGGTTTCAAACTACTCAATAGAGGTAGGTGCGGTCCGGTTTTTCCGATTCCTGCATGGGATACTGCTTCGTGTAGAACCCGAATCGGATTGATGGCGTTGCGCAAGTCTTCGAGCGGTTTAAATTGCATCCGTATCGTTTCAGCCAATTCTAGATTCCCACTTTTAATCGCATGCAACATGGCTTGTGAGAGCTCTGGACGAATGCAGACACAACCGGAGGTGAAACTATTGAGGTGATAACTTGTGAGGTGGGTCACGGCCGGTTGTTCTCCAATTCCACTAACAATGAGTTTAGGGTCGACAAGTTCAATCAATCTTGAAAGGTAGGGGTCAACGGATGGATCTTCTTGAACGATCGCATATTTAATCCAAGAGACTAACCCATCATCAACGAGAGAGGCAACGGTTTCGGGTTCTAAATATCCTTCGAATTTTAGATATAAAACAGCTGGTTTTCCAAGTTTCTCAACGAGTTTTCGAAAACCCTGTGCGACTCCTAGATCTGTTGTTAGCCCCTGCATGGGTAGAACCATGACGGTAGGGAATTGAAAATCGCTAAGAATCGAGACTTGATCCATCATGACCCCAAAGGTGGGTCCAACAGAGGGGATGGCGATTGAATGCTCCGCTACTTCGTTAGAAATGATATCCAAAGCCTGCGCATACTCACTGAGTGAAATGTGGTAGAAGTTTGCGTTGCCTCCATAGAGGAAAGTGGTGACCCCTCCTTTCTCAAGATGTTGGATGATTTTTGCGTTTTCGGATCGTTGAATGACGTAATCTAAGTCACGTGCGAGTGGTGGAACAGCGATCACGGAGGCGCCGAGTTGTTCGCGAGTAATGGGAGTGGTTTGCATGACTTAAGGGGCTGGATTGAGTTTTTTTAGTGAATTCCTGGATCAGGTGTGCACGAGCCATCGTGGTGCAAGAAGTGAAAATCGCAGCCTTCGTTGGCTTGAGTGATCTCATCTTCAAAAAGCTTTCCGTATCCTCGCGAGAAACGTTTTTCGGGGGGCGTCCACTCTTTGCGGCGTGATTCTAATTCGTCCTCGGAGACGTGAAGGGTGAGCCTACGATTTGCGGTGTCGAGCTCGATCATGTCGCCGTCCTGAACCAGAGCAATGGGACCTCCGACAGAGGCTTCAGGGCAAGTGTGTAACACGCATGTTCCGTAGGAGGTGCCCGACATGCGTGCGTCCGAAATTCGCAACATATCTCGAATTCCTTCCTCGAGAAGGTATTTGGGAATTGGGAGCATTCCAGATTCTGGAATGCCAGGAGCTCCGATGGGCCCGGCATTTTGCATCACAAGAACATGATCTTTTGTGATCTTGAGGGAAGGATCATGGATCCGCTTTTGCAGATCTGCATAATTCTGGAATACGATTGCTGGTCCTTGATGTTGCAGAAGT
>JALRJZ010000092.1 GCA_023261045.1 Akkermansiaceae bacterium
CCAAAGACTTCAAGAGTGGAGAGGATGGCAAGTTTCAAATGGGGAGCGGTCATTCCGCGAGAGAGACGGCCTTGAATGCAGGTAAATTGAGATTCCTTGAGGTTGAGGATTTCAAGAAATCGAGATTCTTCAGCTTTGCTGGGGGAGACGAGGCCAATCTCCCAATCCTGAGCAATCCAGTCATGAATTTGTTCTAGAAAGAGAGCGCGACTCGAATCGGCAATGATAAAGTCGCCAGCTTCGAACCCTGAGGCTGGCGAGGGGTAGAAGTTTGCATTCCAAGTTTCGTTCGGAGTTTGGTCGAGATAGATGTCAACAAGAGTGGAATAATTGTCATCAAGACCAATGATGAGGTCTTCAGTTTTGTGCCACGTGGAGAGATCATTGCCCAAGAGGGGAGGCTCTTTACAAATCTCAATTTGATTGATCCGATTGATGGTCGTCTGACTTTCGACGCTAAATTCACGAATGGATTCGATTTCGTCGCCAAAGAATTCGACTCGGATAGGGTGAATCGATGGAGTCGGGAAAAAATCAAGGATGCCTCCTCGCTTCGCATACTGATTTCGTTGGTAGATTTGGGTCGTTTGTTCAAAGCCTTCGTTTTCGAGCCATTGTTCCAAATCTTGAAGGGCGATTTCTTGGCCAACATGAAGAAGGTTTTGCTTTTGTTTTGACTGAGTAAAAAGGGGAGCGGGAGATTGCCAGGATTCTTCAGATAGAATGACTGGTGAGTGTGGGGTTTTGTGAATTCGCTCTAGAATCGAAATCCTTTGAGCTTCTCGATCGGGATCAACGAGTTCATCTTCAACGGTGATTGTAGGATCTTGGAGAGATAAAACTGGCGTTTTCCAAAAGGCAAACTCATCCGCGAGATGATCACGCCGTCGAGCTTGATTGCATAAGATCCAAACGCGACCTGTTTGCCATTTTTGAATCATTGCTGAGAGCAATAATCCCTCGGAGGCCGGTGTGCAGTTTCCAAGCCGTTGGGGGCGAGTTTTGTTTTTGGGCGCTGATTCCCACAGTGGCATGGTTAATCCACGCCACTGTTCTTTGGGAGAACATACGCTCATCTCGCGTGGTCATAGCACGTTGTCAGGCGGGTGCAAGAGGGAGGATTGAAGCAGTTTTATTTAAAAAAACTTTAAAGATTCACTTGTCAAAGATCCTTCGAGGTCCTAAAGCTCCGCCGCGCCGGTGTCAAAGCGGGCGCATTTCCAACGAGTGGCGCAGATAGCTCAGTTGGTAGAGCAGTTGGCTTTTAACCAATTGGTCCTGGGTTCGAGTCCCAGTCTGCGTACCATTCTCGTAGCCCGCTATTCCTCCCGGATTTAGCGGGTTTCGTGTTTTTAGGGGGTGGTCACCGCAAGCGAGGTGCCTCGCGGATTTGAGGGTGAAAAACGGCAGAAACTCATTTTCTAGCGATGAAGTGACCGAAAAATGGGGGATCGTTCGAGTTATTAAGGGTGGTTTTTGATTGAAGATTGTCGGTCCCTAAAGTTCTCCAATTTAGTTAAGTAAACTAAATAATCAAAAAAATGAAAGTTTTTGTCTCTTCGGTTCGTAACTCCAACAAGTCAAGTCGTCTAAATCCCATGCCCCTATGGAACCGTTACCCTTCAACCACCTGATTCTAATCAGATCCTTCCCCCTAAACTCTTCGATCAATTACCTGAAGAAAGGAATTATTTGTCTCTTCCTTGCTCCATTTCTGTTCTGTCTTGTGCAGTGCGGGGGTGCACGGAAGTTTGTGAAACTCCCCGGGCAGAGCGATGTCCAGCCTCCTCAGGCGCTACCGAGAAACCCTCAAGGTCCTTTGGTGGATCACAGTCGGGATTCGAGAGCGCTTAATGGTTCAGATCAACTCGTAAACATGGCTGATTGGGGCACCATGAGCGCGAATCAATCTTGGTCTCGTTTATTCGGTCAACCACAGCTTTACGCGGGTTCGAACACCGTTCCATCAATTCCTTTGTCGGTTCCGCCGCGATCGAGAAATATTCCAATTTTTACGCGTCCTGATGGCCAAGTTCAAATCTATTACCGACTCGAGCATTTTGGGGGCGTTGATGTCACAAATAGCCGAAAGAGCTTCAGTGATAATTCAGTAGTCTCTGTCACGCCCAACACACTCGAGCCTCTGGTGAAAGTAGTGCAGGATCATTTGGGTGAAGCTGGGACAGTCGCGGCATTGCCGTCCGAGAATGTTCTAGTGATTACCTGCGCAAAGGAAGCGCAAGAGAGTGTGATGAAGCTCATGGCTCACGTTGATGCCGGTCGTAAGCAGGTTGAGATTGCCGTGCGAATTTTTGAAGTCGCAGATGACTTCGATCTTCAGGTGGGAATGAACACATTGATGAAGCATCTTGGGACGGATAATTCGCAGGCTCTGCTGGGGAATTTTAGCCCAGCTTCTTTCGCGGGGCGTGTCGTAGATCCTTTGAATGGAATTGGCCCAGATCCAGGGGGGATGTTGAACTTAGTGGGCGTCTTGCAGGATGCTGGAGTGAGTATCGATGTGACTCTCGAAGCGCTAGAACGTAGCGGAATGGTTAAAGTTGTTTCTCAGCCGAGTATGACTGTTGAGGCAGGGAAGCCGGCTTACATGATGGCTGGGCAAGAATTACCCATCAGGGAGGGCAATATCACCAATGACCGTTTCGTGACAGAGAAGATTAGCTACAAGCCAGTTGGGGTGCAACTGCACATCACACCGCAATCGATTGGAGATAATACTGTCAAATTACATATCCTTACGGTCGTTTCTTCGGTTTCTGGTTTCACTCCGCTTCCAAACATGAAGGGAAGTCAGATTAATTCTCAGCTCATGAACCCTGTGCTTGATTCGCGGCAGGCTGAAACCCGAGTTGAAGTGCCCCATGGCAATACCATTGCCTTTGGTGGTTTAAGAATGGCGCGCCAGATTGGCAGAGAGGAAAAAATCCCCTTGATTGGAGATGCGCCAGGAATCGGCAAACTCTTTAAGAATAAGAGAAAACAAAATACGATGAGCGATCTGTATTTCTTTGTCACGCCAACGCTTGTGAGCCGTTAGGATCTTAGTCCGTCTGGGGTTGTTCATATGTCAGTCGTGATTTCTATGGAGGTGAGATCCCCGATAAGCGCTAGGTGATCAAAAATCTTGCTCTGCCCTCTGGTTCGTTTCTGCTTTATGCTTCTTTTCTAAGGTCGATTTTTCAATCCATTTTGGAGATCGGTAGATAATAATCACGCGGTGATCATGTCGACTTCCACCGCTTTTTGAGCTGAGACTTAAACAGGGAAACTGGTCTTTGCTTTGACTGAGCCACTTGAATTGTTGGTGATTTGAATGGATCGCTCTTCCGTATTTTTGAATAAGGATTTTGTAGATTTTACTCAAGAGGAGGTCCGCCTGATCTTCCTCCAACCAATCCAGCGAGACTTCGCAGGAAGTGAGTTCTTCATGGTGAAAAGAGAAAGTAACTTGAGCATTTTTTTCAAAGATCTCTCCTCGGAAGGCTAGTTGATTTTGGCCTGCGTATCGATCCGTAGTGTATCCTCTGTGAAGGAGAGTTTCTTGGACTTCCTGTTTCGTTGAATCCCATGAGATTTGAGCAAACGTTGGCCATGGATTGCGTGCAGGATGATCAGCTAACAAGTCGGAATTGACTGTCAGCAAGTAGAGGACGAGAAGATTCTTTCCCAAAAAAAACATACTCACCTTAAAGTTAATTGATGTTGGTTCGTTTTGCAAAAACAAGTCTCAGAAGTTGTTCATCTTTGAGTCGAGTGGTGGGCTTGAATTCAGAAAAAATGTAACGAACAACTCGAGTGGTCCGTCCTCACTTATGAACAAGAAGGGCGAGCAACAACCTTCTTGTGGTTTCAAAACCCCCACTAAAATGAAACAAAAAATTAGATTAGTTGCTACGGGTGCTTGTTTAAGCGCGTTGGTAGCAATTGCAGATGATAAAACTTTTGGAGATGGATTGATTCCAGCTTTCCTAAAGCAATATGATGTCAACGATGATGGTTTGATTGACGTTGAAGAACGGCAGGCCATGCATTCTTCTTCGCGTGAAGCGAAACGAGCAATTCGTCGTGCCGAAATTGATAGAGATGACAATGGAATCCTAACGGATGATGAGCGTCTCATTGCGCAAGAGGAGATTCGAGAAGCAATTGCTCTGAGGAGAGCTGAGGAGTTTAGCGAAGTTGCTGGTCAAGATGAGCTAATGAGTCGCGAAGAGCTTGCGGCTATACCCTATTTGGTAGGCGCTCCTGATGGGCGTTTGAATGCTCTTTTTAAACGACTTGATGCCGATGGAAGCGGAGAGGTTAGTTTTGATGAATTTATCGCCCGGTTGAGGAGTTATGGGCAGATTCCTGCTAGCAGTAACGGCAATAGCGCAAATTCTAATGGTAATTCAAAGATCGCTCAGCAGAAGATTTCTGGTGCTGACCAGAGTTTTATCGAGAATGGTTCTGGTCCTTCAACGAATGGGAGTAGTCTTGCTGAGCTTAATCTCGGTGAGAGTGCTGCTGCTGAGACAACCGTCTCGGCTCTGGGAATGGGGCAAGAGACACCCCTTCAAGAGTCCGGTGAAGCGGGTGTTGAGCAGGTGCAGCGCTATATTGCTGTCTTTGGGGATCAGGTAAGAGACATCCCTGCTGCGATTCGAGCAATTGAGAAGCAGCAAGGACTCGGCATTAAGAAGAAGTTCAAAAACGCGATCCGGGGATTTAGCTTTTCAGCAGGTAAGGCCGTGGCAAATGGCTTATCCAAAAGGCCAGATATTAAGTATGTTGTTGCCGACTCCACGATTTCTACTTTTGCGCAAAACTTGCCCACAGGGATTGATCGTGTCGACGCAGACTTGGTTGTTTCAATCGACGGTCAAGACAATGATCTATCAAATCGAGTCAACGTGGCAGTCTTAGACACAGGGATTGATGCAGATCATGCTGATCTTAATATTATTGGTGGAAAAAGGTTTTATATTAACAATGGACTGGTCGCTTCAGACAATAATTTTGATGATGATCACGGTCATGGGACCTTTGTCGCAGGAACGATTGGAGCTGTTGATAATACGATTGGCACGGTGGGTGTGGCTCCTGGCGTAGGCCTCTATGCCGTGAAAGTTCTGGATAGTAATGGTTCAGGGTACACCAGTGTGATTATTGAAGGACTTGATCATATCATTGATCTCAATCTCGATAATAACGCAGCGAACGATATTCATGTCGCTAACATGAGCATCGGAGGAGGATTCAACCGAGCACTCAACGATGCTGTTCAAGGGGCAATTCAACAAGGGATTGTTTGCGTGGTAGCAGCAGGAAATAGTGCGGCCGATTCAAAGAATTTCTCTCCGGCTTCTGCTCCTGATGCGATCACTGTCTCTGCTTTTGCAGATTCAGACGGCCAACCTGGAGGGTTTGGTGGTTCTACGACCTCTGGTTCGGATGATTTCTTTGCGACCTTTAGTAATTACGGAAGTGTCATTGATCTGTGCGCTCCGGGAGTCAATATCTTAGGGCCCATTCCTGGAGCTTATATCAGAGCGTCTGGGACAAGTTTTGCAGCACCCCATGTTTCCGGAGCTGCGGCCCTTTATATCGCAAATTCTTCAAATCCCTATCGCGGGATGACGGGGCTAAACGCCGCTAAAGTTGTCGAGCAAGCACTCCTTGAGAGTGCATGGAATTCAGGTGATCCAGAGTATCTCCTTGGAGGAGATCCTGATGGTATCGCGGAGCCGATTCTTAATGTTGGTGGTTTGACCTTTGAACATGAGCAACCCAACACGAGCCCTGAGCTTGTCATTTCTAATCCAATTGATGGAGCCGTGTATACGGTAGGTGAACAAGTGACGTTGAGTGGAAGTGCGACTGACCAGCAAGACGGGTCACTCTCGCAGACGATTCGTTGGAGTTCGAATATTGATGGCAGCCTTGGAACGGGCGGTAGTTTGGCTGTGAGTCTCTCAGAGGGGGCACATATAATCACTGCACGAGTGTCTGACAGCGCTGGCTTGCAGAGTTCCTCATCGGTCTCTGTTGAAGTCCTTCCCGAAGTGACTTCTGATCAGGAAATGATTGTCAGTAAGGTGAACTTTTCCACCTTCGGTGGACGGCGTTCAGACAAGCATTTAACGGCAACTCTCAAACTTGTCGATGACTCAGGGCGTTCGATTGAAGGAGCAGTCGTTACTGTAAATATCCTCAATGAAGCTCGCGGTAGTGTCTCCAATCAGCAAGGGTTGACCGATTCAAGCGGTCTGGTCCGCTTTGATATCAAAAATGCGAAGCCAGGGACCTACACTCTCGAAGTCATCAGTGTTGAGAAAGCTGGTATCGAATGGAATGGAGAGACACCTCCTAATTCTTTTCAGAAGTAGGCCAACTTAGGAAACCGAAAGAGAGGGAGGAGTCTTCGCTTCTTCCTCTTTTTCTTTGGTTTAATTAGGTTTTTTTTGGTGCTCTCTTATCAGTTCAAGAAGCTTGTGAGCTGCTTCCTGTGCGAAAACTTTTGAATTAATTTCCTCCTCGTAATCCACTACTTCGCAGGTGGCATGTTCATGAATTGCGCCAAAGAGAGCGCTGTCAGCTTCTGGGTCATAAAATGGCTGGCCTTCGGCTGAAATCAGAGAGATCCCTTTTTTAGGATTGAGAATGGCAGTGGGAGCGGAGTTTGCATTCGCCTTTTCGGCGAGAATCCTTCCAAGCTTCTTACACTCATTGGCGTTGGTTCGAAGGAGGGTCGCCTGTGGATTGTGAATATAGAGAGTTCGTTTTTCGAGTTGTTCAGGAAGGGATGATCGCTCTCCATAGTTTGCCATATCAAGACAGCCGGGACAGAGAACAGCGGGAACGCCTGCCTTACTCATGGCATCAAGCCGTTTGGGGCCTGCGGAAAGAGTCGCTCCTAAAAGTTCATCCGCCCATTCTGTTGTCGTGAGATCTAAAACACCTGAAATCATTCCCGATTCAATAAGAGCTTCCATGGTTTGGCCGCCAGTCCCGGTTGCGTGAAAAATAAGGACCTCGTAACCTGCTGCTTCGAGAACTTCAGAAGCCATGCTCACACAATCAGTGGTATTGCCAAACATGCTCGCCACGATGAGTGGTTTGTCTGATTCTTCTGAAATATTTGACTCCACCATGCCGCAGATCGCGCCAGCAGCTCTACTCAAGATGGTTCTTGAAATCCGATTCAATCCAGCGACATCAACAATCGATGGGATCATTGTGATGTCTTTGGTTCCCAAGTAATGAGAGGTGTTTCCCGCAGCCAGAGTTGAGACCATGATTTTAGGAAAGCCGATGGGCAGGGCTCTCATCGCTGATGTTCCCAGTGCTGTTCCGCCACCACCTCCAAGAGAGATGATCCCATGGATCGCTCCTTGAGCCACGAGAGAGGGGAAAAAGACAGAAGCCGCTTCAGACATCGCGACAACACACTCACCTCGATCACCTTTCTCGATGAGAGCTTGCAGATCTAGGTCGACTGCCTTGGCAACCTCAAAACGACTGATGTCAGGGGAGACTTGAGGTGCTCGACCAGTTCCAAGGTCAACGAGTAGGACCTGATGGCCCCTTTTTTGAATTTGCTCAGCGACAAAAGCGTGTTCATGACCTTTTGAATCGAGCGTCCCTACGACAGCGATGGTCATGACCCTAATAAATTCGTTTCACGGGGATGGATTTAAACTGTTGGGTTAATTCAGTAAGAGGTGTCTCCACGGCCATCCGCTCTAAGCTCGAGGCGCCAACGAATCCAACCGCATCGGTATGTTCGCAGACATAGCCGGCGTGTTCTGGAGTTAAGATTGGCCCTCCGTGAGAGAGTACGAGGACGTCTTTACGAATGCTATGAGCTGCTTCACAAATTGCCTGCGTGGCTTTCACAGCGTCATCCATGGAGACGGTCGCATCAGTGACTCCGATTGATCCTCCAATCGTGCAACCAACATGTGCGATAATGACATCTGCACCAGCTTCTGCCATGTCTTTTGCTTCCTGAGGGGTGACAACATAAGGAATTGTAAAGAGATCCATTTTGTGGGCTAGAGCGATCATTTCGACCTCCTTTTGGACGCTCATGCCAGTCTCCTCTAATGTTTGGCGGTATTGGCCATCAACAATGGTATGGGTTGGGAAGTTGTTGACCCCAGAAAAACCCATGTCGATGACCTGTCTCAAAAAGTGCCACATACGGCGTCGTGGGTCAGTCGCGTGAACCCCACAAATGACGGGAACTTCATTGACGACAGGGAGAACTTCAAATTCCCCGATTTCCATGGCGATCGCGTTTGCGTCCCCATAGGACATTAGTCCGGCAGTTGAACCAGCACCTGCCATCCGAAACCTTCCTGAGTTATAGATGATGATGAGGTCGGCTCCTCCTTTTTCGATAAACTTTGCAGAAATGCCGGTGCCAGCACCTGCCCCAATAATTGCTTCTCCCTTTGATAAGGTGTCATGAAGGCGTTCAAGCATTTCTTTTCTCGTGTAGGGGTTTCCGACCCCAGTCCATGGATTTGGCATAAGATGATGATTGGTGATTGGTTCTTAAAGTACAGTGACGACAACCTCTAGGAGTTGCTTGGATAGCTTCAAATGGATCACTAGCAAAAGGCAATTTGTCTAAAATCTTAATAAAACGTGAGACCGAAGTCCCAAGAAGAGAGGGGACCACATCAGAGGGCTCTCTCTATTTGGATCTTATTGGGAATGGCTCCTTGTGCTCCCGCCGTCAGGGTAGAAAGAGCAGCCGCAGTGTTGGCAAAGTGGATCGCTTGGGAGAGGGGGCTCCCCTCAGAGAGAGAAGTTGCAAGAGCGCCGGTGAAGGTGTCGCCTGCTCCTACCGTATCTATTGGATTTACTTTTTTCGGCAAGATTTCAATACGACCTTCTTTTTTATCAAGCGCAATTGTTGATTCAGCTCCACGCGTGATGATTAAGGTTTCGAGTTGATGGTGCTCAAGAATCTTGGGAGTGAGAGACTGTGGCTCTTGGTGAAAAAAGGCAGCCGCTTCATGTTCATTGACAATGAGGTAATTGCAGCAAAAACGTTGAGTGTTGAAATCAATGTGCCAAGGGGAAGGGTTAATAATTGTTTTTATTTGGTATTTTTGAGCGAGCTTGCAGGCGTGCTCAATCGTCTCAAAAGCAATCTCGAGTTGGAGGAGTAAATGAGATGCTTTCTGGAAGAGAGCAAGATGTTGATCAAGATGTTTAGGTCGAAGAGCATGATTTGCCCCTGGATTAATCATGATGAGATTCTCTCCTCGAGAATCGACACCAAGAAAAGCACTTCCCGTTGGATCGTTGGACGAACAAACCATTGAGTCTGGATTGATACCGTAATTAGAGAAATGTTTCCGGTAGGCATCTCCGGAAGCGTCATTTCCTGTGCATCCAATAAACGAGACTTCGGAGCCAGTTTGTCTCGCCGCGAGAGCTTGATTTGCTCCTTTGCCTCCAAAGGATTCTAATGAAGAGTGCGCAATGACCGTTTCCCCAGGATTTGGCAGGGTTGGGGCAAAGAGAGTGTGATCGATACATA
>JALRJZ010000093.1 GCA_023261045.1 Akkermansiaceae bacterium
CGCGTTTAGCCCTGACGCAACCCAATTGGCAACTGGAGGGACTGACGGAAAAATCCGTATTTTTAGCACGGCCAATGGGAAGGAAATCACGTCTTTTATTCCCGTCAATTTATCTGACCAAGACCTAGCGAAGGAGGGCGATGATTCGAAAAAACCAACAAACTCTCAAATCACTCCCATCGACACCGAGAGCTTGCCAACGGGAAGGGTCGTGACCCATTTGAGTGTCGAACCGAAGAAAATCCAAATCGACAATCCATTTGCGTATTCTCAAGTCATCGTCTCCGCCACCCTGGATTCGCAAGAAGTCATCGACGTGACTCGCCTCGTGCAAGTGCACCAAGTGGGAAAGGTTGTCGCCTTGTCGCCAACTGGTCTTGTCCGGGGACTCAACAATGGCGAATCTACCATCACTTTCTCCATCGAAGGCAAGTCCGCAACGATCTCAGCTAAGGTCTCAGGACTCCAAAAAGACACCTCCCTTTTGTGGAGTAAAGACGTCAATCCGGTGATCACGAAAATGGGTTGTAATGCGGGAACCTGCCACGGTGCTAAAGACGGGAAAAATGGCTTTAAGCTCTCGCTCCGTGGCTACGACCCTCTCTTCGATATTCGAGCATTCACCGATGACATCTCATCGAGGCGTGTCAATCTGGCCTCACCCGATGATAGTTTGATGCTCCTCAAAGCGACGTCCGCAGTCCCCCACGAAGGGGGGCAACTGACCACCGTGCGCGATGACTATTACAAAATCGTCCGCTCATGGATCGCTGCCGGAGCAAAACTTGAAACTAAGCCAGTCAAAGTGGCAAAAATCGAGGTCTTCCCAGTCAACCCAGTCGTTCAAGAAATCGGCTCCATGCAACAAATGCGAGTTCTTGCGACCTACCCAGATGGCTCTAAGCGCGACGTCACTACTGAGTCCATTGTCTCCAGCGGAAATGGTGAGGTTGCCGAGCTTGTTAAAGGTTATCCTGCCCTCATCAAGGTCACTCGCCGGGGCGAAGCACCAATCTTAGTTCGTTACGAAGGGGCCTACGCAGCAACGACCATTACAGCGATGGGAAATCGCGATGGCTTTGAGTGGAGTGATCCTCCACAGTTTAACGAGATCGATGCCTTTGTGGCTAAAAAATGGAAGCGCATGAAGATCCAACCTTCGGAGATCTGCAGCGATCTTGACTTCGTTCGCCGCATCTACCTCGACCTGACTGGCCTTCCTCCTTCAACCCTGCAGGTCAAAGAATTCCTCGCTGACGTTCGACACTCACAGGTCAAAAGAGATGCTCTTATCGACTCCCTGATTGGCAGCCCAGAATACGTCGACTACTGGACCAACAAGTGGGCGGACCTTCTCCAGGTTAATCGGAAATTCCTTGCCCCCGAGGGAGCAAAACTTTTCCGAGAGTGGATCCACAAGGAAGTGCAGCAGAACACCCCCTACGACCAATTTGCTCGCAAAATCATCACCGCAACAGGATCAAACAAAGAAAACCCTCCATCCTCCTACTATAAGATCTTACGCACGCCCGAGGACACAATGGAAAATACGACCCATCTTTTCCTGGCAACTCGTTTTAACTGCAATAAATGCCACGACCATCCCTTCGAACGATGGACCCAAGATAACTACTATGAGATGGCCTCATTTTTCGCCCACGTGGGGCTCAAAAATGACCCTGCAAGTGGCAACCAAAAAATTGGGGGCACCGCCGTTGAAGGGGCCAAAGCTCTTTACGAAATCGTCTATCAAAAGACCGATGGGGTCGTCACCCATGAGCGCACGGGAGAGGTCATCGAGCCTTCCTTCCCCTATCCAGCAAAGCATGTTGAAAATCAAACGGAGAGCCGTCGTTCTCAATTGGCTGACTGGATGGTTTCGCCCGACAATCGCTACTTTGCCTCCAGCTATGCCAATCGGGTCTGGGGCTATCTCATGGGCACTGGGATCATCGAACCTCTCGATGACATTCGGGCAGGCAACCCTCCTTCAAATCCAGAATTGCTCAACTGGCTGACTCAATCCTTCATCAAAAGCGGATTTAATATCCAAGAATTGATGAGAACGATTTGTAAGTCTCGCACCTATCAACTCTCAATTGCCACAAACGATTGGAATATTGACGACCAAATCAACTTCTCGCATGCCAAGGCACGCCGCCTCCCTGCAGAAGTACTTTATGACACGATTCACACGGTCACTGGAGCAAGTAGCCGATTCCCAGGGGTTCCTGCTGGGACTCGAGCCGCGGCTCTTCCCGATGTTGGAGTCGAATTGCCCGATAGTTTTCTTGCCAACTTTGGCCGACCTGTTCGGGAGAGCGCCTGCGAATGTGAGAGAAACTCGGAGATGCAATTAGGACCGATTATGGCCCTTTTAAGTGGTCCCACCGTCGGCGATGCGATTGCCGATCCCAAAAATGCAATTACCCGCCTCGTTCATGAGACTGAGAACAACCAGACTCTGATTGAAGAAATCTTCTACCGTATTCTCAATCGCCCTCCAACGACAGCTGAGGTCGACGCAACTTTAGAAATCTTCGCAACAGGAATCGATCAAGATCACACGACGCTCGAAAAGCTTCTCGCTGAGCATCTCAAAACCCGAGATCCAGCTCTTTCCGCTGCCGAGAAAAAACGCGAAGACGATATTCACGCGGCCAAACTTGCGGTGCTCGATCGGGAAAAAGCCATTGCGCCCGAAGTTCAGGCTGCCGAGCAAAGGCGCCAAAACACGATCGCTGACATTGAAGCTAAAATCAAAAACTACAGCGATCAACTGCCCGAAAAAATCGCGGCGTGGCAAGACAGCTTAAGTGACCAGCGCTCTCCGTGGAGCCCTCTCCAATTCACCGAGCTCAAGTCAACCAATGGAGCCACACTCTCAGATCAAGCAAATCAAGTGATCTTTGTCTCGGGCAACGAAGGCAAGACAGTTTACACACTCTCAGGCCCCACAAAACAATCGCACATCACGGCGGTCAGGCTTGAAATGTTGAGTGATGATCGCCTGCCTGGCAAAGGACCTGGGCGAGGCAACGGAAACTTCGTCTTGGGGGAAATCGAGCTCGAAGTCGCGAAAGCTTCCCAACCCACTGTCTTCCAAAAAGTCAGCTTCACTCATGCGAGAGCGACCTTTAGCCAGCAAAACTACGAAGTCGCGAAAGCCATCGATGGTAATCCTGGAGGGCCGAACGCTGGCTGGGCCATTTCTCCCCAGGTCGGCAAAAACCAAACCGCCATTTTTGAAATTGGACAGCCCATCTCTCACGAAGAGGGGAGTATTCTGCGCTTTACACTCCACCAACCATTCGATGATCGACACACTTTAGGGAAGTTTCGCATTTCGCTCACAAGTCAAGAGGGCCCTCTCCCCTTCTCGATTCCTCAAAACATTCAAGAGATCCTCTCGCTGACAAAAGAAAAGCAAAGCGACAAACACCGTGAGCAACTGGCAAAGTATTTCAAAGAACAGGATGCTTCCCTGAAGTCTCTCGAGCAGCAACGAGCGAAAGCTCGCGCTCCGCTTCCAATTGACCCCGAATTACAGAAGCGACGCGATCAACTCAGTCTTCTGGAAAAGGTGCCCAGAGCCGATCCCGTCCACGACCGCTTACGACATGATCTTGAACTCAGCACGCGCCAGAAAGAGAACCGACGCCTTACCGGAGCCCAGGACCTTGCTTGGGCACTCATCAACACTCCCGCCTTCTTATTTAACCGATAACCACCCCTTCAAAAGCCATGTTTAGAATCCCAGGACAAGCCGCCAAAGATGTGTGTGATCCTCACGCCGGAGTCACACGCCGTGATGTGTTAAGAGTTGGAGGAGCAGGCATGCTCGGAATGTCTCTTGGCACGATGTTTCAGGCGAAAGCTCTCGCCGAAGAAAAGAAAGCCAACAACGCACCAGGTTGGGGTAAGGCGAAGAGTATTATCATGGTTTACCTCCAAGGAGGCCCAAGCCACCTCGACCTATGGGATCCCAAGGAAAATGTCCCCGACAACGTGAAGAGCTCCTTCAAGTCCATTCCGACCCAAATCCCTGGAATTCACTTTACCGAGATCCTTCCCAAGCTCGCTAAGATTAACGACAAGTTTACCATGATCCGTTCGATGAGCTACACGCCGAACGGTCTCTTCAACCACACTGCGGCAATCTATCAAATGATGACCGGCTACACGACCGACAAGGTCAGCCCCTCAGGACAGCTGGAACCCCCCAGCCCTAAAGATTTTCCAAACTTTGGCTCCAACCTCATCAAACTCCGCCCGATGGAGGAGCCGATGTTGCCCTTCGTGATGCTTCCCCGCCCGCTTCAGGAGAGTAATGTCGTCGGCAAGGGCGGCGCTGCAGGTTTTTTAGGCAAAGCATACGATCCCTATACCCTTTATCCAAGCGGAGGCGACATGGAGATGGATAAAATGACGCGAATCAAAATCGACGATCTACAACTCCGTCCAGACGTCTTTTCTTTGCGACTAAAACGCCGCGCAAGCCTCCGCAGCGCGATCAATGCGCAAATGCCCATCATTGACCAAGCCGTCGAAGAATACTCGTTGGATAAATACTATGACCGCGCGCTCAATCTCATCGTGAGTGGACGCGCTCGCGAAGCCTTTGCCCTCGAACAAGAAAGCGAAAAAACGCGCGAAGCCTACGGAAGAAATACTTTTGGAGATAGCTGCCTGCTTGCACGCCGGCTCGTGGAAGCGGGCACCAGAGTCGTCGAGGTGATCTGGCCCAAAGTGGCGAACTCTGACAACCATTCATGGGACACTCATAAGGGCCTTACCAAGCGCATCAAGGACCAAGCGGGCCCGATGCTAGACAATGGGCTCTCCACCCTCATCTCCGATCTCGATGAACGAGGTCTTCTTGATGAAACTCTCGTCGTGGCCGTGGGAGAATTCGGCCGAAGCCCACAAAAGGGAGTCAGCACCTCTGGAAATGGCAATAGTGCAGATGGCCGTGACCATTGGCCCTACTGCTACACAAGCGTGATCGCTGGAGCGGGGATCAAACGAGGAAATGTCCACGGCAAGTCGGATGCCACTGGCTCCGCGCCCACCGAAGACCCGGTCCATCCCGGAGAACTCCTTGCCACAATCTATCATGCCTTTGGAATCGATCCTGAGACCATGGTCATGAACCATCTCAACCAACCCCGAGAGCTTGTGAAGGCCAGCCCCGTGCACCAGTTATTTGCATAGGGCAAAACCCCTGACCACTTCGTCCTCACTGAGATTCTTCTACCCGCTCCCGCGTCCACTCCGTGGGAGATTCTCTCAACAAAAAACCCTCCACGAAAATCGTGACGGGTTCTTGAACGGATTTGCTCAATGCGGCCTCTAGCGACGGCGGCGGAGCAGAGCTAACAGACCAAGTCCACCGAGGAGACTCACGGAAGGCTCAGGGATCGCGGCACCAGAATCTTCAAAAACAAGCAAAGCAGCTGAGTTGCGGAAGGAATTGCCTCCAGTCCCAACCAAGCTTTCGAATGTTCCATCGGCGGCGATTGCGGCCCCATAGTGACCGGTTCCACCCTCTGGGTTACCTGATCCACTGACTCCGACCAACTCAACTGCGTCAGTGCTATTGTCACCAGAAAAAGTCGGAACGATACCCGATCCACCCCATGAATTGTCGATCGCTGCGGCGAGGAGGTAATCACCAGCGCCTGCAGAATAATTGAGGCTTAAGGTCTCACCTCCAGTCGATCCACCAGCCGTAGCAATCGTTCCGACTCCACCCACATTGTTGAGGGCGACGACGGAAGCTGCAAAGCGGTCCCATGGCGGAACAGAAATCGTTAAGTCACCGACGGAGCTTGCAGGATTGAGTAAGTAGAAAATCGCTGAGGTCTGAGCACCAGCACCGGTATCAATCGCGGAGCCTGCGAGCGTGAGTGCCTCCCCTCCATAGGAAATGCTATAATCACCCAATCCAGCAACCGTCTCAAAAGTCAGAGCAACCGCAACCGCATTTCCTCCTGAGAGATCGAAACCACTGAAGGTATGGGAATTGGTCGAACCACCTAGGAAATCGGCGGAATTAGAATTGGTCAAAGAAACCGCGCCAACAGCTGGATAAGCTGAGGCCAACAAGAAAACAAATGGGCGATTTAAAAGCCCCATAAGGATTTTTTATCATAGGAAGCGTTCCCTACAAGAGAAAAGATCACTTTTTGCCATGTAAATCCTGATTTCTTCTTTAGCGAATTGTCCCTCCCGCAGAGAAAATAAAAACCACCAGCTCACACTGGTGGTTTTGTAGGTCTTTTTCTACCCTATTATTCTACCCAAAACCCTATGAAACAAGGGGGGGTGAAAACATTTCTTTTTTAGTAGCGGTAGTGTGCGGGTTTGTAGGGCCCCTCAACGGGAACATCGATGTAGTTCGCTTGTTCTGGAGTCAGCTGAGTCAATTTTGCCCCAATCTTCTCGAGATGAAGACGAGCAACTTCTTCATCGAGCTCTTTCGAGAGAACCTCCACACCGATGGGTCGAGTCTCTCGAGTTTCCCAAAGTGCAATCTGAGCTAAGGTCTGGTTGGTGAAGCTGTTGGACATCACGAAGCTAGGATGACCCGTCGCACAGCCCAAGTTGACCAATCTCCCTTCGGCAAGCATGTAGATGCTATTGCCAGCGGGGAAGGTGTATTTATCAACCTGAGGCTTAATGTTGAGTTTCTCAATGCCTTCGAGCGCCTCAAGCTCAGCGATCTGAATCTCATTATCGAAGTGACCAATGTTACACACAATGGCCTGGTCCTTCATCTTCTCCATGTGTTCAGCTCTAATGATGTTGAAGTTTCCGGTCGTCGTCACATAGATGTCTCCCCAGCCAAGGGTGTCTTCCACGGTCAACACCCGAAATCCTTCCATCGCCGCCTGCAGCGCGCAAATCGGATCCACCTCAGTGACCACCACCTGAGCGCCTTGAGCACGGAGAGCCTGCGCACATCCCTTACCCACATCTCCATAGCCACAAACCACCCCCACTTTCCCTGAAATCATAACATCCGTCGCCCTCTTGATTCCATCGATGAGAGACTCCCGACAACCATAGAGGTTATCGAACTTCGACTTTGTCACCGAGTCGTTCACATTGATCGCTGGAAACAGAAGCTTGTCATCGCGCTGCATTTGATAAAGGCGATGCACTCCAGTGGTTGTCTCCTCGGAGACACCTTTCAGTTCCGGTACCCAACGGTGAAAGATGTCAGGGTGCTGGGCATGAATCTGCTTGAGAAGGTCCTTGATGACTCCTTCCTCCAGCGAGGAAGCAGGCTCATTGACCCAATCGCTACCATTTTCTAGCTCATAGCCTTTGTGAATGAGAAGGGTCGCATCGCCTCCGTCATCAACAATCAACTGAGGCCCAAGCGGCTGGTCTCCATCAGGATTCGGAAACTGCAGCGCCTGCCAAGTGCACCACCAGTATTCTTCGAGGGTCTCACCCTTCCACGCAAAAACGGGCGTCCCAGACTGCGCGATCGCGGCGGCAGCATGATCCTGGGTCGAGAAAATATTACACGAACACCAGCGAACGTCTGCTCCCACCTCCTTGAGGGTTTCAATCAAAACGGCCGTTTGGATCGTCATGTGTAGGGAACCCATGACCCGCACGCCATCAAGCGGCTTGCCCGGTCCGTATTTTTCCCGAGTGGCCATCAGACCGGGCATCTCATGCTCGGCGACATCAAGCTCCTTACGGCCAAAGTCGGCCAATCCAATATCTTTAATTTTATAATCTGTGCTCATTGCTTTTCGTTGTTGAGAGAATTTGATTTGAAGACCTTTACTTGAAGGCACGTTTCAGAGCCGTGACTTTATTGAGAGCCTCCCACGGAAGCTCTGCATCCTCTTTTCCAAAGTGCCCATAGTTCGTCGATGCCGAGTAAATCGGGCGAAGAAGCTTGAGCTGCTTGACGATGTCGGCAGGTTTGAAAGAGAAGACTTTTTTCACCGCCTCCAGGATGCGGGCATCGTCCCCCGTTCCGAACGTATCAATGTGAAGACTCAGTGGCTCCGGATGCCCAATGGCATAGGCAAATTGGATTTCGCAAACAGGAGCGAGGCCCGCTGCGACTACGTTTTTAGCAACCCAACGCCCCATGTAAGCCGCCGAACGGTCAACCTTAGAGGGATCCTTTCCAGAGAAAGCTCCACCTCCATGGCGACCCCAGCCTCCGTAGGTATCCACAATAATTTTACGACCCGTGAGTCCGGAATCTCCCTGAGGGCCACCAACCACAAACTTACCGGTTGGATTGATGAGATACTCGGTGTCTTTGGTAAGCATCTTCTTGGGCAGAACCTTTTTAATCACCTTCTCGATGCAGAATTTCTCGATGGTCGCATGGTCAACTCCTTCAGCATGCTGAGTTGAAATGACGACATTAACAATGCGGGTTGGTTTCCCGTCGACATACTCGACTGCCACCTGACTCTTCGCGTCTGGGCGCAACCATTTGGCCAGACGGCCTGCTTTACGAATTTTGGTGAGTTCGCGACCAAGGCGATGCGCAAACATGATGGGCGAAGGCATTAATTCAGGTGTCTCATCACAGGCATATCCAAACATAATGCCCTGATCACCTGCGCCTTGTTCCTCGGTTTTTTTGCCCTTAGCCTTTTTGGCATCCACCCCCTGCGCGATATCAGGCGACTGAATCGTCAAAAAGTTATTGATGAAGACTTGATCGGCATGAAACACGTCGTCGTCATTGACGTAGCCAATCCCACGAATGGCGTCGCGAATAATCCCTTCGACATTGATCGCTGAGCTCAGGGGCTTTCCCGCAAGTTTGGGAATCGTAATCTCGCCTCCCACGACCACTTGATTGGATTTCACAAAGGTTTCGCAAGCGACACGGCTGTGCTTGTCAACAGCGAGACAGGCATCGAGAATAGCGTCCGAAATGGTATCGCACACCTTATCAGGATGGCCTTCTCCAACTGACTCGGAGGAAAAAATGAATGATTTACTCATGGGTCTTATTTGATATATCGTTAAATCGCGATGCGTTGATGTGTCGTTTAGATCTCCCAAGCTATGGCGTCAATTCTCAATTCTCTTAAAATGATCGCAGACCCAACCCGTCTGCGCATTTTACTCCTACTAGGTCAAGAATCCCTCTCGGTCGCCGAGCTGCAACAAATCTTAGGGATGGGCCAGTCACGCATCTCCACTCAGCTCTCCCAGCTCAAGAAAGAGGGGCTGGTTGTCGACCAACGCTCGGGGAAAAATAATATCTACTCCTCAAAAGTCCCTGACGAACTTGCCCATATTGTCAACGAAGCCGGTAAAGAGCTCCCCGAGATGGAGAAAGACTCCGCGTCCTTGCGACACATCATCAACAAGCGCAAAGATCACGTCAGGGCTTATTTCGATGACCTCGCAGGAAAGTTTGGAAAAGAGTACGTCCCGGGGCGTTCCTGGAAGGGCCTGGCTGAAGCGATACTTAAGATTCTCA
>JALRJZ010000094.1 GCA_023261045.1 Akkermansiaceae bacterium
TCCCGCGAGAGCAGCCCAGTCAAGGCAAGCGATCCAAAACCCATCGCTCCACGCTCCATAAACTGACGGCGCCTCATCCCTTGTACAAAGTCATTGTTAAAAGACATAAAGAAACTCCTTTCGATTAAGCATGAGGTGACACAAAGAAACCCAGCGAGACTCTCCCAATTCTTTGAGAGCATTTAAAGACCACTCCATTTCCCCCTCACGAGGCAGTCGAGAAAATGCCTGCAAATGCATCTGAACAATCCGCTGCTCATCTGACCCACTGAGACTCTCCGCCCAAAGCTTTGCCTGATGATGGACAAATTCACTATTCATGAGAGCCAGTGACTGAGCCGGCACGGTAGTCACCTGCCGTTGACCATTCGGAGCATTAGGAATGGGTAGATTGAATGCTCTTAAAAAACTGGAGAGAAAATTTCGCCTGACCTCAAGATAGATTGTTCGCCGCCCATCTCCATCGATTGGACCACTTGGTGGACTCGCACGACTCCCTGGAAGATCATTCACCCAAGTCCTCACACTTGGTCCAAATTGCTCTCTTCGGAGATTTCCACTCACATGCAATATGTGATCACGAATCGATTCGGCATCCAGACGCTGAAGAGACATCCGCTGGAGAAATTTATTTTCAGGATCCTGATCACCAGCGATTGCAGATGCTTGAGAGGACATTCTAAATGCGGAAGAAAGAACAAGCTTACGGATCAGCTTCTTCGTTGACCATCCCTCTTGGATGAAATCTCCTGCGAGAAAATCTAAAAGCTCAGGGTGTGTTGGTAACTCGCCCATTTTTCCAAAATCATCAGGGGAACTGACAATGCCGCGTCCAAAAATGCGCGTCCAAATTCGATTAACCCGAACACGCGCAGTCAATGCTTGCGCTGTCGTTGTCAAATGTTCTGCATATTCGAGGCGCCCACTTCCATCCTCTCCAATTCTTTGCCCTCCAAACCCATCTAGAAAATGCTTCGGATTCTGCTCTTTGGAGGCAGACTTGTGGTTGCCTCGGACATAGACCGGTTCGTCATAAACATGACCTTCCGTTAAACTTCTAACGTATTTGGGGATGGGAATACTTTCTTGGAGTCCCTTGATTCGCCCCACTTCAGCCAAATCAGGATGAACCGAAACCAATCCATACGAAAACAAAGCTGCAACAACTTCTGGCGCCTTCTCAGGCTTCTCCATTAATGCCTGAATTTGAGCCACGATCTGATGAGGTGAATCTTGCTCCCAGAGGGCATTCCAAGAGTCAAAATGAATCGTTTCAGGAAGATGGACGTAGGCGTGATCTTGAGCCACCCCTTGGTTCGCTCTTGCTGGAATACACCCCATCAAATCTCCTTGGTGAAGGACTTCCAAATAGGCGCTTTCCCCTTCCCAAAGCCCGGTATCGAACTGAATTCGAGTCAGCGAATCTGTATTGAGCCTCACTCGCAAGCGGTTGGTGGTTGGCCCATATCCAACCAACTCATAATTCCGAACAATGAGATTCACCGTCGCTGCCCGCCCCCTCGCCCAGAGAACCACGGGACGACCATCGAGCACAAAGTCAGAAGACCTCAACTTACCATCGACTCGAGCGGAGTTCGCTCCAATTAAATAGCCATCTGAGGCTCCTACTTTAAAGAGTTGTTGTTGATTTGCATCTAACACCCATCCAGCCCCTTCAACTTGATCAACTCCCTCTCCCTGCGCAACCCACTCGAGTCCTTCCAGATTCTCAATTTTGGAGCCTTTCGTTTGAGGTCCTGATCGGGTCAGAGCATACCGAAGACCATTCAACTCGCTAATGGATTGCTCCCGAGCCAAAAACTCCAACCAATTCGCCACGAGTGGATTCTGCACTCCGGACTTCAGCTTTTGAATCAACTCTGGCTTCTGATGACGCCGTAAATCAGGAAGTATTTTTTGAATCTCGTCTTGTTTCAAGATCTGCAAAGCCTGCTCAACAACCCCCACATTCAAAGAAGAAGAAGATAGGATGGCTTGCGAGATTTGCTTCTTTGATTCAACGAGCTCTTTGAAGGCGATCTCTTCGGTTTGATCTCGTTCGGTGATGCAAGCGTAGTTGAGCCGTGAACTACGCAACATTCCATAGAATGAATAATAGTCAGCGGCGGTAATGGCATCAAACTTGTGGTCGTGGCATTTCGCACAAGAAACCGTGAGTCCTTGAAAAGCCACGGTCGCCGTATTGATCATATCATGAAAAATCCTCGCTTCATCCTCATGAATATCCGGTGGACCATGCTGACCATCTGTCGAGAGGAGAAAGGCAGGACCAATCACGGATTCGTTGATTCCATTTTGAACCCGGGGTTCTTCGACGAGATCTCCGGCAAAAGCCTCCCTAATAAACTGATCGTAGGGCAAATCATCGTTAAACGCCCTAATCAAATAATCCCGATAATGATAATTAAACGGGATCGTGTAATCAGACTCAAAAGACTTGGATTCGGCATAACGAACAACATCCATCCAGTGTCTCGCAAAACGTTCTCCAAAATGCGGCGAGTTAAGCAAACGATCCACCTGCTTTTCAAAAGCATCCGGACTTTGATCATTTAAAAATGATTCTAGCTCCTCGATCGTTGGCGCAAGACCAGTCAGTGTAAAACTAGCCCTTCGGAGCAGAAGATCTTTTGCTGCAGGCTCTGCGGGAGCCCATCCCTTTTCTTCTAGCTTCTTAAGTATAAACAAATCCACGTCGTTGGTGACCCACTGATCATTCTCAACCCTCGGGGGAGTTACCTTCGCAAGAGCTTGTAATGACCACCATTTTTTTCTTTCGTTGAGGTCAAAAACCTCCTCATCAGTGTTTTGCCCCACACGCTCTGAACGAGGATCTGGAGCACCCATTCTAACCCACTGCTCCAAATCCAAGATTTGCTGTTTTGAGAGCTTACTCTTTGGAGGCATGGGCTCGTAATCTGGATCGTGATGAACCATCTTGAGCAAAAGGCTTTGAGAGACATCTCCGGGAATGACAACCGCCTCCCCACTATCCCCTCCTTCAAGCCAACCCGCTTTCCGATCAAGAAGCAGCCCTCCCTTACGCTTGTTGTGCTTCTCGGAATGGCACTTTAGGCAATGCTCCTCAAAGAGAGGACGAATTTTCTCCTCAAAAAACAGATGCCCTGCTTCAGGGGGAACCTCTCCAGATAAAGAACCCGCGAAAAAGAAGAGGGATGAAAAAACGGCTGTCAATTGTCGACCCATCGCATAAATAACGTGCCCACCTTTTTCGTTTTTCCAACGTTTTTCTCTTATTTTTCAAACTCTCTCGAACCATTCATCATGAATCATCTTCCTCTTCAAAACCACGTCGCATTGATCACCGGTAGCAGCAAAGGCCTTGGCGCCGGAATTGCACGATCTCTCGCCGAAGCTGGAGCTAAAACAGTCATCAATGCTTTCAACAACATTTCTCGCGCAGAGCAAATCGCTCAGGAAATTAATCATCGCGGAGGTGAAGCCATCGCAATCCAAGCTGATGTCTCAAAGGAAGCCGAAATCAAGCGTTTGATTGAAGAGGCAAGCAACCGGTTGGGCCCCGTTGATATTTTGGTCCCCAACGCAACCCCCGACCAACCTCAGCTCCCCATTGAACAATATGACCAAGAGTTTTACCGCAGCATGCTAGACTTTTTTGTGATGAGCCCTTTTCTCCTCGCCCAAGCAGCAATGCCCGCGATGAAAGAAAAGCGATGGGGACGTATCATTAACATAACGTCGGAAGTTTATGCTGCTTCGGTTCCAAATTTTTCAGCCTACGTTGCAGCGAAAGGAGGTCAGATTGGGTGGTCTCGCTCGATGGCTCGGGAACTTGCCCCTTTTGGCATCACAGTCAACATGGTCGCCCCTGGATGGATCCCCGTCGAGCGCCATGAAAATGACCCCCCTGAAGACAAAGCAGGATACCTCGCAACGATTCCCGCGGGGCGTTGGGGCACCCCGCAGGATGTTGGCAATGCTGTGAAGTTTTTCGCCCTCGAAGAATCAAGCTTCATTACAGGCCAAACCCTTCATGTGAATGGCGGCACTACGCCTTGGTAGCCAGCATTTGCTTCAGAGCCCGACCAGTGGCCGATTGGCCACATTTCATGACTTGTGCCGGAGTTCCTGATACTACGACGTGCCCACCCCGCTCTCCGCCCGATGGACCCAAATCGATGAGGTAATCACATGCTGCAATCACATCAAGATTGTGCTCAACAATAATGAGGGAATTCCCCTCATCTCTGAGGCGCATCAAAACCTCAAGCAGAACTTGAACATCGTGATAATGTAAACCCGTAGTAGGCTCATCGAGAAGATAAAGGGTGTGACCGGAGACCGGTTTAGCAAGTTCACAAGCCAACTTGACCCGCTGCGCCTCTCCTCCCGAAAGCGTATTGGCAGCCTGACCTAACTGAACATATCCCAACCCAACATCATCAAGGGCTGTCATGATCGCGCTGAGCTTGGGAACAACACCAAAAAATGAGCGCGCTTCTTCAATGGTCATCAAGAGAATATCAGCAATGTTCTTACCCCGATAACGGATTTCTAGTGTTTCGCGATTATAGCGCTGACCTGCACACGCTTCGCACTTCACCCAAACATCGGGCAAGAAATGCATATCGATTCGAATCGCACCTCCTCCTTGACACTTTTCGCACCTTCCTCCTTTAACGTTAAAGCTAAATCGTCCCGCTTTATACCCCCTCTGACGAGAGAGTGGCAACTGCGCGAAGAGGTCTCGAATGAGATCAAATGCTCCGCAATAAGTCGCAGGATTTGAACGCGGACTTTTACCCAGTGGGCTTTGGTCTACCACCACAACTTTTTCAAGAAACTCGATTCCTTCAATTCGTTCATGTTTCCCAGGCACGGCTTTCGCACGATGAAAGTGCCGAGCCAAAGCTCTTCGCAGGATTCTCTCCACAAGCGTTGACTTTCCACTTCCACTCGGTCCAGTGACTCCAACGAATTGACCCAGGGGGATTGAAACATCTTCCCCTTTTAAATTGTGTTCACGAGCACCAACAATGCGAAGCTCACACGAAGATGGCCTCACAGAATTCGAAACTAGTTTAAGCTCCCTACTGAGCCACTTTCCGGTGAGAGTTTCTTGCTGGGCGATCTCTTGAGGAGCCCCCTGAGCAACTAACTGACCGCCATGCGCTCCGGCAGCAGGCCCAATCTCAATCACTTGATCGGCCGCCAAAACCATTGCTTCATCGTGCTCAACAACCACAACCGTATTACCCGCATCTCGAAGCCTTTGAAGGGCCCCAATTAAGCGATCATTATCTTCGGGGTGTAGTCCAATACTGGGCTCATCTAAAACATACAAAACCCCTGACAATCCAGAACCAAGCTGAGTGGCTAAACGAACCCTTTGAAACTCCCCTCCAGAAAGAGTGCTGCTGGCCCGATCGAGAGAGAGATAACCTAAGCCCACCTCATCGAGAAAGGTGAGCCTTTTGACCAATTCATTGATCACTCCTCTCATGGCGGCCTCTCGCGCTTGACCAATTCTCACTTTTTGAAGCCAGGACTTCGCCCCACTAATCGCAAGTGAGCAGAGACCGTCAATCCCTAAGCATTCCCCTGAGTCACCCTCAAGCTTAACGGCCAAAAACTCGGGCTTGAGCCTTTTTCCCGAGCAAGACTTACATTGCCGTGAAGTCATAAAGCGGGCCATGCCCCTCTTCACGCTATCACTCTCCGTTTCCAAATAAAAACGTTCAACTTGCCGACAAACCCCTTCGAACGCTTTCTTCCAAGGAACAACTTGTCCGTCCTTTTCCCACGACACCGTGATCTTCTTTGCTCCTGTTCCGAAAAACAAAGCCTTACGAAACTCTTTGGAAAGCGTCTCAAAGGGAGCATCTAAACTCTCTCCATAATCAGCAGCTAAGGCCTCCATATGAAGCTGATTCCAACCTTTCTTTTTTTTGGAACCTTTTGCCCAAACAACAACAGCTCCTTGGGCAAGCGTTTTACTCCGATCTGGAACAACAAGAAAGGGGTCACAGTACAATTCTGTCCCCAAGCCATGACAGCACTCGCAAGCGCCGACGTGCGAATTAAAAGAAAAGTGCCGAGCGCTCAATTCAGCAAGCTCGAAACCTGTTTGCGGGTTGCGATAGCTTGTCGCAAATGAAATTTCGCCCCAATCAGAATCTCCCTTCTTCTGTGTCACTGCTCTGAGCTCTTGCCCGCAAATCCGAAGCGCAATTTCAATACTATCTGCCAATCTTGAATCAACCCCCTCTTTAACCACAAGGCGATCCACGACAACTTCAACACGCCCTCCTTGCTCAGGCCACACCTCTTGAGCGTTCTCTAGCTCATAGATTTCACCATGAATACGAACTCGAACAAAACCCTGACGCTGCAAATCACCGATCACCCCTTCAACATCTCCCTCGACCAAGACGGGCGCTAAGATCATCACTCGAGTTGATTCAGCCAGCCCACACAAACTCGATACAATATCACCAGTGGTCATGCGCTGAAGCCTCTCACCAGTGACCGGATCATGAGGGATCCCAACACCCGCATACAAGATTCTTAGGAAATCATGAATCTCGGTAACCGTTGCGATTGTCGATCTTGGGCTTGCTGACCCGGATCGCTGTTCAATAGCCACTGCGGGACTCAAGCCCTCGATCGAGTCCACATCAGACTTCTCAAGTTGATCTAAAAACTGCCTGGCATAGACGGAAAGAGATTCAACATAGCGCCGCTGCCCCTCCGCAAAAAGCGTATGAAAAGCAAGAGATGACTTTCCACTTCCGCTGACACCAGTGATGACGATGAACTGACCTCGAGGCAGATCCACATCGATCCCCTTGAGATTATGCTGCCGTGCTCCCCGTATTTTGATCATCGAACTCATCTCAAAAATAAAGACGAAAACCTACCATCATCGCCCAAAGAAAAATGACTGAGAGATGAACCAATCCCAACTCTAAAAATAAGGAAAGAAGCTTCATCAGTAATTCTTCACGACCGGTGGACCTTCAAAAACAAACGAGACCTCTTCTTGTAAGCTGGGTCTTGGTTCGTTATTCTCGTCATCCACCACTATGAAGAAATTCATATTTCTTGCCGCGATCACTAGTAACCTAGCCAGTGATCCAACACCTCCGCATGCGATCGATTTTGACAAACTGAGACGACAAAGAATTCAAGTCATTGACTCTCAACATGGCCTTGAGCTCCTCGTAAGAGCCCTCAACACAGAACGAGACTCAACTCAACAAATCGCGATTTTAAGAGGCTTCAAAAAAGGCCTTGAGGGAAAAAAGGAAGTCACTGCACCCGCCATCTGGAACCAAGTTTCACCCAAGCTCTCAAATTCTGAGATTAAAGAAATTCGAGATTTAACGAATTCCCTCAATCAAATTTTTGGCGATCGCAATAGTGCTACCATCGCACTCTCTCACCTGACACAGGACGAGACTGACCCTCAACTGCGACTCTCTTCACTTAAAGCCCTCATTGCCATCAATCACCCAGAACTTTTAGATCATCTCACAAAACTCATTGAAGTTGATTTTCTTCAATTAGAAGTGATTCGTGCTTATGCAAAAATCCACGACCCCAGGTCACCCGAATTCCTTATTAAAAGGTATCCGTCCTTTTCTCCTCAATCTCAGAAAGCAGTCATTGAAACCCTTTCAATACGAAAAGACTATGCCTCTTCATTGCTAGCGGCACTTGAGAATAAAGATATTTCAAAGGAGGACATCCCAACACATGTGGCTCGCTCACTCACAATGCTTTTGGGCGAGCAATTCACGAAAGTTTATGGGGAAGTTAAAGAAACATCTTTGGACAAACAGATTATTCTCGAAAGGCTTAGAAACCTCGTCACAACTCACAACTTAACTTCTGCAGACCCGTCAAGAGGCCGGGAAATATATCAATTGAAATGCGCAAGCTGCCACGTCTTATACGAGGAAGGTGGCAAAATCGGCCCAGAGCTTACCGGTTCAAATCGTCATAACACCGAATACCTCCTTTTGAACATCATCGATCCCAATGCCGATATTCCAGAGGCATACCGATACGTCGAAGTCACGACAAACGCAGGCCAGCACCTTTCCGGAACAATCATCGCAGAAGACGACCAACGCCTCACCTTAAACGCGGTAGGGCAATCATACACTGTTCTTAAAAAAAGCATTACCTCACGCAAAGCCTCGACATTTTCCATGATGCCAGAGGGACTGCTTACAGGCCACAGTGATCAAGAGATTCTTGATCTCTTTAAATATCTTCAGACCCATAAACAAGTCACCCTTCCTCAGAAATGAAACCCTTCTTTCTTACCCTCCTTTTCATCAGCCCTCTCATCGCAGAACCTAGAACCTCGAACGCCCCATTCCTCAAACCCCAAGAGGCTGTCGCCAAAATGGAGATCGCCGAGGATTTTGAGATCTCAGTCTTTGCCTCCGAACCAGACATCGGAGAACCCATCGCTTTTACTTTTGACCATCAAGGCCGGATCTGGACGGTTGAGAACTTCAACTACACCAACCGACGAAGCCATATCAAAAGCAAACCTCTCACTCGGATACAAATCCTCGAAGATACTGATGGCGATGGCGTTTTTGATTCAAAAAAGCTTTTCACTGACCAACTTCCATTCTCATCGGGGATTGCAATCGGTCATGGTGGGGTTTTTGTGGGATCCCCTCCTCATCTTTCTTTCATCCCGGATAAAAATTGCGACGACCAACCCGATGGACCTCCCGAGCATCTCCTCGATGGTTGGGGTATCCACGACCGGCATGAAACCCTCAATTCATTCATTTGGGGCCCCGACGGCTGGCTCTATGGGTGTCATGGTGTCTTTACTTCGTCTCTCGTAGGAAAGATTGGTGCTCCTGATTCAGAACGCCAGTTTATCGATGGCGGAATTTGGCGCTACCACCCTACCAAGGAAGACTTTGAAATCTTTGCCAATGGCCTCTCAAACCCATGGGGCTTTGATTTTAACGACCGTGGTCAAGCCTTTGCCACCTGCTGTGTCATTCCTCACATCTTTCATATCGTTCAGGGAGGCACCTACCACAAGCAATCAAAACCACATCTCAACCCCTATGTTTACGACCCTATTACAACTATTCGGGACCATCATCATAAATCAGCACACGGAGGAGCCCGTTTTTACCTCTCTGATCTCTTCCCTCAAACCTATCGGGATCAACTTTTCATGTGTAACATCCACCAGCACCAAGTTTTGATTGATGTGATGCATCCGAAGGGCTCCTCATTCATCGCTTCACACGGAGAAGATTTCCTCACAACAAACGATCTCGCTTGGGTTGGATTCTCGGTTGAAATTGGCCCAGATGGTTCGGTTTATATTCTTGATTGGCACGATACCGACATCTGCGGAAACGCCATCAACTTCCCCAAAAGCGGACGAATTTATCGAATTTCCCCGAAAGGACACAAAGC
>JALRJZ010000095.1 GCA_023261045.1 Akkermansiaceae bacterium
AGACTCACGAGAGATCTCTCGTGAAGCATTCAAACGAATTGAACCCGTGATTGAACCTGTTTTGAGAGGGGAGGCCACGGTGAGCCAACGCGGAGAGATGCTCTTAGGGGCAGCATTGGCTGGCCAAGCAATCGAGGCAAGTATGCTTGGGGCCGCTCATGCCTCTGCAAATCCTTTAACAGCGCAATATGGGGTGGTTCATGGGAGGGCGGTTCTAACGACGTTGCCTGCTGTCATGCGTTGGAATGAGCCTTTGGTGGGAGATATCTATGAATCCTTGCGCCCTCATTTGATTTCTTGGGTAGAGAATCTGAGAGTGATCGCAGAGCTCGAGCCGGTAAGTGTTCCCGAAGATCATCTTGAGGACCTCGCGCGCTCAGCGGCTCATCAGTGGACAGGTCAGTTTAATCCACGGCCTCTCGAAGTTTCTGACTTTAGGAGCATTTACGAGGAATCGGTGGTGAAGAGTTGTCAGGAGAGCTGAATCTGTCATCTTGTGGAGAACTGCCTCTCAAATCGAATTATGTCTCAGCTTATGAAGCATTTTAGTTTAGTCTTCGTCCTCGTTGTTTTGGTTTCTTGTCGGACTAAGGCTCCAGAAGATGAGGGCGAAACGACACAAAATGATTCTCCCACTCCTACTAAAGTTGTTGAATCAAACTGGCCCGTGGCCCGCGGTGGAGCGGGTCTGTCAGGCCAAGTAGGCTTCGCTCTCCCAATAGGACCTGAGGTGAAGTGGACTTTCAAATCCACCGGAGGCTTTATTGGAGAAGCAGTGGTTGCCGATGGGAAAGTGATCGTCGGCGACAGCGCAGGTTTTTTAACAGCGCTTGACTTAAAAAGTGGCGAGCAATGTTGGCAGGTTGAATTTGATCAGAGTTTTGAAGCTGCTCCTGCAATCTACAACGACACCATCTACATTGGGTGCGAAGATTACTTCCTCTATGCCCTCAACCTCCATGATGGGCAGGAGAAATGGTCCATTGAAACAGACGACAAAATCACCGCAGCGGTGAACCTGACTAAAAGCCCGGTCGGTGACGAGATGTGGATTGTCCTCAATGGCTATGATGGAGTTTGCCGCGCTTTGAAGGCTTCGAATGGGCAGCAAGTCTGGGTTCGTGAGACAGATAGCCCTATTAACGGAACCCCAGCAATTGTTGATGGTAAGTTCGTTGTTTTTGGTGGGTGTGATCACTACCTCTATACCTTAGACTTAGCCACTGGAGAGCCGTTGAAAAAAATTGAAGGAGACGCCCCGATTGTTTCAACCGTAGGAACAGAAGGGAGCTTTGTGGCGTGGGCAAATCATGCCAATCAGGTCATGGGTGCTGACATCAATGCTGGGGTGGCAAGCTGGACTTATAGTGATCGATCATTTCCATTTATGTCTGCTCCAGCAGTTGATCAAGTTCGTGTGTATATTGGAGGGAGGGACAAAAAGATCCATGCCATCAATCGCTTGAAGGGAACCCAAGATTGGGTCTTTAAGACCGGGAGCCGGGTGGAGAGTTCTCCGCTCTTGTTTACCAATGGGCTTTTGTGTGGCTCAAGTGATGGTCGACTTTATGCCTTGAGCTTAGACCAAGGCCAAGAGATTTGGTCCCTCGACTTGGGTGAATCCTTAGTGGCCAGTCCGTCATTTGCGAGTGGTAGGATATTGATTGGAAGTGAGGACGGCACTCTTTTTGCGGTAGGCTCGAAGTAGCAGAGAACTTTTCTTAAGGACGACCTGCAATGACTTCAGAAATCAGGGTGTCGAGGCGCCATTTTCTGGGAGTCACCTGAGGGGGTTGGTTCGAACTCTGAGCTTAAGGTGCTGAGCGCACGACGCGATAAAATCGTCGTTTTTCGTTCACAGTTGAATCTAGGAAGGAGGCAGTGGTTTCTTGGTAGCTCACTGAAGATGAGAGAGCAACAAAGTCATCAGGATTTGGTGAGGGGGCGGCTTCAACGCGGTAATGGTATCCAGGGATGCAGGGCCATGTAATCTCAAAGCCATGGATGCTTGGGTTCACTTCACAGGCAAATTGATCTAAGACGGATCCTGTCAAATAGGCTTCTGCTTTTCTGAAGGCATTGAGGCCCACTTTTGAACCGATCTCCCGGCCTGGGCCATCATCTGCGGCGACATGTATTCCGCCATAGAGACGTGAGATCCCTGCCTGATCGGCCGCGTCGTAGTAGGTGGCCCATTGCAGCTCTATGTTAGTTGAAGGGCCATATTCGAATTCTAAATCACCGGCATTGATGGTTTGCGAACCGAGTCCCCCTGGGAAAAAAGCATTTCCGGTGAACGCGGTGAGCACCTCTGCAGCGGCGCGGCTAAAAGCACTGTGCCCCGAAACATAGCCCGCGAATGCTGGTGTTACGAAGGTGTCTCGCTGATAAGGGAGCCACGTCCTTGCGTCGATCCAACCAACCTGGCCGATTTCGGTTGCAGGATCATCTGGCTCACCTTTCCAGGCATAGATTGCGACGGTATCTGGGAGAAGGCCTTCGTGACGGTTTCCTGCCTGCGAGGACTCTAAAGTGACCATTTCAACGAGCCCTTCCACGAGCGGAATTCCCTGAGGATGATACCTTGGCCCATTGGGATCACTCGATTGTCCCAGAGTTGCGAGGTGTCGAATGCTGGTGATCGGGCGGACGTAGTCATAGCGCCGCTTGACCCACCAAGCAGCAATGGCCGCATCATGAAGGGCACCGTTTAAGGCCAGAGAGAGTTTGACGTCCCACTCGAGATCAGAAAGCACACGGCCTTGTCCGCGAAACTGTTTGGTCAAACGAGGATCGTCGGAGACTTGATTGGCAATAACATTCCAATGGCCTGGTGGGGTTTCGGAAGAGGGTCCGTCTGCCCAAAACTCAGCAATCACCCGTCCGTAATCGGCGAGGTTGACGACATTTTTTTGATAAGGTTCCTGAGTGAAAGGATTGAGCTCGTAGCCCTCGCCATCATTGGTGCCGAGTGAATTGTTTCCTTGAGACCTTGGCGAAATATCGATCTCACCGGAAGATTGCGGATCGAGAAGTGAGCTGTAGGAAATGACCTCGATATTGTTTTTCTTAAACTCATCATCACCAATTGCTCCGAGAAAGGGAGGAGGGCCAGGATCGATGGGTTCTGGTAGCGAAAAGGTCTTCACTTGCCCCCAGTGTGAGCCAATAAAGGTTTGAACTTGTGTGGCAATCAGTCCGTTTTGTGTGAAAGCTACATCAAAGGCGAGTGGTTGCCACCGGTTTGGAAATGCGAGAATTCCTGTTCCTAGGTTTTGGAGAATCAGAGGTCGATTAACCGGGGCGTAGTCACCAAGGCCTTGATAATCATTGAGCTGGTTTGACCCATCATTGAACTGATTTTCAATAATGCTAAAAGCGCAGCGATTTCCTACAGCTTGGGGGCTAGTGCCCTCCACTGAGCCACTTCCAACAGCGTAGCCGAAAGCATTCATTTGAGCAGTAAGTTCAGAAATCGTCTGTGCTCCTCCGACAGCATTTAAGTAGCGTGATCGAAGAATCCAGTAAGCTGCGTAGCTCACGGCCTCATGGCGTGCCGTTTCGATGTCACCGCTCGATGCGCGTTCATTGTGGAAGAGGCCAACAGCCGTTTCATCGTAGGCAGCCCATGCATCATACATGGCAGCCGAGCAGTGATAGAGGTTTCTTGCGTGAACGGTGGGAGCCGGAAAGTCCCTGCGAATCGCCTTGAGGCAGAGTTCATTCCAAACTCGTGCGACTGAATCTTGGGCAGCCAGCTCACTCCAAGGCAGCCAGCAGGCGATGCTTCCAAGAAACAACCGTGAGGAACAAAACATACCTCCGAAAACCTTACGGCGGATTGTGGAATAGGCAAGACAGGTAAGTCAGTAGCGCAGTTTACCAAGAAAACACCACCGGAAAGGTGAGAACCTTGGGTCGAGCTCCTCGATTGTTTTTGGTTTGTTCGGTGGAAGAGACAAAGCCGTTTTCAAATTCAACGACTTGTTTAGATTTTATTTCTTCTGTCGTATGCGTGAAGCGCCGGTAGAGGGCACCTGTCGATGGGTCTCGAAAGGTGGCGAAGTGATCAACCGTTTCGTAGTCGATAAACTCCCAGATCTCAGTCTGTCCATCTGCATTGCGTCGCAGGGTTGTCTTGTTGGGTTTGCCGAGGATCTTTTCGAGCTCTTCAGGGGTCATTCCTAGGGCAACCTCTTTGTTGGCAATGAGTTCACGCACGGTGATTTGTCTCGAGTGAACTTCTTTGAGCTTTTCGACGAATTTGGGGTCTTTGGAGCTGAAAGCTGAGGGAGTGACCCAACCAGAAACTCCGGTTCCATTTTCTCGTTTTCCGCGGACGAAATAGGCCCGATCTGTAAAAGAGACGAGCTCGACATCGATTCCTGTTTTGAGAGAGCCCCTCTTTCGTCCTCCTTCATTGGTCGCGTAGATCCAGCCTGGTTTCTCGACCTTGAGCGTGATCCCTTTCGGAGCGAATTCTTCCACGTAGACCACATTTTCTTCGGGATCATCGATTGATGCCATGAGCGGCAGGGCCAGAAAGAGGAAACAAAGAAAAGCTTTCATGGTGTTTACAATGTAAATTAAAACGAAATTGCTGTCGACAAGAATTTGACGTAGTAAAGACTCCGTTTATTCAGACTTTTTTTGAAGCGTATTCTAAGCCAACGTTCTGGCGTGACGGGCATGATTTCTCAAAAGTTGTTTGCGAAAGCGAAAACCTTAATTCCGGGAGGGGTGAATTCTCCTGTCCGAGCTTTTAAGAACGTCGATGGAGATCCTTTTTTTGTTCAGCGAGCAAAGGGAGCTCGCATCGAGGATGTGGATGGTAAGAATTACATCGATTATATCGGATCATGGGGTCCAAACATCCTCGGACATGCTCCGATTGAAATTACCAGTGCAATCCATGAGGCCGCGAAAAATGGGGTCTCCTATGGAATTCCAAATGCCTTTGAGGTCCAAATGGCACAAATTATTGTCGATTGGGTTCCCTCAGTTGAGAAGGTAAGAATGACGAATTCTGGCACGGAGGCCACGATGTCAGCCATTCGCCTCGCTCGGGGTTTCACTGGGCGAGATAAAATCATCAAGTTTGAAGGCTGTTACCACGGTCACTCGGATTCTTTGTTGGTGGCAGCAGGATCGGGGGCGCTGACCTTTGGTGAGCCTGATTCAGCTGGGGTTCCACGCTCCTTTGCCTCGGAGACAATCACACTCCCGTATAATGACCTTGAGCGTCTTGAAGAAGTCTTTGCCATCCATGGTGAGCAAATCGCGGCCGTGATTGTTGAATCCTATCCAGCAAATGCGGGTCTCGTCTTTCCACAAAAAGGTTATCTTCAGAAACTTCGTGAGATTACCCGCCAATATGGAGCCTTGGTGATTTTTGATGAGGTGATGACTGGTTTTCGTCTGGCTCGAGGGGGCGTGCAGGAACTCGAAAACTTTGAACCTGATCTTACCGCGCTTGGAAAGGTGATTGGTGGCGGGCTTCCGGTGGGCGCTTTTGGGGGACGGGCTGATATTATGGACATGCTCGCACCAGTGGGTCCTGTGTATCAAGCAGGCACGCTAAGCGGCAATCCACTTGCAATGGTTGCCGGGCTCACTCAGCTAAGGGAGCTCGATAAGCGAGGTGCTTATGAATACCTCGCAGAAGTAGGGGAGCAAATGGCGCAAGGGCTTCGTAAGATTTTTTGCGAAAAGGGCATTGCTCATCGAGTCAATCAAGTGGGTTCGATGTTTTGCCTCTACTTCCTCGATGAAGAAATCATCAATGTCGACACGGTGACAAAACAAGATTTCAAATTCTTCAAAAAGCTCTTCTGGGGATGTCTCGAAGAAGGAGTCTATCTTGCTCCAAGCCCGTATGAGACTGGTTTTATTTCGCTCGCTCATACGAACGCCGACATTGATGACACCCTTGATGTGATCGAGTCTGTGGTCGCTCAATGGTAGTGACATGATCTGGCTGGTTTTCTCCTTTTTTGTTGCCGCGCTTTGTTATTCATCTGCGGGCTTTGGCGGAGGATCATCCTACGCTGCAATTTTGGCTTGGAAAGGAGTCGAGCCAGGGACCATTCGACAGCTTTCTTTACTTTGTAATGTTGTCGTGGTGTCCATTGGAGGGCTTGCGGGCTGGCGGTTCATTAGACGCGATTTAATTCTACCTCTTTTAGTAGGTGCGCTCCCCTTGGTGTATTTGACTGCTCAGTGGCAACTTTCGGGGCCGGTTTTTTCGATGATTTTGGCATCTGCCCTTTTGATCTCGGGGATCATCTTGCTCACTGAGATTCCCGAAGCTCAGGAGCTCCGACAGGTGGGTAGAATTCAACTGAGTTTCTTAGGAGCAATGTTTGGAGCTTTAGCTGGATTAACGGGGATTGGTGGAGGGATTTATTTGGCTCCTGCGCTTTATTTCATGCGTGCAGCGAGAGCTCATGAAATCGCTTCGGTGGTGACTTGTTTCATACTGGTGAACTCGGTGCTGGGCTTGCTAGTCCTGTCAGGAGAAAGAGGCTGGGACGGGGTGGCCCAATTTGGATGGCTGCCAATTGTCGTTGCCTGTGGGGGAATCCTAGGATCAAGTCTTCTCCGAGGTTATTTCCATGAGCTCTCTATTCGGAGAGTGACAAGCTTACTCGTGTTATTCGTGGCTCTGCGCTTATTTTTAACCATCTAAAAGGGATAGTAGATTGCCTCAGAGACCTCGCCAGCTCCCTTCGGAATTTCGATGATGCCTGTTGCTTGGAGTGGGGTTAGAAAATCTCCAGAGTTTTGAGGTTCGAGAACATGAAGGCTCCCATGGGGGGTAAAACAAGCGGGTAAAAGCAGCGTGAGTTCGCAATGTCGTTGGAAGGAAGTAGCGAGGGGAAAGATGATCGGGAACTGTTGGGTCGCTCCGCTCATCTTTCGAAGGAGGGGAATGAGATAGCGAGTAAAGGTTGTGAGCGTGGAATTGGGATTTCCGGGAAGAGCGGCAACTCGGGGCCACCAAGCGAATGGTTTTCCGGGCCGTTGAGAGACGCCATGAAAAAGTGGTGCTCCCAGGAGAGATTCAAGAGCTGGGCGCACATAATCTTTTTGACCTTTTGAAATGCCTCCGGAGAGGATGACGAGGTCAGACTTTTCAAGGGCCTCAGCAACACTTTGAGTCGTTTGACGCTGATCATCTGCGAGGTGGCATCGTGAGACCTGCACCGGGCCCCATTGTTTGAGTGCGTTTTCTAGGCAAAGGCCATTTGATTGTCGCAGTTGATGGGGGAGCGGATTTTTTTCTGGGGAAATGAGCTCATCTCCAGTGGTTAAAACTGAGACCTTTGGCTTACGTGTGACCTGAAGGTTGATGGCGCCAATGCTGGCGGCAAGGCCAAGATGACCGGGTGTGAGAACCAAGCCAGAGCGAAGGATGAGATCTCCTTTTTTTGCATCGGAGCCTTTCTGGTGAATGTAAGCTCCAGGGACCGCTTGACTTTCCAAGATCACCTTTTGCTCCCTGAGGGTGATTCTTTCAATGGGGACGACAGTGTCGCAGTCCTCAGGGAGGCAGGCCCCTGTCATAATTTGCCAGCAATGATTTTCTTTGAGTGGCGGAGGGGGAGGGTCGCCAGCAGCATGAAGCCCTTGGATGTTGAGCTCTTTGCCGTGAAGCTGACTTGAGTGGAAGGCAACCCCATCCATCGTGACGCGGTGAAATGGTGGAAACGGACGATCTGCCGCAAGATCTTCCCGAAGGACTCGGTTGAGTCCATCCGTATATTTGATCGCTTCGCTTTCAAGAGTTTGGCAAGAATCGAGAATGAGATTTTCTGCTTCCTGAGGCGAAATCAAAGGCATTGCCGAGTGTGATCAGAATTGAAGTAATTCTCAACTGTCACTCTGCCTTAGATTGAGTATTTTGCCGCTATGAAAATTCTTCTGAGTGTTTTTCTCTCCTTGGCCCTCGCTCAGGGAAAGGAAATTCGAGTGGCAACCTATAATGTCGCATTTGATTTTGCGCGGGAGCGAGAACTTGCCGCAGCACTCAGGGATGGAACGAATGCGCATGCCAAGAAAGTAGCAGAAGTCGTTCAAATAATTCAGCCTGATGTCCTCCTCCTCAATGAGTTTGATTTCGATGAATTTGGGACAGGAGCGACGAGAATGAACGATAAGTTTTTTAACGTGAGCCAAGGGGAGGGGAGAGTTGCTCAAAATTACCCCTACCGCTATGTTTCAATTTCAAATACCGGAATTCATTCTGGATTTGACCTCGATAATCTAGACGGGGTTGTTTCGACACCAGGGACGACTCAGTATGGTGGAGATGCATATGGTTTCGGGGAGTTTCCAGGAAAATACGGGATGGCCGTTTTTTCAAAATACCCCATTGACCTTGAGAATGTGAAGACCTTTGAAAAGGTTCTTTGGAAGGACCAACCCAATAACCTTCTGCCAAGGACATTTTATTCATCCGAAGAACAAGCAGTCTTTCGCCTTTCATCGAAAAGTCACTGGGACCTGCCCATTTTGGTTGATAATCGTGTCTTTCATTTTCTTGTCAGTCATCCGACTCCCCCTGTTTTTGATGGGCCCGAGGATCGAAATGGAAAGCGCAATCACGACGAAATCAAACTCTGGGCGGATTACCTGACGCAGGGAGAGAATGATTATCTGGGTGGAGGCCTTCAAGAAGGGAGCCGATTCGTGATAGCGGGTGATCAAAATGCCGATCCCTTGCGAGGGGACAGCGTGAACCAAGCGATTCAACAGTTACTGAAACATCCCAAGGTTAATGCGTCTTTTACTCCTGAGCGAACTGGAGCGGCAGCGCTAGCGGCAAAAAACGATACCGCGCAGTTCAATTTACGAGTCGACTATGTCCTCCCGTCAAAAACGGGCTTCGAAATCCAAGGCGGTGCGGTTTTTTGGCCTTCGAGTGGTCAAGACGGTGCTGATCTAGTGACGGTGTCTGACCATCGACTTGTCTATCTGGATCTGAAGCTTCTTGCCCTGCCTCATGAATCCGTTGAGCTCCTTGAAATTGAGCGTCGTGATTTAGAAGTGACCTTACGGTGGTTGGCTAAGGAGGGGGTGACTTATGGGGTGCAGCTCAACTCAGATTTAGCCAAAGACCAGTGGGTTGAATTGTTTGATCCTGAGATCCAAGTTGTTGATGGGATAGCGAGTTGCACCTTCTTGAGCTCCGACGAGACTGGGTTTGCCCGCGTCACAATGCAGTTTTAAAATCCTCAGTCTGATCCTCATTGTTTTCTCTTATCAAATTGAATATTTTCCCCAAACAGTGAGTCCCTTTGGTTCCTAGTAAATGGGCTTTGTGGGACCGGGGCTTGGAAGATCAGACACCTTGAACTTGTTTGAAGCTCTCAAGGGTTTTAATCTTCTGGAGTGAGAGG
>JALRJZ010000096.1 GCA_023261045.1 Akkermansiaceae bacterium
CCCACCATCGACCGCTTAGCCAAAGAAGGTGCTCTCTTCAAAAATGCTTTTTGCACCAATGCCATTTGCGCCCCCTCTCGGGCCTGTATCCTAACCGGGCAGTATCCACACACCAATGGCGCTTTTGATCTCAGTGGCCGCGTTTCACCGGGAAAGCAAACCCTTGCCATTGAGTTTAGCAAAGCTGGATATGACACCGCGATGATTGGTAAGTGGCATCTCAAAGACGAACCTGCCGATTTTAACTATTACGCGGTCCTTGCAGGCCAAGGCTCATACTTTAGCCCGGAGTTCCGTATTCGAGGTGACAAAAAATGGACGCAAAACACCGTGCGCTATCCAAATGAACATTCGACTGACGTCATTACCAATCTTACCCTCGAATGGCTCAAAGAAGGATGGAATCAAGAAAAGCCCTTCTTTCTCATGCATCACTACAAAGCTCCGCACGATTACTTTGAGAATGCGCCCCGTTACGAAACTTACCTAAAAGACATCAACATTCCTGAGCCTCAGTCTCTCTGGAAAAGGGATCCTCGCTGGGGCTCGATCGCCACCCGCGGGTATCGAGATGAACTCATCGCTCATATTGGCACCTCGAATGGATCACGAAATCCTCGCCGAAGCTATCTCTTGGATCTCCCAAAAAGATTTCCTGCTGAATTTCCAACTGACTATCAACCTTCTCAGTTCACCGACGAAGAAAACACTCGCTTTGCTTACAACGCTTATCTCAAGAAGTTTTTGCGCTGTGTCAAAGGAGTCGATGACAACCTTGCACGGTTGTTTGCCCATTTAGAGGAATCAGGACAAATGGACAACACCCTCATCATTTATACGGGTGATCAAGGGTTCATGCTTGGAGAGCATGACTACCAAGACAAACGTTGGATGTATGAAGAATCAATGCGGATGCCCCTACTCATTCGCTACCCTAAAAAAATAAAAGCCGGAACAATCATTGAGAGCTGCGTGGAAAATGTCGACTTTGGCCCAACCATGCTCGAGATGGCTGGCATTCAGGTTCCCTCATCGATGCAAGGGCAATCCTTTAAAGAACATTTAGAAACTGGAAAAGAACCTCACGATTGGAAGCAAGCCGCTTACTACCGCTATTGGATGCATATGGCTCATCACGATAATCCGGCTCACCTTGGAATCCGGACAAAAACTCATAAGCTGATTTACTTCTATGGCTGCAACTATGATGGAGGCTACCAGACCCCTCCAGGTTGGGAGCTCTACGATCTGGTAAATGATCCGTTCGAGACCCAGAACCTCTATGATGAGCCAAAGTACGCAGAACTTGTCAAAGAACTCAAAAAGCAGCTCTCCCAAACTCGCGAGCGCGTTGGAGATGACGGCTCACACTACCCTGCGGCCGAGCGGGTCATCAAAGAGTTTTGGGATTACGATGAAAAAGACCGAGAAAAAGCTCGCCTCATTTCCGCAGCTTATTTGAAACGTCGCACATCAGAATTAGCGAATGGGAAACGCAATATCTACACGATCAAGGGCCACGTAGACTCCCCACTTGAATCAAATTAAGAAACTTTAAAATGTCCATACTCATTCAGGCAGCTGATGAGCTCCGCAGAGAACTGCGGGGACTCAAATTCCCCGAACCAGTCGCCCACACTTACAACCCTCTCGAATACGCTTGGCAAAGACATTGCGACTATCTTGAGAAGTATGGCTCAATACCCAAGAAGGTTCTCTTTCTGGGAATGAATCCGGGACCCTACGGGATGGCGCAAACGGGTGTTCCGTTCGGCGAGGTTTCTCATGTGCGAGACTGGATGGGAATATCGGGACCCGTAGACAAACCCAGTTCGGAACACCCTAAGCGGCCCATTACGGGCTTTGACTGTGAACGCTCAGAGGTTTCCGGAAGACGACTCTGGGGGCTTTTTGCGGAGCTTTACGGAACCGCTGACGCCTTTTTTAAAGATCACTTTGTTGCGAATTTCTGCCCCTTAGTCTGGATGAAAGAAAGTGGTGCTAATATCACTCCCGACAAATTGCCCCGAGATTGCATGGCTCCCGTAGATGAAGCATGCTTAAGGCATCTCCGAAGGATCATCGAAATCTTAGAACCAGAGAAGCTCATTGGAGTCGGAGCGTTTGCTGAGAAGCAACTTGCAACTGCCGATCAAGAAAATCGGGTGCTCGGAAAAATCCTGCACCCGTCTCCTGCGTCACCAGCCGCTAATCGAGATTTCTCTGGAACGGCCACCCGTCAGCTCAGAGAGCTGGGTATTCTATAAGCTTTTCTCTACTGCTTCAAGAAGATGCGGCTTTCCCGGTAGGTAATGACTGCTTCGAGTTCACGCATGTAGTCAGCTCCGAATAAACCAACATAGTCTTGTTCTTTGTCCTCAGAATGGCGCTTCATGTCGGTGGCCAGAAGAGTGCGATTGGTCAAGGTCGCATCTCCCAAGGTGATCTTATTGACTCCTGTCGCAGCTGCAGGAGCCCACCCTCCAATGCCGTAGACTTTTTTATCCATCGGCCCCACTTCACAGCCAAACTTCTCCGCTGAGTTGACATGAAGAAGACTATTGTGCGCTCCTGTGTCGATCATCCACACCACCTCGTTATCGTTGAGAGTCCCATCGACAAAAATGTGATTACCTCTCCGGTCATATTTAAAAGATTGGTATTCGCGAAGAGCGAGAAGCTCCTCAACGGTCAGTGAGCGACAATGCTGCATAAAGATCGCCTTTTGCTCTGACCAGCTGTAGGCATACTCCTTGTCTTCGTCACTGAGAGTGAAAAGAGAGACAAGTTGGGTCTTTCCATTTTGAAGCTCAATTTGAGCGGCACTTTCCGTCTTGCCAACCATCTTGCCCCGAATCGTTTTTCCACTTTTAGTTTTGAAGATGCGAAAACTGAAGTCGTCATCATCTTCGTCATTTTTTGTAATCTCAACTTTGTCAGAATTATCCGGGCGGAAAAAAATTGTTCTCTCCTTATAAGAAATGACGGTCTCAAGCTTAATGAGATACTCTGCTCCCAAGAGGATGTCCTCATTTTGTTTGTGCCCTTTGGGCATATTAAAGTTTCGATCCGCGGACATGATCCGCTCATCTTTAAAGACACTTGAGCCGATCTCTAAAGATGGCACTTCTGCATAGCCAGCAGGTTGGAAACCAGCAACACCCCAGACTTTGTGTTCCAGTGGCCCAATCTCACAGCCAGCTGCTTCAACAAAAGGAGAATGCATCAAAGTCGTGCCCGCTCCCGTATCAACCTGAATTTTAGCAACCTTTCCGTTCAACTTTCCCTTAAGCATGATGGCATTACCCTCAAGCTCAAATTTGATAGGCTCATATCCCCGAAGCTCCAAGAGCTGCCGAATCGTTAACCCCCTGCACGAGCGCAAGAAGATCGCCTTCTCTTTCGACCAAGATTTTACATATTCTTGATCTTGCTCGCTGAGTTTATCAAAAGGCACGGTCGCCCGTTTGCCATTTTTTAGAAGGAGCTGGGCGGTCTTGTTCTCATCATCCCGGTTCAGCAAGACGGCTTCAAGTTCGACTCCATTGCCTCCTGTAAAGGTGCGATACTCCTCCTCAATTCCTTCTTGTTGTGCCCAAGAAAACTGAGAACAAAAAGCTAGAAAAATCGCAATCGAAGTGGTGTAAGATTTCATAAGCAGGTTTATTTAAATTTGTTACTTGTAATGAATTCGATCCAGTCTTTTTCGAAGGCTTCTACAGACTCGAATCCGAAAATCTTTGCCAACTCAATCGGTGCTGGCACTTGGTTGTTGGACTCAATACGCTGGACCATTTTCGCAAAGGAAACCAAACGAGCCGAGTCACTCTCCAAATAATAGGCGAACGAATAGATGAGAACAAGTTGCTCAGGCTTCAGATCAGCCGAATCATAAGCCAACAACTTTTCTAAATTGGGCTTCACATCACCTTGACGCACCATCTTGCGAAGCGTTTTTGCCCAGGAGCGTCCATCTTCCCAACCACTCGCTTTGGTGAATTCATCGCCCTCGTAATTATTGGCATCAAGAAGTTGAGTTTCCGATTTTCCCGCAAGTTGGATCTCCTTAAAATAAGCGTGTCCAGTGGTCAGGGCAAAGTAACCAGTCGGAGAGATTTCGCTCACCCCGCCCATCTGGTGGGTCAGAAGCATATCGGCCAAGCCGTGTGTTGGAAAGGGACCAAACACTTTCTTGTAGCTTGTATCTCGCCCATCGCGAATTCGGAAAACTTTTGCGGAAGCGAAAGCATTGTATTCTTGCTGCTGAGCTTCGGGCAACTGGATCGAGGTCCCTGCAACTTTCATCCATAGGAGTCCAATTCGATTCACCGCAGCCTGAGCGCGGTCGGGATCGGTAATGTTTTCTCCCAACCATTTCCCATACCACTCTCCGAGAGACTTGTAGATTTCCTCGTCCGTGGTCACGATAATGACCTTTTTCTTATCCCCCCAGTCCTGACGAAAATTCATATGTTGAAACGCCATCCCATGCCAGAGCCTCTCAGCCATTTCAGCCAGAGGCTTGGCTCGAAAGCGCCCTGTCGAGGCGACAAGAAAATGCTCTGATTCAAGAAGGTCGAATTCCAGCTCGGTGCGATCCCCGAAGCCCATCTTCTTATCAAGATTCTTGAGGGTCTTCGTATCAAAACGAATATCCTCCTCTGGAACGGTCAATTCAACTTCGGTGAGGATTTTTTGATCAGCTTCGGCATACTCAACCAAGTGAGCCCGATCTGCGAGTGAAAGATCTCCAATGCGGACCTTAATGACCTTTGATTCCGGAGTAATTAAATGGACTTCCTTGGGATCCATTTTTTGAAACTTTGCTTCGATCGTCGTTCCTTTTGATGACGTCCAAGTTCTTAGTTCCGCCGCACTCAGACACGAGATCTGAAGGCCCGCTGAAAGAACCGCTGCCCAAAGAGGCTTGATTGTCATTTTCATAAGCCCTCCGGTAACACCAGCGTATGACCGTGGCGACTAAAAAAAGGCAAATCCGAAAGAATCTAGATCTTTCCGACAGGTGAAAATACTCTCCAAAACATGGATTTGCACACGCTATTTCTGAGTTCTAATCCTCAAAAAAAGATCATGTAACTCCGCAACCTTCTCTGGATATTTTTCCGCTAGGTTGTCGGTCTCACCGCGATCTTGGACTAGGTCATAGAGCTGATAAGGAGGCAAGTCTTTGAGAACTTCCCGATCAACACGAGAAAAACCTCCAGACTCCCGACCAACGATGAGTTTCCAAGGGCCCTTACGGATTAAAAAGTGGTCTCGACCTGCTCCCATGACAATGGCCTCGCGCTCTTGAATTCTCTGACCATCTAAAACTCCCAAAAATGAGAAACTATCCGGCGCCTCCCCTTGAGAGAGCTCAACCTGATTGATTTCAGCAAGAGTGGCAAAAAGATCTGTAAAACAAATGGGGTGATCGCTCACTCGACCCGGTTGAATCCTCGAGGGCCAACGCATGATAAAGGGCATCCGGTGCCCCCCTTCCCAAGCATCGGCTTTCATTCCTCGTAAGCCTCCAGCACTGTCGTGCGATAATCTTTTTGTGTCTTCTGGATACCAAACTGGCCCATTGTCTGAGGTGAAAATCACGAGGGTATTCTCCGCCATTTTCGCTTTCTTGAGAGCTTTTAAAACCTTTCCAATTTCAGCATCAATTTGATGGGTAAAATCGCCATAAAGCCCAAGGGATGTTTTACCGACGTATTCATCAGTCGGGAGCCATGGGGTGTGAGGGCCCGGATAGGCCAGATAAAGCATCAGGGGTTGATCCGAAGCTTGGCGGCCGTGTTGCTCAATGACCGAAACTGCTTGCGCAGTGAATCGGGGTGTCACTTCTTCTAACTTGAGATCAGGCGCAATCCCTCCGGCACGCCAAAACTTGCCCTGTATGGGAGACCACCCTTCGGATCGGTTGGCCTCAATCTTCTCGCTTGGAGGCATGACCGCATGGCGATCTCGAATATAGAAATAGGGCGCAATATCCGTCGAAGCCCTGATGCCAAAAAAGCGATCAAATCCTCGATCAAGCGGCCCGCCCCTCAAAGTTTTCTCAAATCCTGGATCTTCGATAAAGCCAAGGTGCCACTTTCCTACCATCTCAGTTCGATATCCATCTCGCTGAAGCATTTGAGGTAAGGTCAGTCTATCCTCATCGATCGCGGTGTGATTGCGCCACTTGATCTCTTTGCGAAAAGGATAACGACCGGTCATCAACCCATAACGCGAGAGATGACACAGAGGCCCCGGAGCGTGCGCATCCGTAAACTTGATGCCAGCATACGCCAACTGATCGATATTAGGAGTGGGGATTTTTGACTGAGAGTTAAAACACCCAGGGTCTCCGTAGCCCATGTCATCAACCAAGATCAAAAGAATATGAGGCTTTTGATGAGCAAACAACGAACCCGCGAGCGCGACGAATGCCACTAATTGTTTGAGCGAAAACATCTTCGAAAAGTTAACACTCCTGCTTCCTCTTAAAAAGAGAGAACTGAGCTATCGTCTTGGCCCCTCAAAACGATTGCGCGGGTCCTGCGTCTCAGCTTCATCCTCATAGCCCAAAATCCCTTTTTGTTTGAGATTGCGCACGAAATCTTTGAGATCTTTCCTAAGCTCTTCATCCTTCGCAAGGGCCCCAAAGACACCAGGACCATTTCGAAGGTCCTCAATGGCCCCCGTCGCACTCTGCGCAGTCTCTTCAATGGAAGATAAAACAACAGGGAGCTTTTCAAGTGCTGGTTCTGCCTTGGAAATCGCTAACCTTGCTGATCGAGCAGCTTCATGAAACTCTCGCACGGTCGCCTCGATTTCTTCGACAGTTGGATCAACCGAATCGGCAACCTTCGCAATCGCAGCTGTCGCCCGTTCAAAATTCTCAAGCGAGTGGGAGAGGTGACCGATATTTTGATCATTGAGAATCCCGTTGTTGATGGAATCCACCCCTTTTTTGAGGGCGATCGTAAGCTCTTGAAAATCATCGAGCGAAGAATCGATTTTTTGCAGCGCCACCCGAGCATCTTGCATGAGCAACCTCGTATCTGCGGCGATTCCCTCCGCCTGGTTTTGCAAAAACTCCAAGCCACTCGGGCCTCCTCCAACAATTAACTCCCCTGGTTTGATAAACTGACCACTCGATTTTTCAGGGGGAGTAATGACGATTTCTTTGTCTCCTAAGAGACTCGCTTGCCCAATCTGGATGAGTGAGCCTTCAGCGATCTGAAAGCGATCTTCAATGGCTAATTCCACACGAACCTTTGATTGCCCTGTCAAGATCGGCTTGGAGGCAACTCGCCCAATCGGAGCTCCACGCAATCTCACAGTGCTCCCTCTAATAATTCCAGACACCTCAGAAAACTCGACAGTGATTTCATAATGCCCTTTGAACCAATCACTGAGGTTGCCAAAAAAAAGAATCAGCCCCCCTAGAACAACAACACCTGCAAAGAGAAACACTCCGACGAGGGTTTCTGTTTTTTTGGTAAAGGCTGACATACTGGAAGTATGCCCTGTCATCTCCATCTTCACAAATCTGAATCTTGCGCTCGACCCTCAATAAAATTTCGGAGAAGTGGATCTTTTGTATTTCTTAACTCCTCGACGTCACCTTCCCAAGCGATCATCCCGTCTCTCATAAAAATAATCCGGGTCGCGATGCGCAAGACACTTCGCATTTCGTGAGTCACAACGACATTGGTAATCCCATGTTCTTGCTCGAGGCCCTTGATGAGTTGGTCAATGGCATCTCCCGTCACAGGGTCCAGACCAGCATGCGGTTCATCATAAAGAACACAGCAAGGTTTCTCCACGACGGCGCGAGCCAGGGCCACTCGCTTGCGCATTCCTCCTGAAAGGTCTGCAGGCATCATCTCCTCTTGCCCGGCAAGTTTCACAATTTCAAGAGCCTCTCGAACTCGGTGCCCAATCTCCTGCTCATCTTTCAGGCCACTTTCGCGAAGGGGAAAAGCAATATTCTCTCTGACTGACATCGAGTCGAACAAGGCCCCATTCTGAAACATAATACTGATTTTTCTCCGGGCCCAAGCAAGCTCTCGTTCGTTCGAACCAGAAAGCAACTTCCCTTCGAGAGTCACTGTTCCTTCATCGGGTTGGAGCAAGCCGATCATGTGCTTCATTAATACCGACTTTCCTCCCCCAGACCCCCCAAGAATTGCTAAGGTTTCTCCTCGGTAGACGTCCAAATCAACTCCGCGAAGCACCTGGTGGGATCCAAAACTTTTACAAATCCCTCGCAGTCTAAGGAAGACCTCTCCTTTCATGCTCAAATTCTGTATCATAGAATCAAGATTTGCACTCCACGAATTATCAGATTTCCTAAGAGCTTCATGAGTGACCCTGCAGGAGAAAAAGTTGACTTTATTGTCATTGGAGGTGGAGCAGCCGGATTTTTCTCCGCGATTACCGCCGCAGAGTCTGGGGTCTCTAGCGTTCTCATCCTCGAAAGAGGACCTGAGGTTTTGACGAAAGTGCGTATTTCGGGAGGGGGGCGCTGTAACGTCACGCACGATTGTTACGACCCACGCGAACTCGTTGACTTCTATCCACGGGGACAAAAAAACCTCCGCGGTCCGTTTCACCGATGGCAACCGGCCGATACTATCGAATGGTTCGAAAACCGAGGAGTTCAATTAAAGGTCGAAGAAGATGGTCGAGTTTTTCCCGTCTCCGATCAGTCCCAGACCGTGATTGATTGCCTCACAAGCTCCGCGCGCGACGCAGGCGTCAAATGGCGCACTCATTGTGGGGTTTTGCACCTTCAACAACTCGAGAAAGGCTTTCGAATCGAGACCAGCACCCATGAGTATTATCAATGTCAGTGCCTTCTCATTGCGACCGGCGGAGTGCGTAGCCGAGAAGCTCGGATCCCAATGGAAGCCCTTGGGCAAAGCATTGTTGCCCCCGTTCCCTCTCTTTTTACCTTCAAAATCAGTGACCCTCGCCTTGCGGGGTTAATGGGAGTTTCGATTCCTCAAGTTAGCCTTCGTATTGGGACAATCGAAAGCTCAGGACCTCTTTTAATCACCCACTGGGGGTTAAGCGGTCCTGCAATCTTGAAAGCTTCGGCATGGGGAGCTCGGCAATTCGCCCAGGCTGATTACAAATTCGAACTCCTTATCAACTGGACTGGAACTGAAAATGAAAGCTCTGTCCTTGAGGCCCTTGCCCAGCAGCGAAGAAATAGTGGCGCGCGCCAAATCAGTCGCCGATCGATCTTTCCAGGCATTACCCGACGGCTTTGGCAACGCC
>JALRJZ010000097.1 GCA_023261045.1 Akkermansiaceae bacterium
ACCATGAAACGTGGGGCCACCGGTGTTAATCACGTGAGCTTTGGTGAGCTTCCCCTTCCAGTGGAGATGTGTTCCAGGAGTGCAAATGTTTAGAGTGCCGCGCTCCCCTTGACCCAAACCTCCAAGAAGTTGGACTTCAACGGAATCTGGAAAATCCTGATTTTTTCCAATGGTCTCTGGATCTTGGCAGTGGAGCATCAATCCATTGTTTCGATTTGCCCATCCAGGACCTCCTTGAACTTGCTTTCCGATGAAGCGATAAGTGGCGCGGATTTTGTAATGAGAGAAGGGCGTTTTGTAATAGAGGTGTCCAAATTCTCCATTAAACTTCTCCCAATTTGAATAATCGACGCTCAGCAATCCATCCTGAACTTGGAAGGTTTCCTTGTAATTTTGACCAAGATCGGAGCCGGAGAATTTAGGAGTCCAACCCTCAAGGTTTTTCCCGTTAAAAAGGGCGATCCACGGATCCTCTTTTTTCTCCTGTTTGTTCTCGGCTTTCTTTTGTGGCTCTTGGGCTTGCGAGGACAAAGAAAGTGAGAGAATGACAAGGGTAGACGAGGACAAAAGAATCGAGAGAGCGAAAAGGGTAGAAAAGGTCACTTTCATACCGGCAGGGTAGAATGGACCTTTGTTTGATGGAAAGGAGAATCGGGGGGTCGCTTATGGGGAGGACTTTTCTTTTAAAAATGGGTAGAGAATGATCGAGGCGATAATGATGATCGCACCGAGCCAAAACTCGGCATTGAGGCTTTGGTATTCTCTAAAGAAAATGGCCGCAAACAAGATTCCGTAAACAGGTTCTAAATTGCTGGCAAAGTTGATCGTGAAGACTGACAGGTGATGAAGAAGGGCGATGTATTGTGAGTAGGCAACAATCGTGCAAAAAACGGAAAGCAAACCTAACCAGAGCCAATCCGCAAGATTTGGGGTCAGGTCAGATGATGGGGCTGCAAAAAAGATGAACAATGCGCAAAAGAGGGCTGCCCCAGACATCTCGTAAGTTGTGATCACATGGTGGTGATTTTTTTTGACGTAGAAACTATTGAAGATCGAAAAGAGGGCCGCAAGAAAGGCCGAAAAGAGGGCCACAAGGAGTCCTGATCCGAGGTGCGCTTCGGTTTTGAAAATAATCATTACGCCGAGACCGACGATTCCTCCTAATGTCACATCCAAGAGGCGAAGTCTCTTTTTGCGAACGAGGAGAGGTTCGAGGATTGCGGTCCAGAGCGATAGGGTGGCGATTCCAATCATGCATGCCGAAACATTCGCAATTTTTACCGCGAGAAAGAAGGTGGTCCAATGGCCCGCGATGACCAGTCCCGTCAAAAGATAGATCACTGCTTCTTTGTAGGAGATGGCTAAACGCTTTCGTTGCCAGGCGATCATTAACAAGGCGGCGATGCCTGTCCGGTAGAGCACAACCACGGGCGCTGAGAGTTCGATGAGTGATCCCAGGATGGCGGTAAAGCCCCAAAGGATGATGATCGCTTGGAGTTTTAAATGGTGAAGGGCCATGACAAAGAATTCATTAAACAGGATGGGAAAAGAACCCTGTTAGCGGTAGATGTCGCAGAGCTCCTGATGTTTGCAATTTCGGGGAGCCTAAAAAGCTAGAGCTAGGATCCGGCAGCGGTGCCCATTTTGGCGTAGAGCTCAACAACTTGCGCACTCGTCTCAGTAAGATCAGTGCTGAAGGTCATGACGCCAGGCTCAAAGAGGAGGATAGTGGAGGATCCTCCAAAGGAAAAATACCCTTTTTCTTCTCCTTTTTTCACCGGTTTTCCCGCTTTGAAGCTTTGGGTAATCGAGCCAACGCAAGTCGCTCCGATCTCCATGCAGATCACTTTCCCAAACTGTTCAGTGACGAGTTCAGTAATCGTTCGTTTATTTTGCCACAGATAGGAAAGGTTTTGACGAAGCGCTATTGGCGAAACTGAGAAAAGAGGTCCATTAATGCATTTTGTTTCCCCAGGAATGCCATCGCAAGGGAAGTGGAAACGGTGGTAATCAACGGGACAGAGCCGAGAGAGTAAAAGAGAACCATCGCGGTATTTTTCGGCGAGTTCGTGCGAGTTGAGAAGCCTCGGGAGGTTGAATTTCTGACCTTTCACAAAAACGGAGCTGATCTCACTGGCTTTGTTAAAAGCGAGGTGGCGTCCATCCGCGGGGAGGACAATGGGGGAGGTATCAAGGGGACGAGCTTCAGGATGAAGCTTGCGATAAAAAAAATCGTTAAATGAGGAGAATTGCTCGACCCCTTTCTCAAATTCGTCGGTATCGAGTTGATATTGTTCTAGGAAAGGAAGGATTTTATCGACCGTTTGTGCCCGATCCATCCGTTTCCCATACCATTTTGAAAAAAAAGGGCGTTTCACAAAACTGTGGAGAGCAGTTTTCCCCAGAGGGTTCCCATAGGCCCAACGAAGAAATCCCTCACCGTAGATTTGTTCGGTTTCGATCTTTCCTGTTTCGCGGTTGAGATACTGAATCGGTTCCACAGAGCGGAGCATGGACTGATTTTGAGAATTTGAAATTTGAAATTTTGGAGTGGGAGGTTACGTCTTGTTCAGTCATGCGACACTTCGTCCTTCTCGCGGCTTGTGCCGTGCCTTCCTCAGGCTGCCATGAAAGCAAGCCCGTCGTTGAAGTTACCGAGACCCGTCGGTTAACCTTATACGACCAAGAGCGCTTGGGAAATATCGTGGATCAGCCCCCCTTGGACTGGCGTTTGATTCCTCCAACCCGTTTTCGAAATATTAATTTTGTCTCAGGACCCGATGATTCGGTGGAGATATTTTTGGGGAATAGTTCTGGAACCGCTCTTGAAAATGCCAACCGTTGGCTCAGACAGTTTGGGCTGAACCCTGCCGAATCGGATCAAGACTTCGGGACGATCGAGGTTTTGGGACGCGAGGCCCTTTTGGTTGAGGCTGAGGGCACCTACAATCCAGGAATGGGTGCTCAGGGTGGCGAGGGATACGGGCTTGTTGGTGCCATTCGTGCCTCTGCATCACAACTAATGACGATCAAAATGGTGGGACCTGCCGAGGTCGTTGCGGCAAAGAAAAGTGATTTTATCGACTATTGCCAGTCGCTCAAACAAACTGAGGGGGCGATCATTCAGCAAGAAACTCCTCAAACACCGAACAACCCAGAGATTGAATGAACAAAGAGCGTCCTTTCACAACGATTGGTAAGCGGGTGTTTCGAATCCTTTCAGGATTTGAGCTTGCGTTGATTTGCCTCATTCTTCTGTTTCTTTTGACCTTCTTTAGCACGGTGGAGCAACAATGGATTGGTCTGCACAGTACCATTAAAAAGTACTTTGATCTCGATTCTTTCTTCGTTGTCCCAAGAAACGAGCATGACAAAATTATTTGTTTTCCGCTTCCAGGAGCCTACTGGGTGATGGCGGTTCTCACGCTCAATATGATCCTTGGGGGGATTGTAAGAATGAAGAAGGGCTGGAAGAATGCTGGGGTCTTGGTGAGCCACTTTGCGATTGTTTTTATGATGATCGCCGGTGGAGTTTCTAGTTTATCTAAAGTTGAAGGGATGATGCTCGTGACGGAAGGCGAGCGCTCTGATTATGCACAGAAATACCATCGTCCTTCCATCGAAGTTTTTAAATACAATGAACAAGGGGAGCGCCAGGCACCATTGATCATCAAGTCTGAAGACTTAAATCACCTCCGGCCCACTGATGTCTTGAGAGCGAATTTCGCTAATGAGGACTTCCATTTCGAAATCACTGGTTTTTTCAAAGCGACCAATCTTTTTAAAGCTTCAAACGAGCAAAAGGGAAAAGAAGATGGTCCAGTCGTCGACGGTTTCTTTCTAAGAGAAGCAGTGTGGAATGTTGATAACGAACTCGCTAATATGGCGGGGTGTTACGTGTCAGTCCGTGACCAAGAGAATCAAGAAATTGAGAAGTTGATTCTGTGGATGGGTAATTCTTCCCCCGTGTCTTTTAGTCATCAAGGACAACGCTTCGGTGTTGTTTTGACGGCAGAAATTTGGCCAATGCCCTTTGAAGTTGAGCTCAATGAATCGGTGGGTGAGTACTATCCGGGGACTCGTAAGGCGAGCACCTTCCAGAGTAGTATTACGAAGGTAACAAGCAATGAACGAACCGATTATGAGATTTATATGAATCACCCCATGAGACACGGCGGATATACTCTTTTTCAATCTCAGTGGAGTGATGCTGGTGAGAGGCCATACTCTGGTTTTGCAATTGTGACCAATCCCTCGGATCAGTGGCCTAAATACTCTCTCTATATTGCAACAGTCGGACTTCTTGGGCATTTCGTCTTTATGCTGATTCGTTTTGCTGGTGGTTCTGCACGCTCCAAAGAAAAACCAAAATCATGAGCCTTTCGTCTTCAGTTTCCCATCGCAAGTTTCGCTTTGGGCTTGTTCTTTTCTTTCTCCTCGGAGAGCTCGCACTCGTGGTTTATGCGATCCGCGGAAGTGTCATTCCGTCAAAGATAAGGGAGGTCGCCAATTATTCACCCTGGTCCAAAGAGGTTGTTGATACTGCTGCCGAAATCCCGGTTCAAGATGGTGGAAGGGTCAAACCGTTTTCGACCTTAGCCCGTTTTAAAATGTTGTCATTTCATGGATCACTCAAAATGAAGATCCAGAATGGAAGTGGCACAAAGATTAAAATTGGCCCAACCGAGTGGCTTCTGGATTGTTTGTTTCGGCCCGATACCGCCAATCAACTTCCCGTGTTCCGTGTCGATGACACCGAAGTTTTAAGGCAGTTTGGAATTGAGTCCATTGAACGGCGCGACCGTTTATCTTACAACGATTTTTTATCGGAAGATGTCAAAGGCAATGGTGCTCGGGAAAAGATTCAAGCAAAGGCGCAGGAGATTCGCCAGAAATCTCAGGAGGAAGAAGACCGTCTGTCGCGATTGACACCGGCTCAGAAAAAGAACGAAGAATACGCAAAAACTGCGGAGGAAAAAGAGCAACAAGAAGAAGAGAAACGAGCAAACAAGGTCATCGTTGAACTCGATCAATTACTCACCGAGTACGAATATCTCACCGGTTTCTTAGATTTTGCGCGGGTGGAATTTGATGCTCCAAAGATCCCAGAATCCGTCCTTGGTAATGATGGACTCGACCCAGAGAGGATGAGTACTTGGGTGGCTCGATTTGATAAACTTCGGCTGATCTTTCAGCTGGGACGTCAAGAGGGGATGACGGCACCGCGAGAGGTCGTCGATCTCATTCCAGTTATCGAGAGGCAAGTCAATTTGGCCCGTGGCGGCGTGAAGTGGTTGCCCCCTCGAGATGAAACAAAAGGTGAGTGGTGGTCGATTGGTGGACAGATTATCTCGGTCCTAGAATCGCGAGATTTCGATTGGGCTGCGCTTCAGGAGAAAACAAAGGAAGTCCAAAAACTTCGGGAGAAAAATTCGGAGATTCCGGAGCAATTGAAATCTGTGGCAAGTTGGTTGGATGTTTTGCAAGATATGCGAGCTCTTGAGGATCTGGTCATTGCTTCAAAGAAACCAAATTCAGAAGGGTTTTTAACATCTCTCGACAGTTGGCGTCAGGAGGTCACAACGAGAGCAAAGGAGCGAGGTGAGGGTGAGGCCATTCAAGGAGAGACCTCCTACTATAAAAGAAACTATTTTATGAATGCCCTGGTTCTTTTCCTGATTGCCTTTGTGGTTTCTGCCTTTGGGTGGATCACAACTGAGGGTCGGACAGGAAGGCTTATGAGCAAGGCCACAGTCACGTTTTTTGTCCTCGGATTGCTTTACCTCATCGTTGGGATTTTTCACCGATCGCTCTTGATGGGACGGCCACCTGTCGGAAATCTTTATGACACGATTCCTTTTATTACGGCAGGTGCTGTTTTGGTTTTGGGTATTTCGGAATGGCTCACAAAAAGGCGCTTGCTGCTTTCGTTAGGGTCGGTTCTTGGGGTGGCTGGAATGTTCCTAGCATTTCGTTATGAAGTGGGAGATGCCACGGATCATATGGATCCTTTGGTGGCGGTTTTAAAATCAAATTATTGGTTAGCCACTCATGTGGTAACGATTACCATTGGATATTCTGGCGGTTTGATGGCCTGCCTCATCTCTGCGGTTTATTCTCACATGCGTCTGGCAGGTTTTTGGGAGCAGGATCAAAGCCTTCGAAGGTTTATTACCCGATCGGTCTATGGCGTGACTTGTTTTACTCTCCTGTTTTCACTCGTCGGAACAGTTTTAGGGGGGATTTGGGCTAATGACTCATGGGGGCGTTTCTGGGGTTGGGACCCTAAGGAGAATGGTGCACTTTTGATCGTTCTCTGGTGCTTAATTATTCTGCATGCACGCTTGGCAGGCTGGATTAAAGAATGGGGTCTTCACCTTCTTTCAGTTTTGGGAGGAGCGATCGTTGGTTGGTCATGGTGGCATGTCAATATGCTCGAGGTTGGATTGCATAGCTATGGATTTATCAAGGGAGGAGAGGTGATCTGGCTTTTCTATGGTGCCTGCGGATTTTCCTTTTTAGTTGGTTTCACTGCTTGGTGGATGGAGAAGTATTTTCGCAAAAAGAAGCGCGACGACGATTCATCTGATCTCAATGCACAAACATAGTTTTGAGCCAGCATTGACTCATTTCTTGACCTGCCCGTCTTAAATTTGATCAGGTTGGTGGGATCGTATGAGCTTCATTGGTGTCATTTGTCTTCTTCTGCTCGGCTATTTTTGCTCGTCAAATCGTCAAGCCGTTTCGTGGAAGACCGTAGGAGGGGCTTTTGTGATTCAAGTGTCTCTTGCTTTGTTTGTCTTGGGAACTTCAAGTGGTCGTTGGATTCTTCAATGGATGACTGATCGAGTTCAAGATGTCATCAATGCAGGTCATCAAGGGGTGTTGTTTGTCTTTGGTGAACTCGCTTCTGCACAAGGAGGGCTTGCTTTCGTCTTTGCTTTCCAAGTTTTGCCAACGATCATCTTTTTCTCTTCGCTCATCGCCGTTCTTTATCATCTAAAGGTGATGGAGCTGATTATTCGAATCATCGGTGGAGGACTTCAGCGCGTTTTGGGAACAAGTCGCGCCGAGTCCTTTTCCGCGGCTGCTAATATTTTTGTTGGCCAAACAGAGGCCCCGCTTGTGATCCGTCCTTATTTAGCAAAGATGACTCAATCTGAGTTGTTTGCGGTGATGGTTGGTGGCTTGGCAAGTATCGCTGGATCTGTGATGGTCGGCTATTCGCAGATGGGTGCAGATTTAGAGCATCTAATTGCAGCTTGTTTTATGGCAGCGCCAGGGGGGCTTTTGTTTGCTAAGTTGCTGGTGCCTGAAACCGAAGAACTAGATGATTCAAAGATTCAGATTGCAGAAGGGGAGCAGGCACCTGTGAATGTCATCGACGCGGCAGCTCTGGGAGCGGCAAGCGGGCTTAAATTAGCACTCAATGTGGGAGCGATGCTACTGGCTTTTGTGGGTCTCATTGCAGTGCTCAACCTTCTTTTGGGGGCTGTTGGGGGATGGTGGGGCGATCCTGCTTTTAGTTTGCAAAAAATCCTTGGGTGGATCTTTGCACCGGTCGCTTGGCTTTTGGGGGTCGGCGCAACTGAAATCCAACAAGCAGGCAGCTTGATTGGTCAGAAGCTCATTTTAAATGAGTTTGTTGCTTTTTCAGATTTCGGTGAAATGAAAGAGTCTTTTTCTCAAAAGACGCGAGGAGTTCTGACCTTTGCTCTATGTGGATTTGCCAATCTTTCTTCGATTGCTATCTTACTTGGTGGTCTTGGTGTGATGGTGCCCTCTAGGAGACCCGAAATTGCGCGGATGGGTTTGAAGGCCGTGTTTGCGGCTACTTTGGCAAACCTGATGAGTGGCGCACTGGCAGGGCTCTTTTTATCCTAAATAGATTTTTTTCATCCGATGAGTGGCTGCGTTTTGAGATGCTGCCTCTCCGAGGGGGTGATTTTGAATCTAAATGAGACCGCGTGCCTTGTAGTTATTTAAGCGTCGCGCGGTTTCGATGAGCCCGTCGATCATCAGTTGAGTGTAGCTACGCCCGCAAGTGGTATCGACACCGTGGTGGGGATCAAGTTCGCGGAGAGCTGCGAGAGCTTCGTCGTCATGACGGAAGATCTCGACAAAAACTGAATGCAGTTTTCCCGTTCTCGCACAGGCCGCAAGAAGGCTTGGAACCCATCCATCATCACTTGTAAGGCAACCACGGGTTGTGGGAACAGAACAATGGAATGAGCCAAGTTGGCCAGCTTGAGCGACCTCTTTAATTTGGGCTTCATTTTCTGCCATGCTCGCTCCTGAGTCCCCACAGTGGGCAGCATCAACGAGGATTCTAAAAAAAGTCTGACCGATGCTTTGGTTGAGCCCGTCGATGATCGGTCGAACTTTTTCTAATGAGGTGAAGTTCTGAAACTCTCCCGGACGGAGGAATTCAATATTCCAGTGTTCCACACAGGAATTTGCAAGTTGGGCTTCATGGTAGGCACGAAGATGAAGCTTAATATTCTGAGCGACCCGTTGTTGGAACTCATCATCGTCCTTTGGAGGAGTTCCTTCCATCCAAGTCTCAATAGAAGTGGAGTTGATCTCTTTGATGCCATTTCGTTTGGCTGCGCTGAGATTGACCAAAAGTTGTGCCAAAGCACTTTCTTCGTCATCCGGATTCATAGGATTCGCACCTCCAACCATCATCACAAGTTGAGGTTCAAGTCCGAGCTCTCGAAGTTTGGTGATGAGAGAATCTGATTCCTCTGGGAGTGTTGTGCCAAAAGCAGAAATTTGAATAGCGTCTATTGGAACTGGGGATTGTTGGCAAAGGTCACGAGCCCCTTCAACCAGAACGAATTCACCTTCTTGATTGCGTGGGAGTCTTCCATTTTGGTCAGGAACGAGAGCTTCTAAAAACCCTAGGTGAGTCCCAAGGATGCCGATCTCAACGCCAGAGATATTTTTGATTGGTTCGAGGCCCATGGTTGATTTTTTCAGAATGAGGGGAAGCTGTGAAGATTAGAATCTGCGCTTTTATTTTTTTCGCAGGTGGCTTCGATCCTCAGACTTTGGCGAACAGGATGAAAGCCAAGTCGTCGAGTGACACAATCGTTGAGTAAATCAAGGTGGTTGTCCTCAAATTCAACGACTTTGCCGCAATCGATACAAACAAGATGATTGTGAGTAGGCCGGTCATGAAAATTTGGATCGTAGGTTGTTTGCCCGTCACCCAGATCGATTTCATGGATAAGATCAGCCTCTTCTAAAAGGGAGAGAG
>JALRJZ010000098.1:0-299 GCA_023261045.1 Akkermansiaceae bacterium
GCAGAATTCGGAAGGCGGCCGCTGGGCAATCCCGATAGATTCGGGATTTGGGGTGGGTCAATACCTCGGTCACGACTTCTTGATGGGCAATGGCCCATTGACGGCGAGCAAGTTCAACTTCGGCTAGTTCGGGCATAAGAGTCAGAGTTCAGAGGTTTTAAAACCTTTGTCGTGCAACATCTTGAGGAAATATGAGAGAGCAACAAGAAAATCAAAAGAACGCAGAAACTGAGGCAAGTCCGATTGAATTGAAAAATAAAAACTCATGGAAAAGAGGTGAGAGTCGTGTTTTTTTTAAA
>JALRJZ010000098.1:309-9153 GCA_023261045.1 Akkermansiaceae bacterium
GCACGCGATTAGCTTTCACTACCTTTCATGGGACAATCAAAGCGCAGAATTGTGGTTGTCAGTGATCTAGACGGAACATTACTAGATCACGATAATTATCGTTTTGAGGAAGTTCTGCCTACGTTGGATCGGATGAAGGATCTTGGACTTGAGCTTGTGATTAATACAAGTAAGACAAAGTCAGAGTGGCTCGTTCTTCAGAAAGAATTAGCAATCTCTGGTCCTTTCATTGTTGAGAACGGGTCCGCGCTCTATCATCAAGAGGGGGTGAACATTTATGGTTCACCACGGCATGAGGTTTTACAGGTGTTAGATTATTATCGAGGAGATTTTCTTTTTAAGGGGTTTCATGAAGCTCATCTTGAGGAAATCATCGAGTGGACTGGGCTTGGGCGTGCGGCAGCTCTCAGAGCAGCATGCCGAGAATATAGTGAACCCTTAGTCTGGATGGATTGTGCGACAAAAGAGAAGGAATTCTGCCGCTTAATACGAGAGCATGGCATGCGCACTCATCGTGGTGGGCGGTTTTTGCACGTTCTTGGAGATACTGATAAAGGGAAGCCTCTGAGTTTTTTTAAGAATGATGTGATTCTAATTGCCTTAGGTGATCGCCCCAATGATCTGGAAATGTTGAGAGAAGCTCAAATCGGAGTGATTGTTGCTTCGTCGGATGGTTATTTTCTTGAGGCTAAAGAACCGTTTATGCGTACTTCCCAGACGGGGCCACGAGGTTGGGTGGAGGCAATGTCTCATTTACTAAATCAAATCGAATCGCAAAGATTATCAATTTCATCTTATGTCTGATTATCACCAAGGAGGCTCAGTAGCGACCCTTCACAACTTGACTCAAAGATCGGTTGAAGAGCTTGAGGATGAACTTGTTGCTTTTTCTAAGGTGCGTCCGATGGGGCTTTTGCTTCCGTCTTTGTATTCGGAACTGGAGACAGAAGCGATGCCTCAGATTCTCTCAGAGGTCAAAAAGGTTCCTTATTTGAATCAGATCGTTGTGGGTTTAGATCGAGCCAGTCGGGATCAGTATCGGGAAGCTTTACGTTTTTTTGAATCGCTACCCCAACATCATCGAATCCTATGGAATGATGGCCCTAGGTTAAGGGCTCTCGATGCTGATTTGCAAGCTCACGGTGTTGCGCCTCAAGAGGAGGGTAAAGGTAGGAATGTGTGGTACTGTCTCGGTTATATGTTGGCGACAGACAAGGCCGAGGCAATTGCTCTGCATGATTGTGATATCGTGACCTATGACCGCTCTCTTCTCGCAAGGCTCATCTACCCAATGGCTAACCCACAGTTTTCCTACCAGTTTGCGAAGGGGTATTACCCAAGGATTTCAAACGGGAGCCTGAATGGAAGGGTCACGCGTTTATTAGTCACTCCTTTGCTTCGTTCACTTGAACAAGTATTGGGGCACAGTGACTATTTAGCCTATCTCGATGGATTTCGTTATCCCTTAGCAGGGGAATTCTCATTTCGGAAAAGTGTGATTCCTGACATTCGGATGCCAAGTGATTGGGGGCTTGAAATGGGAACCCTCTCTGAAATGTATCGCAACTACTCGCCTAATAAACTTTGTCAGGTTGATATTGCTGAAATCTATGACCACAAACATCAAGATATCTCCCTGACTCACCAAGATCGCGGGTTATCAAAAATGTCGATCGATATTTGTAAATTGGTGTTCCGAAAAATGTCGGTGATGGGTACGGTTTTTAACAAAGAAGTGTTTCGGAGTGTAAAAGCCGCATACTTCCGCAATGCTCTAGATTATATCGAACGCTATAAGAATGATGCCATCATCAATGGCCTCAATCTGGATGTGCACACCGAAGAGAAAGCCGTTGAACTCTTCGCGGAAAACATTATCGAAGCCGGTCAAAAGTTCTTAGACGCTCCGATGGAAAAGCCTTTCATTCCAAGTTGGTCTCGGATTCGGAGTGCGATACCGGATGTCTTTGAGCGTCTTATCGAGGCTGTGGAGGAGGATCATCAAGAGTTCAGCTAATTCTCAATGAGCCCTTTAGAGAATCTCATTCAGAAGCTGGTCTCTCATCTTGAGGTGATCTATGGGAAGCAAGATCATACGCAACTGGTCGAGGATCTTATTGGGGCAATGGGAATCAGAGATCATTTTTTTGAACCGGCGACTTTCGCTAATCACTGGGATCAAAAGGACGTTGTGATCATTACCTACGGAGACACGTTTCTGAGGCCAGGGAAGCTCCCGCTCGAAGAGCTACGAGCCTTTCTTAAAAAGAGAGTCGATGATTTGGTCTCTTGGGTGCATGTTTTACCCTATTTTCCTTGGACCTCTGATGATGGCTTTGCCGTCTCGGATTATTGTCAGGTCGATCAAGAGTTAGGGGATTGGTCTTCGATTGAAGCTCTCTCTGCGGAGTATTCGCTGATGTCGGATTTAGTGGTAAACCATTGTTCGGCTTCACACGAATGGTTCGGTCAATTTCAAAAAGGGGAAGAGCCGGGATGTCATTTTTTTATCGAAGCATCCGCAAGTGACGATCTTACCCAGGTAGTACGTCCGCGAACTTTTGATTTGCTCAGGCCGACGTCCACTCCTTCGGGTATCAAGAATGTGTGGTGCACCTTTGGGCATGATCAAGTTGATCTAAACTATGCCGAACCAAAGCTGTTAGTTGAGCTCGTGAAAATCATTCGTCAACATCTCGAGCACGGAGTGCGAATCTTTCGTCTCGATGCTGTGGCCTTTCTCTGGAAAGAGCGAGGAACAACTTGTATCAACCTTCGTCAAACTCACGAAATTGTCCGACTTTTTCGGACTCTCATTGAACATGTGAGGCCAGATGCTTTGATTATCACGGAGACAAATATTCCCAATCAGGAGAACCTCTCTTATTTTGGAAACTCCAATGAGGCACATGGAATTTATAATTTTTCTCTGCCGCCGCTTTTGTTGCACGCCTTTGTGACCGGGAAATCATCTTATCTCAAGCAATGGATGATGGGGATGCCTCCGGCTCAGCCCGGAACGTTTTATTTTAACTTCATTGCTTCTCACGATGGAATTGGTCTGCGACCAGCAGAAGGGTTATTGCCAGAGCAGGAAATTGAGACGCTTGTAAACGCGGTAAAGTCGCGCGGAGGATTCGTTTCTGAACGCACTTTGCCCGGCGGTAAAGTCAAACCCTACGAGCTTAATATTAGCTTATTTGATGCTTTTGGAGACGAAGAAAGCTTCATCTGTGCTCACGCAATCTTATTAGCTCTCGAGGGAATTCCGGCTTTTTACATCCATAGTCTTATTGCGACCCGCAATGATTATCAAAAATATGAACAATCGGGACACAAGAGGCATCTGAATCGCCATCAGTGGAATTCAAGTGAGCTTGATTTGATGCTCGATGATCCAGAGAGTTCTCATTGCCGGGTTTTTTCACGGCTGAAGCGTTTGATTAGGCTGCGTAAAGAGCAGCCAGCATTTCACCCCAATGCCACTCAGTTTACCTTGCATCTTGGAGATGGGATTTTTGCTTTTTGGAGGCAATCAATTGACCGCGCAAGTCATGTTTTCTGCTTCCATAATATTTCAAATCAAGAGCAGGAGATTTCCCTAGCAAGTGTGAATCTGGTGGTGACCGAAGATTGGTTCGATTTGATCTCGGGTGTGCCCCTTGAGCTTGATCGGCCAGAGCTAGTGCTCAGGCCTTATCAATTTGTTTGGTTAGTAAACCAGCGGAAACATCTACCATACTAAATCAGGGACTGTAGGTAATCAACAGCCTGACGATGGTCTTCAGGAGGCGCCCAGTGTGCAAATAACTTATCGGTGATCGGATCATAAGGGCCTTTTTTGAACTCTAAGACAGTGGTGTCGTTTTCTAAAACAATCATGCTATGCCAGACCCCTGGTTCGATATCGATGAATGGGTTTGAGGTTTCAAGATGGTGACGTTCTTGAATGCTTCCATGAGAGTCGAAGATGAGCACTTCCAAGCGCCCACTAATGACTAAAACGGATTCGCTCGCGTCAGGTAGGGGGTGGCAGTGGGGGCGGATGTAGGTTCCAGGTTGGAGAAAGTTAAGAAGTCTTTGAACCCCTGCATCTTGTGTTCTCTGAATGGGTTGCATCACTCTCAATCTGTGGCTTTCACGTGAGGCTTTTCTTCCCTCGAGGAGAAGTTTTTCGTTGAGGGTGACGATATCTCCAGAAAGATTTGGAAGAGAATGTGACATGGGAGATCTTAGAGTTTTGAACGGTTTCTAAGTGCGCAAAAGCGAAAAAAGCGAGCCTTAGCCCGCTTTTCTTGGATAGCAATGGTTCGAAGTTTCTCTACCGGCTCAATTTGGGAAGGGGATTTTCCTTCTTGCCTAAAGCAAACCTCATTTTCTCTAGAGCCTTATTCTGAAGCTGGCGAATGCGCTCCCGAGTGACTCCAAAATCGCGACTGATTTCTTCGAGGGTCATCGGGCGCTTCCCGGTGAGTCCAAATCTGGCGTCGATGATCTTGCTTTCTCTCTTGTCGAGTAGCTTCCGTAAACCGTTGAGCTCGCCATGAATCTCTTTAGAGGCAAGTGCCTCGTGAGGATCGATGGCAGAGCTATCACCAATCGTTTCAGAGACAGTTCCCGTGCTCTCCATGCTGACTGGAGCGTCAAGTGAAGTTGGACGCTGGGCAGCTTGCTTGAGGAGGGCGAGTTTTTTGCGTGGAATACCCAGAATTTCGGCCAATTCCTCATCGTTGGGCTCCCGACCAAGCTCTTCGGTAAGTGCAGCAGAGATTTTGCGGAGCCGAGCAATTTTGTCTACCATGTGCACCGGAAGACGAACCGTCTTACTTTGGTTAGAGAGAGCCCTCTTGATTGATTGCTTGATCCACCATGCAGCGTAGGTACTAAGCTTTCCTCCTTTCGCGGGCTCGTATTTTTCAACGGCCTTCATGAGACCGATGTTTCCCTCCGAAATGAGATCGGCGAGGGGTAATCCATAATTTGAATAATCGCGTGCGATTTTTACCACGAGGCGAAGATTAGCTCGAATCATGTGCTCTCTTGCCTTCTCGTCTCCGTCTTTAATTCTTTCGGCGAGCTCGAGTTCTTCTTCGATAGTAAGAAGGTCGGTCTTCGCGATCTCATTCATGTAAGCGCGTAGGCTAGTGTCTGATTCAGAGCTCATTTTAGTGGGTTACAGTTATCCACCGACACTATGATCCAGCTCTGCGAATGCGCTACTTATTTTGAAGTATTTATTTTCTATAAGAAAAATTTATAGTTATATAGCTAACAATAAAAAACCGCCGGGATAAAGCCGGCGGTGGCAAGGGCAGAAGAGTGCGGTCTGCCGGACCGAAAACAGCAATGTCGATTAAGACTTGTAACGAAGGCGCTTCTTATGACGGTTGGCCTTCATGCGCTTACGGCGCTTGTGCTTGCTGATCTTGGTCTTCCGACGCTTCTTGAGGTTGCCCATGGTCTTTTCTGTTGGGTTATTAAGTTCTGCGGATTTTTAAAACCGCAATTCCATTAAATTAACTTTACGAAACTATTTTGTTGAGTGGGTATTCGATAATCCCTTCGGCCCCAAGCTCTTTGAGGTCTGGGATGAGATGACGTGCGACTTTTTCGCAGATGATTGTCTCGATGGCAAGCCATCCGTCTTCCGCTAACTTTGAAACCGTAGGGCGTCTCAGAGATGGAAGGCGTTCGAGGACAGATTCCAAGGAGCTTTCTGGGAGATTAAGCTTGAGACCGACCTTATCACGCGCCTCAAGGGCTCCTTTGAGCATCATCACCATGCGCTCCATCTTGTCGCGTTTCCATTCGTCTGCATAGGCCGCTTTACTTGCGTAGAAGTGGGGGAAAGACGAGAGAAGTTCATCCACAATCCTGAGCTTATTGGCTCTCAAGGATGATCCTGTCTCCGTCACATCAACGATTGCATCAACGAGATCAGGAACTTTGACTTCTGTGGCTCCCCATGAGAATTCGACGGAGGCTTCGACGCCCTTTTCGGCAAGGTAGCGTTTCGTGATTTCGATCCCTTCAGTGGCGATGTGTTTTCCTTGAAGATCTTCAACGCACTGAATTGGTGAATCTTCAGGGACAACAAGAACCCATCGGGTCGGACGAGTCGAAGCACGGGAGTAGGGTAATTCAGCAAGGTCGACGAGATCGCCGTCGTGGCCATAGGCCCAATCAAGACCGGTGATTCCACAATCAATAAAGCCCTGATCAATGTAGCGAGCGATCTCTTGGGCCCGAATCATGTAAATATCGAGTGCATCATCGTCTGATGAAGGTCGAAGTCCGCGGTCTGAAGTATAGATATTGTAGCCGGCCCTCTCTAAAAGTTTGAGGGTCGGATCCTGAAGGCTTCCTTTCGGTAGCGCGATTTTGAGAGAATTTGCCACGTGGGGCGGTGGTTTTAGCGGCGAATCACAGGGAAGCAAGTATTTTGAGCATTTTGGATCCCTGATGGTTGTGAATTTCTGGTTCTTTCGCTTTTTCGTTTGATCATCGTAGTGATGATCAAGACGAGTCGTTCAATGACTAAAGGATCTCACTTCCGTAGTAGGGCTGGAGGGCCCTTGGGATCTTGATCTGGCCTTCAGAATCTTGGTGTTGCTCGAGGAGGGCAACGAGAAGTCGCGGAAGAGCGGTGCCTGACCCATTGAGGGTATGACAGAAGCTATTCTTACCTTCCGCATCCTTAAATCGAAGTTTCATTCTTCGTGCTTGGTAATCGGTAAAGCAAGAACAGCTCGAAACCTCAAGATACTTCCCCTGACCGGGAGCCCAAACTTCGATATCGTAGGTCTTACTCGAGGAAAACCCGATGTCTCCGGTACACAGCTCAATGACTTGGTAGTGGAGTTCAAGCTTTTGAAGGACAGCTTCGGCATGCCCGGTAAGTTCCTCGAGGAGCTCAAAAGATTGGTCGGGGTGGACGATTTGCACGAGTTCGACTTTGTCAAATTGGTGCATGCGAATAATCCCTCGGTTGTCACGACCAGCGCTTCCAGCTTCGCGTCGAAAACAGGGTGTATGCGCTGTGAGTTTAATTGGAAGATCGCTTTCGGAAAGCAATGTATCGCGGTAGAGGTTGGTCACGGGGACTTCCGCGGTCGGGGCAAGGAAGAATTCATTGTTCTCAGTGCCATACATATCGTCCTCGAACTTGGGGAGTTGCCCGGTTCCCTCCATACATTCACGTTTGATAATGTGAGGAACGTTCACTTCTTCATAGCCGTGCTGCTCAGTCTGAAGATCCAGCAAAAACTGAATAAGGGCTCTCTGGAGTTTAGCTCCTTTGGCGCGGTAGACCGCAAATCCCGATCCCGAAAGGCGTGCACCATCGTCAAAGCTAATCAAACCCTTAGCCTCTGCAATCTCGAGATGATCTTTTGGGTTCGATATCTCGGGCTTCTCGCCCCAACTTCGTAGAATAGGATTTGCTTCTTCGTTCTCACCAATCGGACAGTCCTCGTGAGGGAGATTGGGGATATTTAGAAGAAGCTCGGTTTGGCGGCTCCCTGCTTTTTCGACTTCTTCGTCCAGATTTTTTATGAGATCACCAATTTTTTTAACCTCTGCCTCAATTGCTGAAGAATCTTCGCCTTTTGATCTGAGGATTCCGATCTCTTTGGAGGTTTTTTTTCGTTCAGACTGAAGGGCTTGTTTTTCAGTCTCTTTTTTGCGGCGGATTTCGTCACAAGCGAGCACCTCATCAATCAATTCTCCTGAACGATCGTTTCGATGATTTAGTCGTTGTTTGACAAGATCAGGAGTTTCGCGAATCAGCTTAATGTCGAGCATAGGTTAAGTGGCTTAGGCGTTTTGATACCAAATTCAGAATGATATGATCTGCAATTACTCAATGAGACAGAGGTCCGATTGAAGAAGTCAAAGAGTTGTTAGGGACGTTAATCTTTTCTCTTAAGCTGTGGGAAAAGAACGACGTCACGAATGGTGGGCGCTCCAGTTAAGAGCATGATGAGCCGGTCGATTCCAATTCCAATACCTCCAGCTGGGGGCATTCCGTGTTCGAGTGATTCGACAAAATCCTCATCGATTTCTTGGGCCTCGCCTCCCGACTGCTCCTGAAGGCGACGACGTTGGGTGTCAGGATCGTTGAGTTCGGAGTAGCCTGGAGAGATTTCTTGACCGTTAATGATCAGCTCATAGACGTCGATAACCGAGGAATCTTCTCTGTTTTCTTTGGCAAGCGGAATGAGTTTGGAGTCCACATGAGTCACAAAACAGGGGTCGAAGGTATGCTCTTCGACTAGTTTCTCAAAGACTTGTTGGGTGACCTCGTAGTCCTCGAGGCGATCATGAATTTCAAGATTGAACTCACTTTGGGCCTTGTTTCGCCGTTCTTCTGGCGAGAGGTCGAACCACTCTTCGCCGGCCGCGTCTTTGATGAGGCTCCGATAGGAAGCGCGTTTCCAAGGTCGGGAAAGGTCAAGGGTTCGAACGACTTCACCATTCTCATCTTTGTGCTCAATCTTAAGGGTCCCGAAAAATGTTTCTGCGAGATGGCAAACCAATTCCTCTACAAGATCAGCCATGACCTCAAAATCTCCGAAAGCTTGGTAGGCTTCCAGCATGGTGAATTCTGGATTATGCCTACGTGAGATCCCTTCGTTGCGAAAGTTTCGATTCAGTTCAAAAACTTTGGTGAGGCCTCCAACGAGAAGTCTTTTCAGGTAAAGTTCCGGGGCAATCCGCAGGGTCAGAGGCATATCAAGAGCATTGTGGTGCGTCTCGAATGGTCTCGCGGCTGCCCCCCCAGCGACGTCATGAAGCATCGGAGTCTCCACTTCAAGATACCCTCGTTGATGGAAAAAATTCCTG
>JALRJZ010000099.1 GCA_023261045.1 Akkermansiaceae bacterium
TGGCGAATTTGTTGTAGCTTCCAAGCTTGCTCTTCAGCGATGGCATGGCATTGCTCGAGCAACTATAACCCCTTCTTGGAAGGGCACAGTCGTCACCAGTCTTGGCCTCTACCACGCGGAACTTCCCGGTCCCATCGAGATCTCCGTAATGGAGGAATTCGGGCTTTTTCTTAGTTCCTTTGTAGGTGGTATTGATTCCGAAATTGGTCACGATGTAATCCATATCCCCGTCACCATCGAGGTCCCGAGCGGCAATCCCATTCCAGATCCCTTTCAATTCAGACAAACCCGTTTCTTCGGAGAGATCAATGAGCTTCCCTTCTTGGTTTAAAAAGACGCGAAGCGGACCATATTCGTGAGTGACAATGAGATCCATCCAGCCATCTCGATCAATATCAGTCCACAAAGCCGAAGTCGCACGCTGACATTGCTCCAACACCCCAGCCTGCTCTTCGGAAGCGAGTTCAAACTTCAATTCTCCAGGCTGACTTTCATTGAGATAAAGCTGACTTCTTGGAGACTCAGGCCAGCGCCCGGGAACAACGCGACCCCCAATAAAGAGATCCAAGTCCCCATCCCGGTCAAAATCAGCCGCAGCGGCAACACTCGAACTGAAGGGCTTTCCAGGGAGGTAGTAGGTCTCCGTAAACTCACCAGCCTCACCCCCACCAAGGTGAATGCGGTCGCGGTAGGCCTCATCCCCCTCTGGGTGCTCAATACTCCCACTTGTGACGAGAAGATCGAGGCGGCCATCACCATCGGCATCAAAGAAGAGAGGAGCCATGTCTTCTGATTTCTTATGGGATGTAAAGACTTGCTTGCGCTTTGAAGTCAGGCGCCGGTCAGCTCCTTGAATCGAGAGCATACTTGCAATTCCATCTCCCTGAGAGAGGAAACAATCCTCGTCTCCATCTCCGTCGATGTCAGCCCAAGCGATGCCAGGTCCCATTTGAGATTGCTTCCAGGGCAAGAGGGGCTGCTCGATATAATCGTCAAAAGGAAGCTCGCGGTGGCGACTTGCCTCAAGGAGCTTCACCTTCAAGAAATCTGGCTTCGGACGCTCCACTTGGCGCATCTCGCTGGGCTCTTTTTCCTCGGTGATGACATAATGGAAACCTGCCTTGAGGTCACGGTAGGTCTGCACCCCTCCACTGGGGAACATCACGGTGATTTTCTCCACCTCTTCTTGATCACCAAGGCCGAATTGGAGCACGGACTGGTTACAAGAAATGTATCCCGTCATCGGGTTGACCATTTTGGTTTGAGTGACCCCTCCACAGGTCACCTTAACCATTCCCCCCACTCCATGAGAGTTGCTTGAGATTCCTTTGAGAGAGACTGAGAGACGCTTTTTCTCAGCATTGGTGGTGTTTTCGTAAAAGGAAACAGCCCGATCGAGGTGAGCCACAATCAAGTCGGGATCTCCATCATTATCGAGGTCTCCGGTCGCCGCACTGTAGCTCATGGTGGAATCTTTAATCCCCCAGTCCTCGGAGACATTCTCAAACTTGAGATCCCCCTTATTCTTAAACGCTAAGTTGTCCTCTTCTCTGGTATCGTTTTCGCCAAAGAAGTCGAATTCGGTGTTCCCAAACATGAAGTCGAGTGGCATCGGCCGGTCTGAATCGTTGGTTTTGCGAGCCATGCCATTAGCAAAGAAGACATCGACCAGTGAATCACAGTCAAAATCCGAAAGCTTCACCGCCCACGTCCAGTCGGTGTTGGCCAAACCTGCCATGTAAGCCACTTCGTGGAAGCGGCCAGTGCCCGTATTGATCATACACGTGTTGCGCATGGCTTGCCTCGGAATGGCGGTATCCAAAAACTTCATGTGAATGCTCATGTCTCCCATGGTGGTCTTAGCCTTGAAATGAGAAGTCATTCCCATATCGGCAATGACGAGGTCAAAACGTCCGTCATTATTCAAATCTCCCGTATCAGAGCCCATGGCATACCAGCTCGTGTAGGGAGCAGCCAACTTGATAACATCGGTGAAGGTTCCATTCCCATTGTTCAAATAAAGCTGATCCGGATCGGTAAAGTCATTACAAACATAGAGATCCATGTCCCCATCGTTGTCGTGATCATACCAGGTGCAAGAAAGCCCAAAGGTGCGCTCCTTTATCCCCGCCTCTTTTGAGACATCCTTGAAGGTCTTCGCACCCTGTGCGACTTGGTTTTGCAAAAGGATATTCTCCCGACCTGCATTATAATAGACGTAGTTGCCTGGGCCCTCTTTGACTAATTCATAGTACTTCTCGAAGCCGGGCTTGAGTGTTGGGTTGGCCGTATCTTTCCCATCGATGGGCAGCTCTTTGGGGCGACCATTGGCTCTCTTAAACTCACTGGTGAGGATAAAGACATCGATGTCCCCATCGTTGTCATAATCAGCAAAGGAGGGGTTTAAGCTCGCATCGGCGATATCAAGCCCCCACTCTTTTGCTCTCTCTTCAAAGCGGATCTTACCACCCGGCTCAGTCACATTGATGTAGAGACGATTTGGGACATCGTAGTTGCAGAGGTAAATGTCCAAGTCTCCATCATTATCGATGTCGAGCACAGCCGCTCCACTCGACCACAATTCGCTGAGCTCGGGGTCCCAGGCCACCTCCTCAAACTTCCAAGGAGAAACCTGCCTGTAGATCCGACTGGCGCGCGCCCCTGAGGTCAACACCACATCTAACAAACCGTCTTGGTCAAAATCTCCAACGGAGGCACCACCTGCTGCAAAGCCCGAAATATAAAGCCGTTTGAGATCATGCTTCACATCAATGGGGTTGACGAAGTTGACCCCGATGTCCTCTGGAGCCCGTTCGCGAAACAAGGTGGGCGCTGCTTCTGAAGCGGCTCTGAGAGGAACTTTCTCGATCTCACTATACGCAAATTGATGAGCGAAAAGTGATAAGGCAAAGGAACATTTCCAGACTCTATTCATGGTGTGATGATATTTGTTTTAAGAATTGATGCAAATGAAGAAATCGCTTTTGACGAATCATTGACGATGTTGGATCAACTGCCTGTTTTCATGGCTCAAAGAGGGGGCGAAACACCCCTATGAACCCTTCCGTTCTAAGGAACCTCATCGGTGTGATTCGCCACAAACGCTCAATGAAATGGCATAAAAAAACCTGACCGTTTTAAGGGTCAGGTTTTGAAAAGAAAGTTGCGGATTCTAGCGCTTGCGACGAGCGGCAAGAGCAAGAACACCAAGAGCGCTCAAGAGAGTGCTAGTTGGCTCAGGAATCGCGTTTCCGTCGACACTCAAAGCAATGTTGTCAATGTCGAGAGTCATTGCGGCACCACCGGTCCGGCCTCCGATTTGGATACGGAAGTCATCAGGACCACCTGCAAGAGCATAATCACTGAACACAGACGATCCATTTACAGAAGCATTGAGGGTGACACTTCCATCACCATTTCTCGCGAGGTCAACAACAACTGGAACCCACTCCCCTTGCGGAAGACTGTATCCAGCGTCGCCGCTTTCAGCACCATTGTAGTTCACAGTAGCATTCGTTCCATTAAAGGTGCGGAAGCCCACCCCGATAGAATTGGAATACATACCTCTCTCCTCCACGTCACTGAAACCGCCAGCACCAACGCGAACAACACCCGAGTTGCCGTGTGTGGCAGTGTCCAAGAAAGCAACGCTGAAACCATCAGCAGCAACGGCAGATGCATTGATGTCCATCGAGAATGAGGCGTTCTGCCAACCAGCAGTGCCGGTTCCAGCGAACGAAATGTAGTTACCACGGTCTCCAGCTCCACCATCTAAAAGGTGAAGGTACCCGTTTTGAACGGTAAGATCAGGACCGGCAGAAGCGTCTGAACGGACCCAACCGAGATCGTAATGAGCATCGAGACCCTCAAAGTCAGCAAGCAAAGCTGCATTCGCGGAAACACATGCTAATGAACCAAAAAGAAGCGGTAAGTGTGCTTTCATATTTCTCTCATTACTTTCTCACTTTCGTCATGTAAACATAAAAAGTGTCTTTTTTTGCTTTTTTTTGCATTCTTGGCTATTTGTCTGACACCTCCTTCTCAGCGACTCAAGCTTCCTAGAGCTCGAACAATCGGGGAAACCTTCTTCCAAAAAGGGAAAAAGCCCGCTTTGCCATAAGGCGCCAGCTGGAGATCCTCCTCGCGGTCGACCAAAAGGAGGGCCACTCCCCTCTGAGCAAGCCGTTGCTCTATCTCCGAAAGCCCATCATGGACCAAGCCCACCTCTGGCCTCAAGGCCATCACGGTCTGTAACTTTGCCTCTTCGGCCCACTCGATCAGCCCCTCGCTGGTCTTTGGGGTGATCTCGAGGCGAACTTGTTGCCCGTAGAGCTGCTGACATCGGTACTGCGTGTCCGCAAGAGCACTGGTGAGCCACTTTTGTTTCACCTCAGAAAAGCCCCGCTGATTCCACGCTTGCAGGTCTCCCGTGATAAAAACCTGCTCGAAGTGTCTCTCGCGTAGCAACTCTCCAGCCAGAAGGTCCTCCTCGTGGATCCAGAGTCCAACCCGCCCCTGCGCCGTTTGAGCGAGAGATGGGTCACTCGTACCGGGGTTAGCGGGGATACGAGAAATCGTGCCCATAGGAAGAGGAAGAGGACTCGGGTTTTCTAGAAGCTCTATGCCCTCTGGGTTCTTCTGAATGGTCTCGGCAGCGAGATACTTCTCGAGATTGCTGCGTCTGGCTAAATAACTCTTTCCTGGAGTCTGCAGCCCCGACACCCATCGCCAGGAGAGCGTGTTCGACGCGGGGTCGCTATCTAACAAATGGCGGAAGAAAAAATCGGCTCCGAGTTGCCAAGGAAGTTGTAGGGTGTGCACCCAGTAGGCCGCAAACCACATTCTGGCATGGTTATGCAAATAGCCCGTCTCCCGCAGCTCCGCAGCAAAGGCATTCATGACTCCCACCGGCCCCCCATTATCGATCACCTCTTGCGCGCGCTCCCACCCCTCGCTGCCTCTCAAATCCTCAAGATCGCCAAGATACTGGGACCACACTTGGGGCCTCATGGACAACCAGCTCTTCCAATAGCGTCTCCAATAAATCTCTTGGAGGAATTTTTCGACGGTAGAAAAAGCGTAGCGATCCAAGACAGACTGCGCCACTTCCGACTCCGTGATGAGACGGTGCCGGATCGCAGGGCTCAAACGCGAGACATTCGGGTGGCCCACCATCACGTGGTTGCGCTCCCGCGAATACCGCGAGACAGTTTGCGCAAACTGACCAAGCCGGCGCAGCGCCTGCTCTCTGGTCTGAGCAAAGGGTGGATCAGAGCTGGGCCAAAAATCTCTCTGCATTTCGGCGGTGGGTTTCTTTCTTATCCTCAGCCATGCGGTCCCAGAGACTGGCCATGCGCGACATCCGGTAGTTTTTGCGGAAAAAATCCTGATGGTCGGCAATGAAGGTCCAGAAGAGCCCATCCCACACCTCGCACCAGGGGCCTTTTTTAAAATCCGACATCTTACCAATGTAATTGGACCCCGACAGGTAGGGCTTGGTGGCAAAGATCCCCCCATCAGCAAACTGACTCATTCCGTAGACGTTGGGAACCATCACCCAATCGTAGGCATCGATGAACATTTCCATAAACCAGCGGTAAACCTCAGCGGGATCAATGCGGCACAGCATCATAAAGTTCCCGAGGACCATCAAGCGTTCGATATGATGGCAGTAGGCTGTTTCTTGCACCGCTTTGATCACATGATCAATGGGGTCAATCCCGGTCGTTCTATCATAAAAGGCCTGCGGCATTGGACGATCAAAGCCCCAAAAGTTTCTGGTGCGCTCCTCGACTCCATGGCGCAAATAAATGACGCGCATGAACTCCCGCCACCCAATGACCTGACGGATGAACCCCTCGAGAGCATTGAGTGGAACCGTGCCGGCTTTCTCTGCGTGGTCGAGCGCCCGCTGGACAACCTCCCCTGGAGTGAGAAGCCCCAAATTGAGGTAAGGGGTGAGCACGGAATGAAAGGCCACTCGATGCTCGGTGGAAATCGCGTCTTCATAATCTCCAAAGAGCGAGAATCGTTCGTTTAAAAACTGCTCAAAAGCCTCGAGCGCCTCTTCACGCGAGACCGCATACTCAAACGAGCTGCTGAGTCCAAGCGCCTCTGGAAACCGATCCTGAACCCAGGCCTGCGCCTCCGCCACCTCAGGGCTTCGAGCGGGCAAAAAAGCAGGAGGCACGTCGATCTTCTTGGGCAGCTTTTTTCGATTTTCGAGATCAAAGGAATACTTTCCCCCCATAGGTTGGTCATCCTCCATGAGAATGTTCATCCTCTTGCGCTGAGCTTCATAAAAATTCTTCATAAAGGGCTTCTTCATCGCCCCCATGACTTGGGCTACCCAATCGTCTGGAGAGACGAACATCGGAGAAGACCTCCATTCCAAGCAAAGCCCACGAGCCGCGCAAAAGCGCTCGATTCGACGTTTTAGGATGTCATCCACGGGGTCAACACAAACGATCCTTGTCACCTCGGCTGGAATGACGTTCTCCAGAAGCTCATCAGAACGGCAAGGACCTTGCGGAAGATCCACATAATCGACGCAAGGTTGCTCTTTGACAAACCGCTTCATTGCTGCTCGCAAGAGGACGAGCTTTTTGGCGTGAAGCCGCAAAGGATAGCGCGAATCGGTTCCAAAAAAAAGCGGGTCCTCGATCAAAAAATGCCTCTCCGCACCAGACAGCGCAGGATGATCTGCAAAGAGCTGGTTCGGATAGATGAGCGAAACAATCACCCACGAGAGGTCCGCGACAATGATCGATCTGTCCAACGAGAATTTCATTTATTCTCAAAGAGCTCTCTTGCCAAAAATCACCTTCAAGGCATACTGTTCATATTAACACTATTAAGAAATTAGAGATCCTCGCCGATGCAGCAAAATACGATGCCTCGTGCGCGAGCTCTGGGGCCCGCCGCAAAGACTCCCGAGCAGGAAAAGGCATCGGCTCGACGGGTGGTGTGGGGATCTGCCATTCCTACACTCCGGACGGTCGGTGCATCTCTCTGCTCAAGATCCTCCTCACGAACGTTTGCCTCTATGATTGCCACTACTGCATTAATCGACGTTCTAGCAATATCCAACGAGCCCGCTTTAGCCCTGAGGAAGTGGTGCAGCTCACACTCGACTTCTACAAACGCAATTACATTGAAGGTCTCTTTTTAAGCTCAGGAATTGTCAGAAGTGCTGACTATACGATGGAGCAAGTCGTCCACGTGGCAAAAACCCTTCGAGAGATTCACCATTTCAAAGGCTACATCCATCTCAAGACCATTCCAGAAGCCTCTGATGAACTCATCTCCCAAGCAGGCAAATATGCCGACCGCATCAGCATTAACATCGAGCTCCCGAAAAAGGAGAGCCTCCAAACCCTTGCACCCGAGAAAAACATCGCTCGCACGCGCCTCGCGATGAACCAGATTAAAGACAAAAGTAGTGAGGGAAAAAGCGACCGCCGACTTTCTTTTGCAACCGGCCAAAGCACACAAATGATCGTAGGCGCCGATCAATCCAATGATGGTCATTTTTTAAAGCGTGCTGGAGATCTCTACGGGAACTTCAAACTTCGCCGAGTCTACTACTCCGCCTTTAGCCCTATTCCCGATGCTTCAGCAATCTTGCCCTTACAATCTCCCCCTCTCGTGCGAGAACATCGCCTCTACCAAGCGGATTGGTTAATGCGTTTTTACGGTTTTCAGGTCGATGAGATCACCACCCCTGAGAACCCAAATCTCGACCTCGCCATTGACCCGAAACTGTCTTGGGCTCTTCGTAATCGTCATCTCTTTCCCATCGACATCAATCGATCAAGCTACGAAGAACTTTTACGAGTGCCCGGTCTTGGAATCCGAAATGCCAAACGCATCACCCAAGCTCGCCGTTCTTCAGCACTGAGGCTTTGCGATCTTCAACTGATGAGAGTCAATCTGAAGAAGTCCCTTGCCTTCATTATCACCGCAGACCACCAACCAGCTCGCTTAGAAATCGATTCGGAGAAAATTCGAGCACTCCATGCCCCCCCTGCTCAACAATTGGAATTGGATCTTACCAGCCAAATACAAATTCCAAAAATCGAAGTCATTGGAGGAGAATTCTAACGATGCACACAGTCCACTTTCCCTCTCATTTTAAGCAGTGGAGAACGATTGCAAGATCACTGCTCTCTCAAGGGCTCCCTCCGGATGAGGTTCTCTGGCAAGATCCTCAGCAAACAAGCCTCTTTGCACAACAAACCGATGAAGCCCCGTGCGATCGAGAGGCAAAAGCAGTCCCCAAGGCCTTCCTCAAACTCGCACAAACGATTTCATGCCACCGCTCCAATGAGCAGTGGTCCCTGCTCTACTCCCTTCTTTGGAGGCTATGCCATGGAGATAAACAACTCCTTTCAAAGCCTCACGATCCGCAAGTTCGTCGAGCGCAACAAATGGCCAAACAGATTGGCCGAGACCTCCACAAAATGCATGCCTTCGTGCGCTTCAAAAAGGTTGGTGAGGCTGAACAGCGGGAACAGTTTGTGGCGTGGTTTGAGCCGGAACATCTGATCGTGCGGCTCAGCGCACCCTTCTTTAAAAACCGATTTGCCAGCATGGATTGGTCTATTCTCACTCCAGACGAATGTGTCCACTGGAGTGGTTCTGAGCTTCATTACAGTGAAGGCGTCGATCAGTCTCTCGCAGAAAAACACGATCATCTCGATGAACTCTGGCGCACGTATTATCGAAGCATCTTCAACCCTGCTCGGCTCAAGGTGCGTGCAATGCAATCAGAGATGCCTCAGAAGTATTGGAAAAACCTCCCTGAGGCAGATTTGATTGAGGAGCTCATCACCAAGAGCAAAGAGCGCACCCAGGAGATGCTCAACAATCCCCTTTCTCCAGTAAAGCCCGCCCCAAAAAACACCTATCTTGAGCGACTCAAAGAACTTGAGAAATAATGCGAGACAAGTCGCACTTTGGGTGGATAGTCCCTTATGGCAACGATCGTTATCGCCGGAGGATCATCTGGTATTGGACTGGCCACTCGAGAGCTTTTCACCACCCGAGGTCATCACGTGCAAGTGACCTCCCGAGACGAATTTGACGCGTCAAATCCTTCTTCTCTACCACCTCTCCCAGAGCAAATCGATGGGCTCCTC
>JALRJZ010000009.1 GCA_023261045.1 Akkermansiaceae bacterium
TGAACAACTCTTACGCTCCTTCGAATTAAGCAAAGACTCCCCCCTCTCTCCAAACCCCTCAAAATGAGATAAAATGATGAAGAAAAAACGATCCATGATATTTGCGACTCTATCCGTCATCCTCGCTGGCTACGCGGATGCGCAAGAGACCCCATCTGGTCAAAAAAACCGAGATGCAGAATCAGAAAAAGCGCAAGCTCTCGACACCCACCGCGAGGGATCTGAGCAAGCAGCTGAAGATCAAGACAAGCAGGCCGCTAACGCGTCAGAACTGATCGATGAGCAAACAAATGCCAAAGTCATTGAACTTCTCAACAAGGTCGAATCACTCATGGGAGAAACGACGGACCGACTCGAAGATGGCAATACCGGTGGAGATACCATTGCGATTCAAACCGAAATCATTGAAACAATCTTCGAAGCAGCCAAAGAAAAGTCCAAAGGCGGTGATTGACAGAATAGCCAAGAAAGCATGGGTGCCATGCTTGAAATGATGAAACAAATGATGGGTCAGGGTGAGCAAGCTCAAGACACACCTTCAGACCAAGGTGGACCTGGCGAAAAAAATGCTGACTCAGATTCCTCAAACACCTCTGAAGCTGGACCAAGCAGCCAAACAAAAGGCGAACGAAGAATCCCCCGATCAGCCGGAAAATCAGGGGCTGACCTACCCCTCGAGTTTCAAAAGGCTCTAGAAGGATACAATAAAAGCCAGAAGACTCCCGCCGAGTAATTCATCCTCGACAGTTTGATTACCCAAGCAGCGACCACTTTTCTTTTTGTAATGATGTTAGCAATCCGCGCTCAAGTGAAACAACTTCGGTTTACCGTCATCACAATTGCGTGCGTCGCACTCTCTCCAGCAGGAGCCCAAACCATTCCCCGTCGTCAGGAAGACCCAGTGCCTGCCGCTGTTGAGAATATCTACTCCAAAGGATTACGCTATTTGGCGACCAGTCAAAATGAGAAAGGACACTGGGATGGCACAACTGGAGCTGAAGCTGGAGTTGTCGGGCTGGCTGTCATGGCATTTTTGGCACATGGTGAAGACCCAAACCATGGCCCCTACGCCATCAATATCGAACGAGCTGTCAACTATATCCTTGAATCCCAGAAAGACTCAAATGGATACATGGGCTCTTCGATGTACAGCCATGGTTTTGCCACGCTTGCACTGGCCGAATGCTACGGCATGTATCGAAACGATCAGATTGCCCCTGCTCTTAAAAAAGCCGTTGATCTCATCTTAAGTGCTCAAAAGCGGAACCCTCGAGGTGGATGGCGCTACAGCCCAGATGACATCACGGCAGACACTTCCGTTGCAGGTTGCCAATTAGTCGCACTTTACGCCGCACGAAATGCAGGCATTCCAGTACCCGAAAATGCCTTTGTGAAAGCGCATAAGTATCTGAGCTCATGCCGCGGAGCAGACGGAGGCTACGGATACCAGTCTGCCCTTGGTGACCGACCAACCCTCACAGCGATTGGGGTTCTCTGCGAGTCACTCGCAAAAAACAAGACAGACAAAGGATATAAAGCGAGCACGAACTACCTCACCAAAAAGCTAAACCACCGAGAACGCCACTACACCTATTACTTCGAATATTACATGGCTCAGGCCCTCTTCCATTCTAACGAGAAAGCATGGCGAGAGTGGGACGCGCTCAACGTGCGATTTCTCTCCGCCGTGCAAAGCCCTGACGGTTCTTTCCCCGGCCGTCACGGAACGACCTTTTCAACCTCAGGCGCCCTACTTTCGCTCGCACTTAATTACCGTTTTCTACCCATTTACGAAAAATGACGCGCTTTCCAATTCCTCTTAGTTTGATCCTTTTTTTGCTAGGGCATCCTAGCAACGCGGAATTATTACAAGCACAACGCAAGCTTTTACCGAATCAGCAACCACAAGAGGATCATTCCCCATTGAAAATCCCACAGTCTGATCCTGCGGGATCAGACCTCATTCGTTTTGATAACGGAGACATCATGCACGGCACTTTCGCCGGGCTAAATGAAGGCCTTCTTTGGAAGCGTCCCGACATCGACAATCCCATCCGTTTTTTAAAAACCGAAACCATTCGCCAAATCATTTTCAACGATTATCAAACCGCTGATTTAGGGGAAAACATCTCCTACATTACTCTTATCAGCGGCGATCGGATCCCAGGGGTGATTTCCTCTCTAGAAGATGATCAACTCGTTCTTGATAGCCCTATCGTTGGAACTCTTACTATCCCCAGAAACCGAGTGCGATCGATCGCACCAAACCCTTATGAAGGAGAGCTGATCTATGCGGGACCGTTTAATAGCGATGGCTGGATGAGACTCTCCTCTGAAGAGGAAGAGCAAATTCCTAGCCAAAGAGAGCAAGTGGAAGGCAAAGCTCAAGAACAACCCAACCAGAAGGATCAAGCCGTTCCTTCCTGGCTCTATTCTGGAGCAGCCTTCTACAGCATCTCACGAGCTCCTCTGGTATTTGACGCGAATCTCCCTGAAGTTGGCCGCCTTCGGTTTAAGGCGAGTTATAAATCTCAAATAAACTTAGCCATTGCCATCCACGCTGATCTCAGTCGCCCACTTATTGAGGAGACGGATCAAAAAAATAACACCGACGACAAAACAGAGGAAAGCAAACCAGCTACTGAGGAAGCTGAAAAGCCTGCTCTCCGTTTTGAATCACTCACCAAAACACATCAAAACAAGCCCATTGAAACGATCCCATGGATGAGACCCGGCCAAAGCAATTACGCTGACTTTTTCGGTAAAAGCTACGTTCTCAATATTTATTCTAGCTATCCGGCGCTCAATCGAAGCTCATTTAATGAAGAAGGTCGCGCCATCCACAGCCGTCTAGCCGGTGTCCGAAATAGTGTCGCTCTTCCAACGAGTGGCGAAACCGAAATCGATATCCGATTTGATCGCAAAAAGAATCTTATCATGCTTTTTATCGACGGTAAGTATTCATCGCAATGGAGTGATCCCGCGGGCTATCTTGCAGATGGAACCGGAATTGGTTTTTTAAACTCTAGTAGCGGTAACCAGATTCGAATTTCAGATCTGGTGATTACGACTTGGAATGGCATCGAAGATAGCGCCCTGAGCATGGAACATCCCGAGCGAGACGTCATGCTCCTAACCAATGGAACGGATCGATTCTCGGGTAGTCTCGAACAGATTAAAGATGGCGCGGCCCATCTTCAGACAGCTTTCGCAAAGGTTATCGTGCCCCTCAGAGATCTCTCAAAGATTGAACTCAATTCAAAAAACCAAGCGAGCCTCGACGACCCTATTTTTCATTGGAAAACCGAACCGGCAAGCATCCTCTTCAAACCGTTCGGCCTCATTTACTGTCGTCCAGAATCATCCACATCGGATCTCCTCAAGGGGAGTTCTCCCTACCTTGGCGAGCTCCAAATCAATCTGAAAAGCGCAACAATGCTCAGGCTTCTTGATGAATCACCCGATATCAGCGACTGGTTTGAAGATCTCTAATTTTTCTCTTAGAATTCACATGCAAGCTTTCGTTCTTACTACCAGCCTGGGCTTCCTAACCCTCTTATCAGCGGTTGGCGATCTTGTTGCGTTAAAAACAGGAGAAGTCTTTACAGGGGAGGTTGCTGCTCTCTCAGAGGGAATCATCACTGTCAACAGCCCGCACAGCAATCAACCTCTGAGAATCTGGAACAACCAGCTCCAGAAACTCCGTTTTGACATCAACAACTCCACCGAAATTCCAAAGAATTCCCAGCGGATCAACCTCCGTAATCAAGATACTCTTCCCGGGGAAATCGTCGCGCTCAGCGATACTCACGTGAGCGTTGAAACGTGGTTTGCCGGGCTACTGGAAATCCCTCGCGAGCAAATTGATTCTATTTTTTTTGGAGTAACTCCCCAAGAAACAATTTACCGAGGACCAAAGGATCTCTCGAGTTGGCAAGGAAATGAAAACCAATGGGAACTCACCTCTGGGCGCTTAAGTTCCCGCGATCGAGGATCCATTGGAAAAGATTTCAACCTTCCAGAGAACTTTATCTTTAGCACCAAGTTTACTTGGGAGAATTCGCCAAATTTACGAATTCATCTATGCTCAGAATCCGTTACCAAAGCCGGAGAAGCGGGCACCAATAGCTATCTACTCTATATCAATAGCCAGGGGATTCAAATCAAGCGCGTCAGCCCCCACCCCAAGGACGAAAGCCGACTCCTCTATCAAACCCTCTCGTCATACGAATCACGCCTGAGTGATATCAGCGCTCAAGTCATCGACCTAGAATGTCGAGTCGACCGATCAAATCGCTCGGTGCAACTTTCGGTAAACGGAGAAGACATTCCAAAAGGGTTTGATCCAAGCGAACCTCCTCGCGGAACTTATATTGTTTTCGAGAGTCTGAGCTCTAACCGAAGAGACACGCAGATCGAGGACATTCATGTTCAAAAATGGGATACTCAAACACAGCGATTTCGGGCTGAACCCAGAGCCAGCGACACTTCTGACACCCTCACCGTAGACGATGGCGATCGTTTTAGTGGAGCAATACTCAGCTTGAATACTCAACCTGGTGAGGAGTCTTTTGTCATCAGCTGCCCCCAGAGCGAAGCACCTCTTACCATTCCGGTGAAAAATTGCTCGGTCATGTATTTTTCCAAGAAAGACTCACTCCCCGAATCTACCGGCGATTATTATCTAGAGCTACAAACCGGAGGCCGATTAACCATCGCTAACATTAAGCTCGGTTCGACACACCTTGAAGCAAATCACCCTTGGCTAGGACCATTAACCCTTGATCGGAGAATCATGAGTTCGATTCACAAAGGAAACTCTCAATAATCTACCAACAAAGCCCCGTGAAACCTCTTATCTTCATCACTCTTCTCACAGGCTTTTTAGGAGCAGACGATTTACAGTCGACTCTAACTTTTGCTGATAAAACTTCGGTTACCGGAACACCCACCTCGGCAAACGGTAAAGCCAAAGAATTAACCGTTCTTTCTCCATCTCTAGACGGTGAGGTCACGCTCAAAACAGGAGAACTTCTGGAAATGTCTTTGAATGGAAAATCGTCGATTCAAGAATCTGACCACTATGCCTTGGTGACTATCAATGATCGGTTCGATCAGTCGCCCCCCAAGGACACCATCCGGGGGCGCTTACGTCGTCTCGATGAGAAAACAATCGTATTGGATACCGATTTTGCGGGGACGTTAACCCTCGACCGCCTCATGGTTACCTCCTTAGATATTTACTCAAAACCGCCCTCTTTTTTTAATGGACCCGATGGCCCAGAGGGCTGGGTTTGTTCCTCCGGTGATGCTCAAGATCATTGGGTCTTTGAGAATCGTTCAATGACCTCAAAAGAACAATATGGATTGGCCCGAAAAGTAGAATTACCCAAAAGATCCATCATCAGATTTAGCGCCAAGTGGAAAACATCTCCCTATTTTAAAATCGTCTTTCTATCAAACAATGGAGAGACAGATCACCCTTCCGCAGGATATTTCTTAAATCTCCAAAGTTCCTATATGAGTCTCTACCGTTCAACAACGAGGGGTGAGCGTGATGATGTTCTCAATAAAGGTTTGGACCGCACCCTAAGAGAAAGCCAAGAGGCTGATTTTGCAATCTATCTCGATCGTGGTCGTGAAGGAACTTCCGCTTTCTACATCAACGATCAACTTATTGGGACTTGGACGGGAACAGACGACACCAAAGCAATGGGCGACTGGCTTCACTTTGTTCCCCGCCGAACAGCTCCCCTTCAGTTCTCTAAAATCTCTGTTTCACAATGGGACGGAGTGCTTCCCTTTTCCTCTGAACAAAACGGCGCTCAAAGCAGTGACTCCGACGAGTTCGGCGAAGAGCCTGAAGGTCAAAGAATTGTACTCTCAAATGGAGACGTCATTATTGGGACGATCCAAACGGTGCAAGAAAGCTTCGTCGATGTAGAAACAATTCTGGGAAAAATTCAAATTCCTCTGAACCGGATGCGTTCGATTGATCTTTCAGACATTAAGACAGATCCTAATGGGAATGAAATCGATCTCAAAGAACAGCCAAAGATGTGGGCTGAGGATATCCGAGCCCACTTTCACGATGGTGGTTCGGTCACACTTCGACTCGATAAAATCGAAAATGGCAGAATCACAGGCTACTCACAGGTCTTCGGAGATGCCACTTTCGATCTTAACGCTTTCACACGATTAGAGTTCAACATCTGGTCGAAGAAGCTCGATCCAGCTCGTTACGGGAACAACGAAAGCTGGTAGCTTTCAGGGTTCGCTCGACTTTTTGGGAGCCTGCTGAGCCTGAGCTAAAACCTCGAGATAAACCGAATCCTGTTTTTGCTCATAAGCGTATTCAATCGCTTTACCGAGCTCGCTAACATGAACCTCGGTAGCCTCATCTTGCGAAAATCCAGCACGACATTGAAAAGCCCAATAATCAAAACCCTCTGGTAATTTCTTTTTGCGCTCCCGCTTCAAATACTTTTTAAGCTCCCCTTTAATCTGCTCAACAAGTCGTTCGGACTTGTGAGTATCAGAAACTAACGAAAAGGACTTTTTCACAGCGACTTGATCAAATGGTCTTAAAAAACGGTTCTTAGGCGAGCTTATGACCCGAAGGGCCAAAAAGATTTGAGCAGCCTCCGCATCTTTCCAACTCGTGCTCCTGGGCGCTCTTCATCTAGAATTTGAGCATATCGGATGAGCCCAAGCGCTGTGGCATACTGAGGATCTTTAAAATAAGCATGCACCCCGCTCACATCAGGCTGCTCAGGCTTATAGACAGGCAAGCCAAAAACCTCACACGCAAGCTCACCAATCCCCCTCATTTGGCTCGTCCCCCCCGTCAAAAATACCCCTGTTCCAATCTTTGCCAGAGCCCCTTCTGGAAGCCCATCACAAACCAACTCAAAAGCCTCTTCCAACCTCCCACAGATGATGTCGTTCAAAACTTGCCGATTGATTTCAATAGGCGGAAACCCTTTCTCATCCTCAATTTTAATCACTCCAACTGAACTTGCCGGGTCATCGGAAGCATTTCCTTCCGCAATTTTCACTTTTTCGGCCTTCGAAAAAGGAATGTGCGTCACGAGATGGATATCGTTGGTGATATGATTTCCTCCAACAGGAACGCATCCGGAGGCTGCGATGGCCCCATCCAAATAAAGAACGTAATCAGTGGTCTCACCCCCAATATCGATTACCAGTGCACCCTCTTCTTTTCTCTCTCTATTGAGACAAATCTGCGCGGACGCAATCGGAGCAAAGACGACGTCATCCACATCAAGCGGAATTTCCCGAACACATTTAATACTGTTTTGTATTCGGGTGCGAATTCCGTGCACGATATGATAGTCGGCTTCTAAGGTACGCCCAAGTAACCCGTATGGAACGGTAGAGTGTGTTTGCCCATCGAGCGTAAAATGACGCGCCAAATGATGCAGGTAGACATGATCACTTGGGATCGCGATGTCGCGAGCAATCTCTTTGGCCTCTTCTAGGTGATGACGGTCAACTTCTTGTTCATCTTCGGGAAGACGAAAGGTTCCCGTGTTGTTAATCCCATTGATATGAGCACCTGTTACCGAAAGAAAAACACTCTTAATGACCACATCGCTCACGTCTTCGGCTTCTAAAAGAGCAGCTTTTACACAGGCTCTCACCTGCTTATAGTCAGCGATTTCACCTTTGCGAACACCTGCAGATCGAGTTTCTCCGAGTCCAAGAATCTTAGCCGTTTCGTCGGGCTTGATTTCAGCGACTACCATGACCGTCTTGGTAGACCCAATTTCGAGACCGACATGAATTTTTGAACGCGCCATCGACAGATTCTTAAAGGTTTCTCTGATACTGCACAGGAACAAATCTTCTCGGAATGAGATTTATCTTTTTAAGCTCTCTTCCACTATACTGCGCATGAGCCAAAATGTCAGAGAAGTCTGAAACCTGGCGCTCGAGATCGTAAAACGAAAAGGTCAGGCTGATCCCATCTATCGTTTTTGCCTCAAGGATGATTTCATCTTGAATCTCGATACGCATTAAACGCTGATCATCGGCAAGATGGGTGGAAGAAAGTTCAATTAGTTTTAAGGCATACTTCAGTCCTTTGTCAGAGACTGGTTGTCCCTCAACAATCTCTTCGGAATCAGCAGCTGATGTCGTGAGGATTGGCAGCTTTTGAGCGAAGGTCCAAAGAGCATCTGATGCACATTGAAAAGCAATGCCATCTCGATCGACCAGAAGTCCTAATTCGCGATCACGTTCACGAATCCCAAGAGCAGGACACGCAATCCAAGCCACTGGTTCGCGCTCAGCAACCTCAATTTTCAAGGTTCCCGGCAAACGGCGGCTCACTTTAGCCGACGTCAATTCCGGAAGTTGCTCCAAGGCAGCTCGAAGTTCATCCGCATCAATCGCAAAAATCGTCGCTTGGGGATCAAGACCTGCTTTTTTGACGATTCTTTCATGGGAAAGAAAGCGGGGTTCCTTCCCATCAAAGGTTTTTAAGGGCAACTCATTGATCGTAAACTCCTCATTCTCGACAAAAAGTTTTTGCCACCCGAAATTTAAAATTGCGCCAACACCGACCATTAAAGCCACTAAAAGGCTATATTTGACAGCTTTCGTCCCCACTTTGAGAAAATCGAGGAAGACAATTCTGGGAGAGCTCACTTTCAGAGAAAGCATTCTCTGACGAGATTTCTTGGTTCGACTTGATGTGTGGCGCTGTAACATGAATAAACCTAGGTACGGAGAGCAAGAGACAACTCGCAAATCCTCACACAAAGATCACCAAATGAATACCCTGCTTTGACTCCAGCCATTGGTAAAAGGCTCGTTTCAGTCATTCCAGGAATAGTATTGGCTTCTAAAACATAAGGATTTCCTGACGAATTTAACAACACATCGACCCGCGAGTAAACCTCAATTCCTAGCGCATCATAAGCTTTTTTCGCCGCCTCTTTGACCCGCCTTTCTTCTTCCGCACTCAAAGAAGCTGGGCAAAGATACTGGCTTCCACCGGATTTTCCGCTCAGCCAAGGATATTTGGTCTCCATATCATACCATTCGCCCTCTGGAGGAATAATCTCAACAATCGGGAAAACCTCACCATCCAGGATTGCTACCGTTAGCTCCCGACCTTCAATAAACTCCTCAATCAAAAGGTCACTGTTGATCGCTGCCGCCGACTCGATCGCAGCTAGGGCATGAGCCTCCTCTTTAACCACTCGAATCCCGACACTGGACCCTTCCCGTGGAGGTTTAACCACGTAGGGCACCGTCATCTGAGGCAGACGAAGCTCTTGTGAACAATCTAAGATCTCCGAACCAGGCGTTGGAACTCCGTGCTTCACAAAACACTCTTTGCTCAAGTTTTTATCGAAGGCGAGGCGACTGCTCTGCTTTCCAGCCCCGGTATAGGCAACTCCGAGCCTTTCCAAATATTGCTGCAGTTCACCATCCTCGCCAAAAGTTCCGTGGATGATATTGAAAACAAGTCCTGTTGATTTTGGCAACTGAGGCTCGCGATCAACGACTTCAACTCCCACCGCGTCATAACCTTGCTCACAGAGACTCTTCAACACCGCAGAACCCGAAGCTAGCGAAACCTCCCGCTCGGCGCCAGGCCCACCCATCAAGACCGCAATTTTCAGGTTTTTATCAAGACCTATCACGTCCGAAGTGTTGCTAGCAAAGTCGCAACTTTCAATTTTCATTTTTTCATTTTCAATCATCGCCAGTGAAAAAGCTTTACCGAGCAACTCCCAAGCATAGGGCCTTAATGATTTTTTTAGCGATCTACGTTTTTTCGTTTAGCGTCCTCAATCTAAGCGCACACGGAGGGCATCTCATTCGTTTACCAAGCTTCACCCTTCTTGTCTTGCTTCTCACTCAAGTTCTCTTCCCACAATTTAAAATCTCCAAACCGGCCAACTTAGTTGCTGTCGTCCTCATCCTAGGCTATCCCTTTGTCCATAACCAGTTGATTTCCCCATGAAACCTCTCGCTTTCTTTTTGCTTCTCTGCTCCCCGCTTTTCTCCCAGCAGCGCCCCAATGTCGTCCTCGTGATGACCGACGATCAAGGTTATGGAGATTTAGGTTGCCATGGAAACCCAATCATCAAAACACCCTGCCTTGATCAACTCTATCGCGAATCAACTGTCCTGACGGATTATCATGTTGCTCCCACCTGTTCACCAACACGCTCAGCTCTCCTGACTGGTCATTGGACCAACCGTACCGGCGTCTGGCATACAATTCAAGGACGCTCAATGCTCAGAGAAAACGAAGTAACCATTGGGCAACACCTCAGTTCTATTTATGCCACTGGCATGTTTGGAAAGTGGCATCTTGGCGACAACTACCCCTACCGCCCCGAAGACCGAGGCTTCCATGAAGTCTACCGACACGGAGGCGGTGGAGTCGGGCAAACTCCGGACTTATGGGACAATTCTTATTTCGATGGTCACTACTTTCACAACGGTTCCATTGTTGAAGCAGATGGATTCTGCACCGATGTCTTTTTCCAACAGGCAAAAGAATTCATCAAAAAATCCGTTGCGAATCATGCCCCGTTTTTCGCTTACATCGCCCTCAATGCTCCGCACGGTCCATTACACGCACCCCAGAAGTATCTCGATCTCTACCAGGACCAAAAACCAAATCTTGCCGCTTTCTACGGGATGATCACCAATATCGACGAGAACGTGGGCTCAATCCGCTCACTTCTCAAAGAATTAGGTGTTGCTGATAACACCATTTTTATTTTCACCACAGATAATGGAACAGCCTCCGGAGCGAGCGTTTTCAACGCAGGAATGCGTGGTCAAAAAGGCTCTGAATATGATGGCGGACACCGGGTGCCGATGTTCGTTCACTGGCCGGCTGGCGGACTCGATAAACACCGCAAAATCGACACTCTTTGCCATGCTGTTGACGTCGTCCCAACTCTCCTTGAGGTCTGTGAAATCCCCAATGAGAGCAATGTGAAGTTTGATGGACTCTCTCTTAAGGATCTCATTGACCCTCAGGTTGAGGTCCAATGGCCCAACCGCTTCCTTGTTACTGATTCTCAGCGGGTTATTGACCCCATCAAATGGAGAAAATCTGCGGTGATGTCACAGCGTTATCGCCTCGTGAATGGCAAAGAGCTTTATCAGATTCATTCTGACCCCGGTCAGAAAAAAGATCTTTCCGCGATTCACCCAGAGATCGTCAGCGAAATGAGAGCTTTCTATGAACAATGGTGGGCTGAACTTGAACCAACCTTTACCCAAACGACTGAAATTCACCTTGGTCACCCCAAGCACCCAAAAGTCACACTCACTGCACATGATTGGCTCAACACCAGCCCACCCTGGAATCAGGGGCACATCCGCAAGGCTGCTGGAGCAGAAAAGAAAAGATTCGAAGGACATTGGGCCATTAAGGTGCTCAAAGAAGCAACCTATAAAATCTCTCTGCTTCGCTGGCCTGAAGAAGCAGCTCACCCAATTACCGCTCCCCTACCTGCAGGTCGCAACGTTCCCGGAGCAACCAAAGCCTTCCGAACCAATCAGGGAGCTGCTCTACCCATCACCTCCGCATCACTTCGAGTCAATGGGGACACCATTGACTCTAAGGAAGTTGGACAAAACGATGTGGCGATTTCCTTTATCACAAAACTTCCGAAAGGTTCTCACCAGCTGAGCCCAGTTTTTCATTCAAAAAAAGGTGAAACGGGTGCTTTCTATTGCATCGTAGAAAGTATTGAGCCTCAGTAGATTCGAGCCAAAGACGACATGCTTGCCTTTTCAACCTGCTGGAACAACTCGCGCCATACCGATGGTGAGGAGATGATTGATGAAATCCTCGAGCTAGGTTTCGACACTCTTGAGCTCTCGCATGGGATGACCATCGCAAAACTCCCGGGAATTCAGCGGGCATTTGATCAAGGGAAGTTTAACTGCGTTGGAGTTCACAATTATTTCCCTTCACCAACAGAGGTGATGATCGATGCTCCTGATGCCTATGAGTTTACCTCCAACAACCCAACCGAACGAAAAAGGGCTTATCGAGAGACATTAAAGACTCTGGAAATGGCCGAGCGTTTTCAAGCTCATTACGTCGTTCTGCATATGGGATCAGTTGCCAACATGCCCCATGAAAAATGGACGGGTGCACTCACCAATCAACTCGCCGCTGGCGAACAACTCTCTGAGCGCTACGCTGACGACAAATTAGAATGTGTCAAAAAACGAGAGAAATCTGGCCCAAAGTATTACGAGAGAGCTATCGAGATTCTAGAATTACTCGTTGAGCCTGCACGCAAAGCGGGAGTGATCCTCGCCGTAGAGTCTCGCTCAAGATACGAAGACGTTCCGGATGAGAGAGAAATGGTTGCCCTCCAAGAACACTTTAAGGACTGTCCACAAGTTGGCTATTGGCACGATTTTGGACATGTTGGCCTCAAAAACAATCTTGGCTTACTAGACCATGCTCAGTGGCTTCAAAAAATGGAACCTTACCTCATTGGTGCCCATCTTCACGATGTTCAGTGGCCCAAGAGAGACCACCGTGTTCCATTTACTGGAACCTTACCATACGAAGAGCTCTTAAAGTCTTTTAAACCAGAAATGCCATTTACGTGGGAACTTTCTCCCACTCGTAGAAGTGAGCAAATCCGGGAAGCAACGCAAATCTGGAAACAGAAATTTAGTTGGACAACCCAGTGAAAGCTCGATTTGAGTAATTGCACGCTTTCCAGTTCTCCATTTCGTGTTAGTTCTCAGGCGATGAAACACGAAACACTTTGCCTCCACGGGGGACACCAACCTGATTCGGATACTCACGCTCGTGCGGTGCCGGTTTACAAAAGCGCGGCATTTACTTTCAAAGACACCGAGCACGCAGCAAACCTTTTTGCCTTAAGGGAACTTGGAAACATCTATTCCCGCCTCATGAACCCGACAACAGATGTTCTTGAGAAGAGAATCTGCCTTCTGGAGGGAGCTCATGAAATGGCAGGCCTTGCCCATTCATCTGGAACAGCAGCCATTTTTAATTCGATCATCAATCTCGCTGAAGCCGGCGACAATATTGTTTCCGCGCGCAATCTTTACGGTGGGTCTTATACTCAATTTAATGACATTCTTCCCGCCCTGGGAATCGAGGTTCGCTTTGTCGATTCGCAAGACCCCGACAACTTCGCGAAAGCCATCGATGACAAGACACGGGCTCTCTTTTGTGAAACCGTATCAAACCCAGCATTGGAAATCACCGACCTTGAGGCTGTCTCAAAAATCGCTCATGCTCATGGAGTTCCTCTGATCGTCGACGCGACCTGCTCCACCCCTTACCTGACTCGCCCCCTCGATCACGGCGCAGATATTGTCGTTCATTCTCTAACCAAATGGCTCGGAGGGCACGGGACTGGCCTCGGAGGCATTGTGATTGATTCAGGCCGTTTCAATTGGGCTGGCGGAAAGCATCCACTTTACGACAACCCTGACAGCTCATACCACGGACTCCGCTGGGGGCATGATCTTCCAGAAATGTTAGCGCCGCTAGCCTACATCCTGAGAATGAGAACAGTTCCCCTTCGAAACCTTGGTGCTTGCATTGCTCCTGAGAGCTCTTGGCAATTCCTACAAGGCATTGAAACTCTTCCACTACGGATGGAGCGCCACTGTCAAAACTCACTCGAAGTGGCAAAGCATCTCCAATCGCACCCTCAGGTCGAATGGGTTCGCTTCCCAGGCCTCGAGGATGATCCTGAGTTTGCCAAAAACGAAAAATACCTCCGAGCAAAAGGCGGCAGCGTTGTTGTCTTTGGAATCAAAGGAGGCGCGCAAGCGGGCTCGAAGTTTATTAATTCCCTCGAGTTACTCTCTCATGTTGCAAACCTTGGAGACGCGAAGTCTCTTGCCATTCACCCTGCGACAACCACTCATTCTCAGCTCACAGCGGAGCAACAACTTGCAGGTGGGATTAAGCCTGAATTAGTCAGGCTCTCAATTGGTATCGAGCATATCGACGACATTCTAGCAGATCTCGATCAGGCCCTCGCGAAAGCCAACTAACTTATGGAAGGCCTCCAACTCCCGCAAAAGTGCGGTGTCATTCTACTCAGTGACACCGTGCTTTTTCCTCATGGTGCTCTTCCCCTACATATCTTTGAACCCAGGTATCGCGCCATGCTCGCTGACGCCATTCAAGGAAACTGTTTTTTTTGTGTCGGAAACCTTCTAGAGGCTCGAGAGGGCGACTCCGATCAGAGACCTGCTTCCATCGGAACTCTCGGACTCATCAGAGCATCTCGCGAGGCAGAAAATGGCACCTCCAACGTGCTTCTTCACGGGGTAATGCGGGTGGTATTTGAAAGCTGGAGTGAGAATGAGGTTCCCTACCCCTACGCGACGATTCGTCCAATCCTCGGTACAACGCTCGCCCAAGCCGAAGAGACCCAATACCTTCAACGATTACAGAACGCACTCAACGGCGCTCTTAGCGGGTTTCCTAAAGAGGTTACTGATCAACTCAACGAGATTATTGAGCAGGCAGGAGACTCGGCAACCGCATCGGATGCCATTGCCCAACAACTCATTCACGACCCCCAAGATCGCCAACGGCTCCTTGAAACCACTGAAGTCAGGAAACGACTCGATTTTTTAATCCGATTTCTTGAGAGAGCGGACCCCAACAGCTCTCATTACCTTTGAGCTCAAATAGTTGCTAGCGCACCTGAAATCGCACCGATCACATAGGATGAGGGCTTAAAGTCCTGAATCAAAACTTCTGTGCGATCATCCCAAATCATCCTGACTTCTTTGACGTTAAAATTAGGCGTCTTATGCGGGGCAAAAAGAATGTCATCGTGCGTGCTATTCTCATGCTTTTTAAACATTCCTGGGACAATATCTCCCCCTAGGTGGTCGTCGCGCCCTGTTGCAAGGTGGCAAGTTCCTAAGACTTTCTCATCCTGAATGTCTTGATAGGAAACCGGGAGCACTTGAGTTCCGAACCCTAACTCACCAAGAGTACCCGTCATCGGATCATCTTTGAGCCGCTGATTGTGAGCATCGATGGTTTCTTGATTACCCTCAATGAGGGTTGAACGCACCACATCTCGATTAACAACATCTAAGACACCCAAGGTTCCATCTTCATATTTCATCGGGAATTGCCCCCTCGCATCTTGAGGAACAAAATAAACCTCTCCGGCAGGCAAATTGGCGATATCTGGCTGATTTCCCCGACAAAGGCCATGGGACTTTTGTGCCTCTTGGCCACCTAAGCCTAGCCAAGCAGTTAAGATCTTTCCGTCTTCAAGTTCGAAATCAATTTCCACTTCATTCGCGCGTGTGAGCGCCTGCCTCATCTTTTCTGCATCGTCCGAAACCTCCTGGTAATCAACTGCAAGCCCGGAAGAGAGAATCACGTCATTCATCCCATGCATCGTCGCACCCCGAAAACCATGGATTTTACATTTTTCAGTGAGCGGAGCGGTTGCTGACCAAGTCGAAATACAAAGGATAATATCGTAGTGCGGGTAGATATCTTTTTCCAACGAAAGACAGGTTCCTTCGACATTCCAGACTTCATCCGACAAATCAAGATTCGAACCGTAGGTATAACGATACGCAAAGATGTCGCCACCTGACATCCCCAATTCGCTCATCACGCCATCATGCAAGCCGCGATAGAAATATTGATAAGCATTATTCTGAATCTCAAATTGATTCTCACCCACAAAAGAGTAGTCCTTCATCCACTTCTGCGGATCTTCAAAGTCGATCAAAATACAAACACGACATCCTGCTGTTGGCGAAAAAACGGTATCTAACAGACGGCTTAGATCAAAGTTGGGAAACTCCCTACGTTCGGGATTGAGGAGGATTTCTTCACTCAGGTAGCTTGGTTGGATCATGTTACATCCATCCTACCCCGCGACTCTCAACCCGCAAGTGATCTTTTAAACTCCGAAACCTTGAGGACCATTTTGCTGAGTCCGCAGGTCTTCGAGAATCGAGCTCATGTCCTCTACGTCATTCCAAACATCATCTAACACATAAATGGGCGCTTCAGAGCGAACAGCCAGAGCAATGCAATCGCTCGGCCGAGCATCCAACTCCACGATCTTCCTTTCCATAACCTCATTCTCAGCGGTCATAAACAGCCTTGCAAAAAAAACATCATCCTCTCGCCGGACGATGACGACCCGGTTTATTTGAGCACCAAATGCTTCAATCGCTTGGTTAAACAAATCATGAGAAAGAGGCCGAGGAGCCTTTGCTCCAGACAAAACCGCGTTAATTGAAGCTCCGATTGAGGGATCGATGTAAAAGACGATTACTTTTTGGCCATCTCCAAGAAACACCGCGCACCCTGCCTGAGTTGGCAAAAGAGCAACCGGTTCAACTCGAATAAGCCCACTCACAATAAGACCGATGAACAAATCAAAAAAGAAATCCAGCCATAGGATCCTTAATAGACGTCACGCGCGTAGCGCTTTTCCTTCTTCATCTCCTTGAAGTAAGCGACGGCATCTTCGGAACTCATCCCGCCATGGGTTTCAGCGATTGTATGCAAGGCCTTGTCGACATCCTTGGCCATTCGAGAAGCATCTCCACAGACGTAGAAATAACCCCCATTCGAGATCCACTCCCAGAGTTCGGCACCTGACTCAAGCATGAGATCTTGCACATAAATCTTTTGTTCCTGATCTCGTGAGAAGGCCAAACTGAGCTGATGAATCACCCCTCTTTCCTGCATCTGGGTTAGTTCGTTGTCGTAGATAAAGTCTGTCGCGCGATGGGGATTTCCAAAAAACAACCAATTACGCCCAGCAGCTTTCGTCACTTCACGCTCTTCAAGGAAGGCTCGAAAAGGAGCGATCCCGGTTCCCGGACCAACCATAATCACGTCTTTTGACAGGTCTGTGGGAAGGCGGAAGGCCTTGTTACTATGAACAAACACTCCAGAAGCCGCCTCTCCAATTCGATCCGCAAGATAGGTCGAGCAAACCCCTCCCCGGTCTCTTCCATGGGAATGGTAGCGAACAATACCCACCGTCAAATGAACCTCTCCTGGGTGAGCATTCGGGCTTGAAGCAATCGAATAAAGGCGAGGTTGTAGCTTTTTAAGCACACTTACAAACTCTTCACCGTCGGAAAAGTCGGCAGGATGATCAATGATGAGATCGATGAGCTCTCTGCCCCAGCAGAAATCATCGATTTCCTCTCGTGAACCCGCTTCGACTAAAGCTTTCAAGTAGGGAGATCCAGAACGCTCGGACCACGACGCAAGAAGCTTTTTGTTAAGACTACGGATATCATACGAAGTGATCAAAGCCTCCCTCAGAGGAGCCTCACCTCCCCCTGGAAGCGGAACATCATCTTTCGTGTTAAAAGGCAAGAGAGGCAACATTTCGTCGACCACCGATTCTGGATTGTAGGAGAGCACTCCCAGTGCATCACCCGTCTCATATTCAAGACCTGAACCCTCAAGAGACAGTTCGACATGGTAGGTTTCACGCTCTGAGCCCTCACTATTTAAGTCGTAGCGCTTGATCACTGGCGCAGGAAAGGGGCGTTTTTTGCCGAATGGCTCATCATCAACAACAGGAGTTTCACTAACTGCAGAGACCGCTCCTCCCATCGCTTCGAGAACTCCTGCCTGCCACTCTTTGAATGGATCATCATAATCAACATCGCAGTCAATACGCTTAAAAAGACGAGTTGCTCCAAGGGACTCAAGGCGTTGATCAAAATCAATTCCACATTTACAGAAGTCTGGATATTCTGAATCCCCAAGCGCAAAAACGGAGTAACTCACCCCTTTGAGAGACGGCGCCGAATCTCCGAGCAGATACTCATAAAGATCAGCAGCATTATCAGGCGGCTCACCGTCACCATAAGTGCTGGTGATCATCAACAGGTTCTTCTCTTTTGGCAAACGGCTACGATCGTAAACCGCCATATCAAAAATTTCAGCTTCGTAATGACCGCTCTTCAACGATTTGAGTAATTTTTTGGCAACACCCTCAGAATTTCCAGTCTGACTCCCCCATAAAACCGTGACAGGGATCGCTGGACCCTGTTCTTTCTCCGTTTCGAGCTGACCCCCGAGAGTTTTGGTTAAAAAATCACTGAGCCATGCTCTTTGCTCAGCGGTAAATGGGGCATTTTCAGGAATGGTAATCTGAGAACTCATTGTGACGTATCCGCTAATAACGGCGGCACGGCACGATGACTTGAGACTGTGCTGCTTTCAAGTGCGTTTCGTGCTATTAATGGCACAATTTCGCAACAAAGGACCCAATCTCTCTCCTCTAGGATCACTGATGTTCGCTGGACAAACGATCTTTGTCTGTTTTTCTTAGCATCGCTGATGAACGCTCTTTATCTTCAACGAGTCGTCCTAAGATCAATGACTTTCCTAAGCCTCACCACTCTGGCATCCCTTACTTGGGCCCAGGAGGTCTCTTCCATCACCTCACTGAAGGACAATCAATACCAGGCCGATATCCAAGACGCCTATCACCGGATTGACCCTAAAAATGACGGGTGGGATTCAGAAGTCAGAGGCAATCAATACGGAACTCAACTCAATAAGTTCGTCGAAAAACTGCTCCACGGAGAGGCTCTCAGCTCTCTCACCGAAGGATTTCAAGGCCATCAGATTCGGCCAAGCCGCCTCAACATCATTTTTGAGAATGCTGGAATGACAATCCGTCGCGGCAATCCGGATAAGGATTTTAAAGCCATCGAGGAAATCCACTACAATTCCTCAAAAAAGCTAAAATCAAAAATCAAAATCACACGGATCGAACCAAATACTTGCGAAGCGCTCATCACCTTCAAAGCCTCAGGGTTTCAAGTCAATACCTCGTGGCGATGCCAATGGACTGATGCAAGCCCACCAAAACTTAGATCCTTAGAGGTTCTCGAATACGAGGAAGTAGAGCAAATGGGCACCCCCCTCCTTTCGGAGATCACTGAAGCCGTTCTGGGTGACACAGCTGCCTACCGCGAGCAGCTTCTTCATTCCACAGATTTTTGGCGACTTCGAATCCCAAGAGATTTTGGATTAGATCCAGCAGCCAATCATGGATTAGCACTTGCTGACGTCAATGGAGATGGCCTTGAGGATTTGTATCTATGCCAGCAAGGGGGGATTCCAAATCGACTCTTTTTGCAAAACAAAGATGGCACCATGCGTGATTTCTCGGAGGAAAGTGGCACCGACTGGATGGATTTTTGTGCCGGCGCCCTCTTACTTGATTTGGATAATGACGGAGATAAAGACTTAGTCGTTTCTCAGGATTTTCGAATCCTCTTTATGGAAAATGATGGAGCCGGACACTTTGAATTAGTCTTTGGAAGTTCCACAAAGGCCCAGAGTTTCTCGCTGAGCGCCGCTGATTTCGATCTCGACGGATTCGTTGACGTTTACATTTGCGGATACAATCCTTCATTTTCTGAAGCTCGTGCGGGGGCCCTTGGAGAGCCCATCCCTTTTCACGATGCAAATAATGGAGGAAAGAACATCCTTTGGAGAAACCTCGGAAATTGGAATTTTGAAGATGTCACTCAACAAACCGGCCTCGACAATGACAACACTCGCTTTTCTTTCGCGGCCTCTTGGGAAGATTATGATCAGGATGGTGACCTTGATCTTTATGTTGCTAATGATTTTGGACGAAACTGCCTTTATCAAAATCAGGGAACTCAAGAGGGCAAGCTTCCCCGTTTCGTCAATATTGCCCCCGAACTAGGAATCGAGGATTCTTCTGCAGGCATGTCCGTCAGCTGGGGAGATTTCAATCGTGACGGATGGTCTGACCTCTATGTCAGCAACATGTTTTCAAGTGCTGGAAACCGAATCACCTATCAGAAGCAATTTAAAACCGGGACAGATCAAAAGACTCTTGAAACTTTCCAACGAATGGCGAGAGGAAACACCTTATTTGCATCAAATCAAAAAGGAGGATTCTCCGATGTCACCCTAAGCTCCAATACAAGTATGGCTCGTTGGTGCTGGGCTTCAACTTTCGCCGACCTCAACAATGACGGATGGCTCGATATTCTAGCGGCTAATGGATTTATCACCTCTGAAGACACTGGTGACTTGTGAAGTGTCTATTGGCGACAGGTCGTGTCCCAATCACCCATTGCCTCCAATAATCTTGGATCCCTTTCAAAGTATCAACAAGGTTGGCGTGCACTCAACCGCCTGCTCCATGAAAACAAGTCTTTTAGTGGGCGAGAAACTAACAATGCTTTTTTAAACTGCGGCGAAGAAGGACGTTTTGCCGACATCTCCACGGCAATTGGATGGGATTTCGCCGATGACGCGCGCGCTATTGGCGCCATCGATTGGGACTGGGATGGCGATCTCGATCTCTGGGTCAGCAACCGAACAGCACCACGAATTCGACTTCTTAAAAACAATCTAAAAAGCGACGCTTCATTCCTTGGCCTTCACCTCATTGGAGATGGGAAACAAACGAATCGGGATGGTATCGGAGCAAGGGTCGAGCTCTATCTCAAAGGTCAAAAAACACCCTTGTTGCGAACTCGCCATGCCGGGCAGTCATTTCTTTCACAATCAAGCCGCTGGCTTCATTTTGGACTCGGTAATTATCAAGAGATTGAACACGTCACTGTTCAATGGCCCGGAGGAAAAAAAGAAACCTTTAGCGGGCTTCAAGCAAATGGGTTTTATGATCTTTATCAAGGGCGAGTAAAAGCGGTTAAACGCAGACCACCAACAATCACCCCAAAGCAACCTTCGACTGCCGATCTACCGCTTCAAACAGAAATCGCGCGAATCATTCCACCAGCAGGACACGCCATCCCGCAGCTCTCCACTCAGAGCGAAGAAACCATTCAAATCAAAAAGAATTCTCTGATTTCTTTTTGGAGCCGAACTTGCCCTCACTGCGAAAAAGAACTGACTTCTTGGGCTTCAGAAAAAGAACGCTGGGCTCAAGCGGATATCGAAGTTCTGTTACTTTCAACAGATCAAGAATCGCCAGAACAATGTAACGCTTTTCTCAAGAAGCTCGGGATTGATTTCAAATCGGCAAGGGCCAGCAATCAAACCATTGAGATCTTTGACGCTCTGCAAGCATCACTTGTTGATCTGTGGTTACCGATCCCACTTCCAAGCAGTTTTCTTGTGAGCAATGAAGGTGAACTCCTTGCAATCTACCGAGGTCCCGTCTCTCGAGAGCAAGTTCTCAGTGACCTCCAACTCTCAACAGCTGACGCCTCTCAAAGGAGAAAATCCGCATCTCCTTTTCAAGGTCGCTGGGTTGAAAAACCACTCGCCTCTAACCCCCAGCGCACCACTCGCCAACTTCTCCAACGCAACCAGCTCGATGCAGCAATTGCTTACTTATCCTTCGCTCTCTCCAAGCCCTTTGTCAAAGGAACAGAATTTGACCGGGGTGATAACTATTTACTAATGGGGCAGCTTTTCGGCCAAGCTGGCAAAACAAAAAAAGCCCTTATGGCACTCAAACAAGCTTACTCGTTTTTACCCTATGACATTCGCGTCTTGAGACTACTTCTGACCGCTTACCGAGAACTTGACGATTACCCCAATGCTCAAAAAACTCTCACGGAGGCTCTCAATCGTTACCCCGAAAACCCGGATCTTTACCAAGATGGATTTGACCTCGAAAAGCAATACTCTCACCACAAACTCGCCCTGAGCTATCTAGATAAATCCGTTCAGTTAGAACCTCAAAACCCCAAATTGCGTTTTCAGCTTGTCCAAGCTCTTCTTCGTGCGGGTCAGGCAAGACAAGCAATTGAGAATTCAAAAAAAATCCTACGTTCGCACCCGAAATACCTTCCGGCAGCAAACCAACTCTCAAGAATCTTCTCAACCCATCCCGACGAAACGATCCGAAGCCCGCAAGAAGCCCTGATCCTTGCAGAGCGACTCTGTCAGATCACTCAGAATCGTGACGCCGCTCACCTCGTCGCCCTTGGATTAGCGAATGCAAACCTCGGAAGATTTAACAACGCAAAAGAGATTTTAGCCCGCGTGCAAAAAGCAGTCCCTGAAGACAGTCTTCTCGGAAAAGAAGTTTCCAAATGCCTCAAAGTCATCGATCAAAACCAACCAGTCAGAAACGATCAATGGCCTTCCTCGCCCGAATGAAGATTGAACCCAAGATCTCTGATCTCGACGACCGGCAATTCCAATTATTTTCCTTCTCAACCTAAGGTAATTTGCCAAAGCTCCTCAGGAAATGGAACCACAGGAGCTGCAACAAAAAATCTCTGAAAAGAGCGGATGGACCGGAGCGATTCGAGAGGAAATGGGATCCGTTTTAGTCGGACAAGAAAACCTCGTCAAAAAACTCCTTATCGGACTCCTTAGCAATGGTCACATTCTCTTAGAAGGAGTTCCTGGGCTCGCCAAAACCCTCGCGGTCAAAGCGCTTGCAGGATCATTGCGAGCAAATTTTGCTCGGGTGCAGTTTACCCCTGACCTTTTGCCTGCGGACCTCTTGGGAACCATGATCTATCTACCGGATCAGAAAAGTTTTGCTCCGAAGCTTGGTCCAATTTTTGCAAATATTATTCTCGCAGATGAGGTCAACCGAGCCCCAGCTAAAGTTCAATCAGCTCTCTTGGAAGCCATGCAAGAAAGGCAAGTGACGATTGGAGATCAAACCCATCCGCTTCCAAAACCTTTTCTTGTTCTCGCAACACAAAACCCAATTGACCAAGAAGGCACCTACTCTCTCCCTGAAGCGCAGCTTGATCGTTTTCTTCTCAAGGTTCAAGTGAACTACCCAAGCCGCCTCGAAGAACTCGAAATTCTTGATCGCATGTCCTCATCGCAAGCGAATGAGGAAACTCACCACGTGACCTCTCCAGAGACAGTTGCTGAAAGTCGTCAATTGGTGGATGAGATCTACATCGATCCAGCGGTAAAAGGATACATCGTCGACCTCGTACAAGCCACTCGCAGTCCCGGTAATTATGAGGGATCTTTAAAAACATTTGTGCAGGCTGGTGCCTCACCTCGAGCAACAATTAATTTTGCTAAAGCTGCACGAGCCAATGCTTTCCTTGAGGGTCGAGCTTTTGTGACTCCAGCCGACGTCAAAGAACTTGCCCCGGAAATCCTGCGTCACCGTATTCTTCTTTCTTATGAAGCAGAGGCAGAGAACGTGACTACCGATGACATCATTAAGCGACTGATGGGCCGCGTTCCTGTCCCGTAAATTAGAAATCGAACAATTCCATCAGTTAGTCATCGCCCAAACCAGGGACCAAGGTTCCCGGACAATCTAAAACCGCTTCCAGAAGCTTCTTTTTCTCTTCTTGCAGGGCGATGATCTTTTCCTCAACTGTTCCACGCGTGATTAACTTGTAACTCGTGACCACCTTCTTCTGACCGATTCGGTGAGCTCGATCCGTCGCTTGGGCTTCTACCGCCGGATTCCACCATGGGTCCAAATGAATCACTGTATCGGCAGCAGTAAGGTTTAACCCAACCCCACCAGCTTTCAGAGAAATCAAAAAGACGGGCGCCTTTCCTTCTTGGAAGCGCTCCACCACTTCTCCCCTTCTCTTCGTAGCCCCGTCAAGATAGCAATAGTCCCATTGCTTCTCGATCAAGATTGGAACAATCCCCTGAAGGAGTTGAACAAATTGACTAAACACCAAAACACGATGCCCGCCTGCTACAGCTTCTTCGACGAGTGATTCGAACTCAGCAAGCTTGACTCCTGCCTCTTGATTAGAAACTTCTAGGTGGGGAAGTAGCCTCAAATCACAACAGACTTGCCGAAGCCGAAGCAAAGCAGTGAGAGCAACCATCCTCTTTTGACCATCCTCAGCAGCATCGATTTGATTTCTACTTTCGTGAAGAATCTGCTGGTAGATACTTTTTTGCTTTGTCGTGAGTTCACAGTAACGGGTCAGTTCGATCCGGTCTGGCAAATCACTTGCCACTTCGGATTTCAACCTCCTCAGCACAACCGGCTTCAACTTGCGAGACAATCGACGAGCGAGTGCCGGATCGCTTCCAGTGCGCAACGGCTTTTCAAAACGATCAATAAAGACCTTCCGAGGTCCTAAATAACCCGGAAAAGCAAAAGCCATGATGGACCACAAATCTTGCAAGCTATTTTCCACGGGAGTGCCCGAGAGAGCAAACCGATGCTCAGCTCGCAAATTATGAACGGCTTTCGTAATTTGCGCTTCGGGATTTTTAATTGCTTGGGCCTCATCAATCACCGCGACTTGAAACTGCTCAGCACGAAATCTATCAGCATCGATGCGCAAAATCGCATAGCTTGTAATCACAAGATCAACCTCAGCTAGACCTTCTCGGCCACTTCCCACATAACAAGCGACCTTCATCCCTGGAAACCACTTATTGGCCTCAGCAGCCCAGTTTTCAACCAAGGAAGACGGGCAAACAACCAGAGATCTCCCACCCATCAAGCTGAGATAAGTCAGAGTTTGGAGAGTCTTACCAAGACCCATATCGTCAGCTAACACTCCCCCCATCCCAAGCCCGCTCAAGCGAACCATCCACCGGACGCCATCGCACTGATAAGGCCTCAGAAAATCGGGCAAATCGAGGGGTGGTGACACTTCCTCCGCCACGGCCATCCCAAAATCTTTTGCACTTTCCCTCAGAAAAGCCTCCTGCTGCTTCGAAACCTCAAAGACACCCATTTGATTTTGCTTTGCCTCTGAATCAACCAGCGTTTCATTGACCTCTTGAACAAAATCCGCATCAACAACAGCGATTTTCCCCCTTCCGAAGGGTTGCTCAGCGGTTCCCATTCTCAACATTCGCTGGATTTGATGGGCCTCGAGTTCTTCTTCACCCACTTTAAACTTCGTCTCAATTGAAAACCAATCCTGCCCGCTTCCTCTCCATTCCCAATCGGGTCTCACGGCAACAATCTGTTCAGCGGCAGACTGAAACCGCTCGCCCCTTTCAACCCTCCAATCCAACGGAAGCTCAGCAAAAGCATGAAACTTTAAAATCTCTTCCCGGTCTCGCAGAGCCATTCTCCCCCCTCGAGCTGGCCCCTCAAAACCCCATGATTTTAAAAAACGAACGACTGCTTCCTCTTTTGATGGGTTAGATAAAACTTCCCCGACTAATTGCGCCTCACCTTGCTCGCTTCCTCCCCTTTTCCCATTATACCAAAACTCAAGCCGAGCTTCTAGGTGACGCAATGACCCCTCCAGATTCACCACGACATCTGGTATTCCTTCTTCAGGAAGAGCTGACCACAAGTCCTCGGAAACCTCAAACCATGCCTCAAGCTCGCCAAGAACAACTCGGGCTTGCGAAGCACTCACACTGAAACCGGAACCAAAAATTTTTTGATATTTTGAAGGTAAACCCAAAGCAAGAGGTCTAAATAAAGCATCGTCTAGTTGCCACGATTGAAGATTCCCAGGAGTCGCGATGATTTTCTCACCTCTCACCCTGATCTTAGGACGAAGTCCTTGCGAAGAAATTAAAGCCTTATTCTTCTTCCCAAACATGACACGCGGATGACCCACTAGGGACTCAAGGAGTTCAGAAAACTCTTTGGCTTTTAAATTGACGATCCCTGGAGGGTTTTCCGGAAAGATCTCCTTGAGCGTATTCCACAATTCTTGGTCTCCATCATCAAGCTGGTAACAATCGCTACAAGAAAGTGCCGAGAGTAAAGACTCCTCACTTTTGGAAGTCGCACCAAACCCCACCATGATTTGATCTCTCTTCCATGAGGGCTCAACATGAAGTGGCAGCATGACGGAAAGTTCGATCTTATTACCTTCGTCGCTCATCTTGGGCCACCGATCTTCCCTCACTTGCGCAGTTGACTCAGCAAGTCGAGATGTTGGCTCAATCACCTCCAAACCAATGGCCATGACATGAGCGCAAACTCGTCCGTCTTGGCGCACCATCAAACAGGTGCAATGATTCTCCATATGGGTGCGCGAAAGAATCTCCATACTCACGCGCTTCATCTTGCCGCCCACCCGCGTCTGTCCCGAAAGCACCCCATTGACATACTCAGCCGACTGGACTCCTCCCTCCCGATGGATTGCCCGAGCCTTCTTCATTTCAACATGCCCGCCTGCATCCATTAACAAATCTCTGGTTAATTCAAGGTGGCTCATGGCCACGAAGACTAGTCATTGCTCGATGACTTGTCTATGCTCACCGCGTGACCAAGGAAAATGTTTATCAAGAATTGATCGCACAACTTTCAGCGCAGATTCGTATTTTGAAATCAGCCCTCTCTGAAAGCGAAGAAAATGCAAGTGGAGATGAATCAAAATCAGAAGGGAAATACGACACGCGTGCCATCGAGGCATCCTATCTAGCGCAAGCCCAGGCTGAGCAACTGGCTCTCGAGGAAGAATCTTTGGCCAGACTCCAACGGTTTACTCCCCCAGGATACACAATCAATGATTCCATTGACTTAGGGGCGCTTGTAGAAGTGCAGCAAGACAATGAGTTGTGTTTTTATTTTTTAGCGCCAGCAGGAGGAGGCTTGGTCACAGACTTTCTAGGTTGCCAAGTGACGGTGGTGACCCCCGAATCTCAGATGTATCAACAGCTCATTCATCTTCGACTTGGTGATACCATCTTAGAGAAAAAGGTCACAATTATGGGACTTGAATAACTCAACGAATCCTCAACGGATTTGAGTTAAGGATCTTTCGCTCATTTCACCTTGGCACACGATCTTTCCAATTTTAGCTTCCTAGCCCGAACTGGAAGTTGCGCCTTTCTGATTAATTCGACGCGATATGATTAAAAAAACGTCATTATTATTCGGCCTGATCACCCTGCTATTGGCTCTCGGGCCAGTCGACGCTGCGTCCTACGACTTCACCACGAGGCAGTATCGTGGCCAAAAATATATCCCACTCTCCCAAATCAAAGAATACTACCAATTCCGTTCACTGACTCAATTAGGGCGAAAAATAGCCCTCAAAAAACCAGGAGTCACCGTCTTGTTTTCTCCTGGAGGCCAAGAAGTCTTAATGAACCGGGTGAAGTTCATTTTTAGCCATCCTGTGGTGAATATTGGGGGACACTATCACCTTTCGCTTACCGATCTAATTAAGGTCGTCGATCCAGTCCTTGAGCCCCATAAAATCAAGAATATTAAGGCTTTTGATACCATCATCATCGATCCAGGGCATGGTGGCAAAGATTCTGGGGGTCTTAGCCGATACGGAAAAGAATCGTTTTACAATCTTCAAGTGGCGAGAGTCCTCAAAGCCTATCTAACCAACAAAGGTTTCAAAGTCGTTCTCACCCGAGATTCTGATACTTTCCTGAGTCTTAGCGAACGTGTGGCTTTCGCAAATCGATACGCTAACGCTATTTTTATTAGCATTCATTTTAATTCCTCAGGCACTGGAAATCGTGATGCGAGGGGAATCGAAACCTTCACTCTTTCGCCGAAAGGAGTTCCACACTACGGGAAATCCCTCAAGTCTTCTGACCTCATCAATCGCCGAGGCAACATTCAGGACGCAGCGAACATTGCGCTTGCCACCAGTGTTCATTGGTGGTCCATAAAAAACCTCTCGGAAGCCGGCATGACGATTCCAGATCGCGGCATTCGAAGAGCGCGTTTCAGTGTGCTTTCGGATATTAAACATCCTGCAATTCTCCTTGAAGGAGGCTTTCTTAGCCATCCGGTAGAGAGTCGATTGATTCACACCAAGACTTACCAAATGGCCTTAGCAAAGGCTGTAGGAGATGCCATCGTGTTTTATCGCCAGAAAACGCTTCGTTGAGAGGCTCAGCGCCCCGAAGAATCGTGGGTTGTAAGCACCCGCTCCACTCTTGGCTCTAAAAGGGAGCATCATCTCTCTTTTTGATTTCAATCCCATCTCCATCAAATAGCCTTTGGAGAAATAATTTGGATCATGAAGCGTCTAATTCTTCTTCTCCCGCTAACCTTATTTCTCTCAACAAGTTCAGGACAGGTTGTCCTCAACGAGTTTATGGCGTCAAACACTTCAACAGTCGTTTCAAATTCGATTGCTGGAGAATTTCACGATTGGATTGAGCTTAAAAACACAAGCCAATCTGAAATGGACCTAGGAGGATGGCACCTAACCGACGATTTTTCTGACCTCAAAAGATGGAGCTTCCCAGTTGGCACAAAAATTCCAGCAAACGGCTACCTCGTTGTGTTTGCTTCCGGAGAAAACCAAACTGACGGACAAGGAAACCTTCACACGAATTTTAAACTCTCGAAAGAGGCAGAGTTTGTTGGTCTAAGCCAGCCAGAGGGCACGCTCGTTACGGGATTTCACCCCGATGGTTCTCCCTACCCCACACAGTCCGAAGATATTTCCTATGGACTGCATCCTTCGACAGGAGTTGCCACCTACTTTGCCACGCCCACGCCCGGATCGATAAACGTGACAACCGGCACCCTGCAGACCTCCCCATTACAGGTTTTTCCTCAGCGTGGTTATTATCAAACAGCTCAAGTTATCAGCCTCTCCACACCAACCCCAAATGCTACTATCTATTATACAACTGATGGTACCCCTCCACTGAATGCATCAGGCAATCCAACTGTCAATTCAACGCTTTATTCCTCACCCATCTCTCTTTCAAAAACATCAGTCATTCGAGCAGCTGCAGTGGCTCCAGGATACTCCCCAAGCCCCGTCGAGACTCATAGCTACTTTCTCCTCGATATTGATGGTGCCTCTACCAATGGGAGTGATCCCGCCGGCCTCAACACACCGTTTCTTCAGCAAACACAGCCACAAGGCTGGTCAAATCTTACTTCCGGAGATTATAACATGGATACCTCAGTCACGCGCTCAACGGCCCCATCATCTGGTCATGCCGGACTGACCGTTGCCCAAGCAATGCTTAAGGGAATGCGGGATATACCCACCATATCAATTTCACTACCGAAAGAAGATTTTGCGGGTCCGAATGGAATCTACACGAACTCGGAACAAGGTGGTGTTGCTTGGGAACGGGCATGTTCGGCAGAGTTCATCCCTTCACAAAATGACACGCGAGTTGATTTTCAACAAGACTGCGGACTTCGCGTTCAAGGAGGAGCCAGCAGAATTCCCAGTAGATCTCCCAAACACTCGCTCTCATTTCGATTTCGTGAGCAATACGGCAAAGGTCGTCTCAAAGAAGTCCTCTTTCCTCACTCAAAAGTTAAAAACTTTAATTCAATCGCTTTGAGGGCGGGTTACAACAACAGTTGGATCCACTCGTCAGCCTCACAGAGACAAGCAGGATCGATGATTCGTGATCAGTGGATGAGGGAATCTCTCAGGGACATGGGTCACGACGATGCCGGCGATGGCTTCCATGTTCATGTGTTTATCAACGGACTCTACTTTGGCGTCCACAATCTCGCTGAGCGGCAAGACAACGCACACTACGCAGCTTATCACAACGCCAATTCCGACCTGATTGATGCAGTCAATGGAACAACCGTCGTTGAAGGAAATACCAATTCACTCAATGCGATGAAGTCAGTTGTCAATACTCGCCGATGGGAAGATATCCAACAAGTTCTCGATGTGGACACCTACATTGACTTCCAAATTATTCAAAGATTTGGAGGAAATAAGGACCTCAAAACAAATGGCAATTGGCGTGCTGCTGGGGGTGGTCCTTATACAACTCCAACCGACATGCTCCCTTGGAAGATCTTTTCTTGGGATGGAGAACGTGTCCTTGAATCCCCAACCGAAACACAGGTCCCACTTGATCCCTTTAACATCCGAGGAATTCTCGAAGCCATCCCTGAGTATCGACGCCGATTTTCAGACCGCGCCCACCTCCATCTAACAGGTGAGGGAGCTCTCACTCCTCAAAAATGCCACGAAAGATGGGTAAAGTATGCCAACGCGATTGATCGGGCCATTATCGCTGAGTCAGCGCGTTGGGGAGACCATCGGCGAAGCGCAGAATATACGCGTAATAGTGAATGGCTCGCCGAACAAAATCGCTTGGCAAATGCCTACTTTCCAGCGCGAACCGGCAACGTTACCAACAACTTGATCGCAGCAAATCTCTTCCCCAACGTCGAACTTCCTGAGTTTAATATTGACGGAATTGCCTCTCAGGGAGGCTACCTCCCATCCCAATCAAGCCTCTCTCTGACAGGCCCCACGGGTTTCATCTATTACACCTTAGATGGGTCTGACCCAGCTAACCCCGATGGGAGCATTCGTGACAGCGCCCTAGAGATCTCATCGGGCACCGCATCTGAGATCATTTTTCCCTATG